>NC_003911.12:3467500-3767500 GCF_000011965.2 Ruegeria pomeroyi DSS-3 | reverse complement strand
AGAGCTGGATGAAATCGGCGCCGCAGCTGGCGCGCTGCTGGCTGACCCGGGCCAGATCGCCTGTGGCATCCTTGACGCCCACGATACGCGGCAGTTTCGCCAGCGCGCCCATGGTGGCGGGCGTCATGTCGACAACCGAGCGGCCCGGGATGTTATAGATCACGATCGGGATCTCGGCGCAGTCATGCAGCGCGGTGAAATGGGCGATCAGCCCGCGCTGGGTCGGCCTGTTGTAATAGGGCGTCACCACCAGTGCCGCATCGGCGCCGATCCGCTGGGCGAATTGCACGAAGCGGATCGCCTCGGTGGTATTGTTCGACCCCGCGCCCGCGATCACCGGTACACGTCCGGCGGCGGCCTTGACCACCTCGGCCACCACGGTTTCGTGTTCCTCGTGGCTCAGCGTGGGGCTTTCGCCGGTGGTGCCGACGGGCACCAGACCGGTCGAGCCTTCGCCGATCTGCCATTCGACAAGACGTTTGAGCGCCTCCAGGTCCAGCTCGCCGTTGCGGAACGGGGTGACGAGGGCAGGCATCGAGCCTTTGAACATGGAAAACGCTCCCTAGATAGAGTGGTATGCGGGCAGATGCCCGCCGGTTCCCCCGCTTGGTCCGGAAAGTGAATTGATCCGGGCCGCACAAGGTATAACGTGAAAGGCTCTAGCCTTGGTTCGGCAGGAAATGCAAGGGATGTCCCGCGTTCTGATCGCCAGTCTGGCCGCGATTTTCTGGTGTTTTGCGGCAATCGGCCCGGTCTGGGCCGATGCTGCGGCGAATCTGCGCGCTGCCCTGCGCGAGATGCGGGCCGAAAACTGGACCGAGGCGCTCAGGGTCGCGGGCGCGCGGGGATCGGTGTCGCGCGACATCATCGTCTGGCACTGGCTGCGCAAGAGTTATGGAACCGATGGCGATGCGCTGGTGTTCCTGAACCGCCGCGGCGATTGGCCGGGACTTGACTATCTGCGCCGCCAATCCGAGCCGCAATTCACCCTTTCCCCACCGGAACGGGTGCTGGAGTTCTATTCCGGCGCGCCGCCGCAGACCGCCGAGGGCGTGTTGAACTACGCCGTGGCCCTGCTGGCCACCGGACAGCGCGGCGATGCCGAGGCCGAACTGGTCAAGGCCTGGCGCACCCTGCCGATGGGCGCCGGGCTGCAACGGGATTACGTCGAGAACTATGGCAAGCTGCTGGCGCCGCATCATGTCGCGCGGCTCGACCGGATGCTGTGGGAGGGCTACACGATCAGCGCCAAGCAGATGCTGTCGCTGGTGGACGAGGGCCAGCGCAAGCTGGCGCAGGCGCGAATCGGGTTGCAGGACCGCGTGCCCGGTATCGATGCCCTGATCGCCGCTGTGCCCGTGGCCTTGGCCCAGTCGCCGGGGCTGGCCCATGACCGCTTTGTCTGGCGTGATCGAAAGGAGCTGGATGACAGCGCCATCGACCTGATGCTGGAACGCTCGACCAGCGCCGATGCGCTGGGCGAGCCGGACAAATGGGGCCAGGCGCGCGCGCGTCTGACGCGGCTGACGATGCGGCAGGACCGCAATGATCGCGCCTATCAGATGGCCGCGCGTCACTTCATGACGCCGGGTATGGGCTATGCCTATGCCGATCTGGAATGGCTGGCGGGGTATCTGGCCCTGGCCAAGCTGGATGACCCAGCTGCGGCCGTCGCCCATTTCCAGCGCTTTGATGCGGCGGTGAACTCGCCGATCTCCAAGGGGCGGGCGGGCTATTGGCTGGGCCGCGCCTATGCGGCGCTGGGCGATGCGGACAAGGCCCATGCCGCCTATGCCATGGGGGCAGAGCATCAGACCTCGTTCTATGGCCTGCTTGCGGCAGAGCGGATCGGACGCCCCTTTGACCCGACGCTGGCCAACCCACCCGCAACACCCCCCTGGCGGGAGGCGGCGTTCATGTCCTCCAGCGTGCTTGAGGCCGGGTTGCTGTTGCTGCGCGCCGGAGAGTTGGACCTGGCCGAGCGGTTCCTGACCCATCTGGCCGAGAGCCTTGACCCGGTGCAAGCGACGCAACTTGCCGAGATGGCGCTGGAGATGCAGGAGCCGCATCTGTCGGTGATGATCGCCAAGCGCAAGGCGCAGGAGGGGGTGGTGCTGACCGGCGCCTATTACCCGCTGCACCCGGTCGGGCGGCTGAACCTGCCGATGGCGCCCGAGATGACGCTGGCCATCGCGCGCCGCGAAAGCGAGTTCGACCCGGTGGTGATTTCGGGCGCAGGCGCGCGCGGCCTGATGCAGGTGATGCCCGCCACGGCGCGGCTGGTGGCCGACGCGCTGGGCATTCTGGGCGGGCATTCCACCGACAGCCTGACCGCGGATTGGGAATATAACGCCAAGCTTGGCGCCAACTACCTGGCCGAACTGGCCGGAGAGTTCGACGGCAATGTGGTGATGATGGCGGCGGGCTATAATGCCGGCCCCAATCGCCCGATCAGCTGGATGGAGCGGTTCGGCGACCCGCGCAGCGGCACGCCCGATATCGTCGACTGGATCGAACATATCCCGTTCGAGGAGACCCGCAATTACATCATGCGGGTGACCGAGAGCCTGCCGGTCTATCGCGCGCGCCTTGGCAAGGAGCCGCTGCCGCTGCCCTTTTCAGCCGAGCTAGCGGGATCGACTTTGCGCGCGTTCGCGCCACAGGGTGAATAGACCGGCGGCCACGATCAGCGCCGCACCGATGATGACGGCGCTGCGCAAGGTCTCGCCAAACACCGTGATGCCCAGGATCGCGGTCCACATCAGGTGGAAATAGGCAAAGGGCTGCACCGCGCTCGCCTCGGCCATCTCGTAGCATTTGATCAGCAGCCAATGCCCCAGGGCGCCGCTGACACAGAGCAGCGCCATCCAGCGCCAGTCGGGGGCACTCATCGGCTCCCAGAACCACAGGCCCACGGCGGTCATCGCCACTGCGCCGGTGACGCCAGTCCAGAAAAAGCTGGTGGCGGTGCTGTCCTGCCGGGCGGCATAGCGGGTCAGCAGGCCGTAAAGCGCGAACATCAGGGCCGAGATCAGCGGCACCACCGCCCAGGGGTTGAACACGCCCATGCCCGGCTGAAGGATGATCAGCACGCCGACCAGCCCGACACCGATCGCGGCCCAGCGCCGCCAGCCGACCTTTTCTCCCAAGACCGGGCCGGACAGGGCCGCCACCAGAAGCGGGTAGCAGATGAACACCGCCATGCTCTCGATCAGGCCCAGAACGGTAAAGGCAAACACTGCCACACAGATCTCGCTCGCCAGCAGCAACCCGCGAAAGATTTGCAGGCCCGGCTGCGCAGTGCGGGTAGCGGCGCGCAATCCGCCACGGGACCGGGCCGCCAGCGCGATCACGAAAGCGGCAAAGAACCAATAGCGGATCATCACCACCATGTAGGTGTTGTAGCTTGACGCGAGATGGCGCGAGATACCGTCCTGAAGTGCGAACACGACCGTGGCGGCCAGCATCAGCGCGATGCCGACGGGGATGTTGTTCTGCTGCGCCCGTGCCGTGCCTTGCGTCATCGCAGAACCCCTTGTGTCATATGCCGTTTGCGGCCGTATCCCGGCAGGCGCGTCACGGTGAAGCCTGCCGCCTCCAGCCCGCGCCGCACAAAGCCTGCCGCCGTGTATGTGGCAACCGTGCCGCCCGGTGCTGTCCGGTTTGCGACATGGGCCAGCAAATCCTCCTGCCAAAGCTCGGGATTCTTGGCGGGCGAAAAGCCGTCGAGGAACCAGGCATCGGCCCGGCCCGTCCATTCCGGCAGGGTCTGGCGCGCATCGCCCTGCACCACGTCCAGTTGCAAAGTGCCCAGATCGCAGGGCGTTCCGGCCCATGCCGACAGGAACCGCTCGGCCCAGGGGCCAAGCTCGGGAAAGGCCGCCAGCGCCCGGGCCATGTCGGCCGGCGCCATCGGATAAGCCTCGAAACTGGTGAAACGCAGCGGGGTTTCTATCCCCGCCCCTTCCCATGCGGCCCAAGCGGTCAGCATGTTGAGCCCGGTGCCAAAGCCCAGCTCGGCGATATGGAACCCCGGCGTGAACCGCCCGGGCAGGCCGTTGCCGGCCAGAAACACATGCCGCGTTTCCGCCAGCCCGTTTTCGAGCGAGAAATAGGGGTCGTCGAACCGATCCGAGACCGGTATCCGGTCCTCGGTCCAGCTGAGTTTCGCTTGCTGGTCAACCATGCGAATATCCCCTACGAAATCGGCGCGACACTGGCGAAAGGGACGGGCGATGGCAATGGCCGATGTGACGATACGCGGCGCGGGGATTTTCGGCCTTTCCATCGCATGGGCCTGCGTGTTGCGCGGGGCGCGGGTGCAGGTGGTCGATCCGTTCGGGCCTGGGGCCGGGTCCTCGGGCGGCTTGGTTGGCGCGCTGGCCCCGCATGTGCCGGAAAACTGGAACGCCAAGAAGGCCTTCCAGTTCGATAGCCTGATCATGGCCGAAGGGTTCTGGGCAGGGGTCGAGGCGGCGGGTGGCGTGTCGCCCGGATATGGCCGCACCGGTCGCATCCAGCCACTGGCGGATGAGCGCGCCGTGGATCTGGCGGATGAGCGGGCGGAAAACGCCCGCACCCTGTGGCAGGGGCAGGCTGAATGGCGGGTCTGCCCGGTTGATGAGATGGGCAGCTGGTGCCCGCCCTCACCCACCGGGTTGGTGGTGCATGATACGCTCAGCGCCCGGATGCATCCGCGCCGCGCCTGTGCTGCGCTGGTGGGTGCGCTGGCCGTTCGCGGGGTCGAGGTATTGGCCGAGGCGCCCGACCGGGGGCAGGTGATCCACGCCACCGGCATCGCCGGGCTGGAAGAGCTGAACCGGGCGCGGGGGCGCCTCGTGGGCACCGGGGTCAAGGGACAGGCGGCGCTGTTGCGCTTCGATGCCGGGCGGCAGGCGCCGCAGCTTTTTGCCGATACGGTGCATATCGTGCCCCATGCGGACGGGACGCTGGCAATCGGCTCCACCTCGGAACGCGACTATGACGACCCGACCAGTACCGACGCGGCGCTGGACACGGTTCTTGACCGCGCAATGCAGGCGGTGCCGCTCTTGCACGGCGCCGAGGTGATCGAACGTTGGGCGGGCGTGCGCCCGCGCTCGCGCTCGCGCGCACCGATGCTGGGGGCGCATCCGCTTTATCCCGACCAGTTCATCGCCAATGGCGGCTTCAAGATTGGCTTCGGCATGGCGCCCAAGGTGGCCCATGTGATGGCCGAACTGGTGCTGGAGGGGCAGGATAACATCCCCCAAGACTTCCGTCCGGAGGCCTCGCTATGACGCCCGTCGCGCCCTATCGGATCGCTCCGGACAGCCCGCAGATCGGGGCGATCCTGGCCCTGATCCGTGACAGTTTCGCCTTTATGGATGGCCGGATCGACCCGCCCTCTTCGATGCACCGGCTGACCGAACAGGCCGTTGCCGCGCAGGCCGCTGCCGGTGAGGTCTGGGCGCTGGGCGCGCCGCCGGTGGCGGTGGTGTTCCTGACGGTCAAGCCGGGGCGGCTCTATCTCGGCAAGCTGGCGGTGGATGCATCCATGCGCGGTCAGGGTCTGGCGCGCCGGCTGGTGGCACAGGCCGAGACCCGCGCCCGGATACTGGGCCTGCCGGTTGTCGAGCTGGAAACGCGGGTGGAACTGGTGGAGAACCACGCCACCTTCGCCCGGCTGGGATTCGCAAAGACCGGCGAAACCGCGCATCCCGGTTACGATCGGCCCACCTCGATCACCATGCAAAAGAGACTTTTCTGAAGCGCGCCAACGGTTGCCCCGGGCGGCCACGAGAATTTTCGTCGAAAATTCTCGGCGCTCCGCGATCGAGAGTTGGCGCTCAGCCGTCCTCGAACGGATCCCATTCGTCCTCGACCTCGGGCAGCGCCTCGGTCACCACCTTGGCGGCGCGTTGTTCCGGGGTCTCGATATGGGTGATCCGCGCCTTGGGAAACTGCGCCAGTACCGCCTGTACCAGCGGGTGTTCACGCGCCTTTTCCTCCAGCGCGTATTTCTCGGCGTTGCGGATCTCGTCGATGGTCTTGCCGCCGCCCTGCGCCACCACGCTGACCGCCCATCGATTGCCGGTCCAGCGTTGCAGCGCACTGCCCAGCCGCTGCGCCAGATCGGTGGGCGCGCGTTCGGTGGGCTGAAATTCGATCCGGCCCGGCTGATAGCTGACCAGCCGCAGGTCCATCTCGATATCGGCCAACAGTTTGCCGTCGCGATTGGCGCGGATCAGCTCGACCAAATGCTCGAAGGTGGGAAAGCGCGCCAGCGCCGTTTGCGGATCCTGCGCCAGCGCCGCAACCGGCCCGCCGCCACCGCCGCGCGGGGCGGGCGCATAGCTGGCGCTGACGCCGTTCTGGGCCGGGGCACTCGCGCCCTGACCAACACGCGGCCCTCCGCCGGGGTTCGGCGGCGGCGGCGCATCCTGCAACCGCTTGATCAGCTCTTCGGGGCTGGGCAGATCGGCCACATGGGTCAGCCGGATCACTGCCATCTCGGCGGCCATCATCGCGTTGGGGGCGGCGGCCACCTCTTCCAGCGCCTTGAGCAGCATCTGCCACATCCGGGTCAGCACCCGCATCGCGAGCGCATCCGCCATCTGCTGGCCGCGCGCGCGCTCGTCCGGCGACACGGTCGGATCCTCGGCGGCATCGGGGGTGATCTTGACCACCGACACCCAATGGGTGATCTCGGCCAGATCGCGCAGCACCGCCATCGGGTCCGCACCCTCGGCATATTGCGCGCCAAGCTCGGTCAGGGCCGCGCCCGCATCGCCGCGCAGGATCATGTCCATCAGGTCCAGCACCCGGCCCCGGTCGGCCAGCCCCAGCATCGCGCGCACCTGCTCGGCGCTGGTCTCGCCCGCACCATGGCTGATCGCCTGATCCAGCAGAGAGGTCGCATCCCGCGCCGACCCTTCCGCCGCGCGCACGATCAGCGCCAGCGCGTCCTCGGCGATCTGCGCGCCTTCGGCATCGGCGATCCGGCGCATCAGCGCGATCATGTCCTCGGGCTCGATCCGGCGCAGGTCGAACCGCTGGCAGCGGCTCAGCACCGTCACCGGCACCTTGCGGATCTCGGTGGTCGCAAAGATGAACTTCACATGCGCCGGCGGCTCCTCCAGCGTCTTGAGCAGCGCGTTGAACGCGCTGGTCGACAGCATGTGAACCTCGTCGATGATATAGATCTTGTAGCGCGCGCTGGCGGCACGATAGCGGACGCTGTCGATGATCTCGCGGATGTCGTTCACGCCGGTGCGGCTGGCGGCGTCCATCTCCATCACGTCCACATGGCGGCCTTCCATGATGGCCACGCAATGCTCGCATTTGCCGCAAGGCTCGGTGGTGGGGCCGCCATTCCCATCGGGACCGATACAGTTCATCCCCTTGGCGATGATCCGCGCCGTGGTCGTCTTGCCGGTGCCCCGGATGCCGGTCATGATGAACGCCTGCGCGATCCGGTCGGCGGCAAAGGCGTTTTTCAGCGTCCGCACCATCGCGTCCTGCCCCACCAGATCGGCAAAGGTCTCGGGCCGGTACTTGCGGGCCAGCACCTGATAGGGGGTCGAGGGCGCGTCGGACATTTTCAACTTTCGTCGGGTCTGGATTCTGGTTCTGCAGACGGTACTGGCCAGCGGGGCGAAGGTCCACCGCCCGTGTGATTGTTTCAGGGATGGAACAGGATTGGGCCGCAAATGGCGGGTGCGTTCCCCTCTCTCGAGATTGATGCAGACGCGTACAGGGGTATACGAATCTGTTCCGTCGTGTCCCTTCCCGTTGGAGGTAACGCCGTTCGGGACGATGACACGAGTGCAAGTGGCGCGGGCGATGATGCGAATTCCGACAATTTCGGCTCTAACCTGATCAACGGACAGCAGGGAGATGATTTCATTGTTGCGGTGGACGATCGCAGCGACCTGGGTAAGGTGGACACCGTCAAGGGTGGCGTCGGGCGCGATACCCTGGTCGTGGACGAGGGGGACCTGGTCACCACCAGGGGTGGGGCCGATCAAGACATCCTCGAAACCTATAGCGGCGTGGCGGACGGCTATGACGTTGTCACGATCACCGATTTCGATACGGCACGAGATGTCCTGACCCTGCAAGGCGAAGCTTCGCTGCTGCGTCCGGGGAACGGAGACGAGACACCGGTCAGCGTGCAGGAGCTTGATGATCAGACCGGCACCATGGTCCTGATCAACGGCATTCGGGTGGCGCACCTGATCGGCGCTCAGGGCGTGAGCCCGGATCAGATTCGCGTGTATATAGACAACCGCTGACCCGCGTCGCGGTGCAGTTTGATCTGTTCACGGGTATCTTGTCTTGCGATACCACCGCGTTAAAGGCCATTCTACCCTTGGGGTCAGGATCGCCACGCCCCGTGGCAATGGTCGGTCGGGAAGGGATACCGCAGATGGCGCAGCTGGTGCTTTATGCGCTGAAAGTCGGCGGCGGCACGCTGGCGATCTGCCAGTTGCCGGGTATATCGGGCGATTATGCGGGCGATGTCGATCTGATCGGATCCTGGGCGCCGGGGCTGGTGATCTCGATGACGACCGAGGTCGAGATGCTGCAGCATGGCGCGCGCAACTTTGGCGCCGATGTACAAAGCCGGGGTTGCCGTTGGGCGCATCTGCCGGTCGAGGATTTCGGAACTCCGGGCCGCGAGGCGCAGGCGAAATGGAGCGCGATCAGCGCCTCGGCCCGCCATGCCCTGCGCGGCGGCGGGCGGGTGCTGATCCATTGCAAGGGCGGCTGTGGCCGGTCCGGCATGGCGGCGCTGCGCCTGATGATCGAGACAGGCGAAGCCCCCAAGGCGGCGTTGGCGCATCTGCGCTCGGTCCGCTCCTGCGCGGTCGAAACCGACGCCCAGATGGACTGGGCGTTGGCTGGCCGGGCGATCCGCGAGTGACCCGTCAGGCGGTTGGCTGAACGGGTGCCGAGACTTGTGCCGCGTGCGCGCGGGCTTCGACCATGGCGCAGGGCACCGGGCCGCTTCCGGCGGCAAAACCTCCGCCTTCAGACCCCAGCAGCGCATCGGCAAACCGGTGCAGGTGTGGCAGGGCGGTATCTTCGTCAACGCCGCAGAACACCCGCACCCGGCTATGCGAGGCGGCGTAGCGTGCCAGACAACCGGCCCCGCAGGGCGGCATCTCGCAATGGCCTTCGATCTCGAATGACGCATCGGTCATCGGTTCGGCCCGGCGCAACGCGCGGGTCAGGTTCTCGGCCAGCCCCGACAGGGCGGGGCAGGGCCTGCCGGTGCGACGGCATAGGGTTGCGGCAAATTCATGCGTTTGTGTGGTCCAGATCATCCTGCGCCCTCCGCGCGGCGGAACAGGGTGTCGGGGACCGGCCACTCAGGGCCAAGGCATCCCGTCCGGACACCCCGCCCGGGTTCGAGTTACGGTTGCGATGGCAGGTCTCCTGACTTGCGGGTCCGGGCTTTGCCGGCCTTCCCGGCCCGGGGGCCAGTGGCATTTCGGCATCGCTCACCGCTTACAGTTGCGGGGGCAGTCTCGGCATTGGTCCTCTGTCGCCAGAGGGCCGCACCGTGTTCCCTTTTCATCCCGGCGCATGCACGACCGGGAACCATCGACCCAGCGGTAGCGGGTGTTGCGGGCGCCTGTCAAGCGCAAGTCCATTCCGGGTTTCGGACCCTTTTGACGGGTGCTAGAGTCGGCGCCGGACAGACAGGCTGCGAAGGGTGATCGGCATGCGGTTGAAAGGCGTTCGCGGCAGCAGGAATGTCGAGGATCGGCGCGGACAACGCGGCGGTGGCGGCAAGGGTATCGGCGGGCGCGGCCTGGGCATCGGCGGGGTGCTGCTGCTGTTGGTGATCGGCGCCTTTACCGGCATCGACGTGACCCCGTTTCTGACAGAGCAGCCACAAGCGCCCCAGAGCGCCCCAACAGAGCTGTCCGAGGAAGAACGGCAGGCGGGCGAATTCGTCTCGCGCGTGCTGACCACAACCGAAGAGGTCTGGACCGGGGTGTTCCGCGACCAGCTGGGCCGCGAGTACACCCCGCCGACGCTGGTGCTGTTCTCGCAGGTGACATCCAGCCCCTGCGGCGGCGCCTCGGGTGCGACCGGGCCGTTCTATTGCCCGGCCGATCAGAAGGCCTATCTGGACACCGATTTCTTTGCCACCCTGGCGCGGCGATTGCAGGCGGGGGGCGATTTCGCCGCCGCCTATGTCATCGCCCATGAGGTGGCCCATCACGTGCAGAATCAGCTGGGTATTCTTGGCAAGGTGGATCAGGCCCGGCGGCGCTCCTCGCAGGTCGAGGCCAACGCCCTGACCGTGCGGCTGGAATTGCAGGCCGATTGCCTGTCCGGGGTCTGGGCGCGCTCGGTCTGGGGCCTGATGGAGCAGGGCGACCTGGAAGAGGCGCTGAACGCCGCCCGGATGATCGGCGACGACCGGCTGCAACGTCAGGCGGGCCGGGTTCCGCAGCCGCATACCTTTACCCACGGCACCTCGGCGCAGCGGGCGGCCTGGTTCGAACGCGGGTTCGAAAGCGGCCAAGTCGCAACCTGCGACACCTTCAATACCAACCGGCTCTAATCCGCGCCCGGCAGCATCTCGGGCAGGCGGCGCAGCACGTCCGAGGATTGCCGGGCGCGGGCCAGCATCCAGCCGCCTTGCAGCAGGATGAACATGGTCTCGGCGGTCTTTTGCGGATCGGCCAGCCCAAAGCGGCTGGCGTGATGCGCGCCCTCGGTGATCCAGCCTTCGAACAGGTGGTGGGCATGGGCGCGGAATGCGGCGTTGTCCGGCCCTTCGAACAGGGTTGACGAGATCGGGCAGCCATCCCACTGGCCCGATTTGTCGAACAGTTTAGCGACCTTGCCGCACAGCACCTCCATCCCGGCATGAAAGCTGTCAGCCGGTTCGAACGAGGCCGCGATCAGCCGCAGCATCTCGTCCGAGGCCCAGGTGGCCGACGCCAGCGCCAGGTCGGATTTCCCGTTGGGAAAGTGGTGATAAAGCGAGCCCTTGGGCGCTTCGGCCTCGGCCAGCAACTCGGACAATCCAACACCGTGATACCCGCTGCGCTGGAACAGCTGGGCGGCGGCGCGGATCAGGCGATCTTTGGTCGGAAGCGGACGTTGGGTCATTTGACAGCGATATTGACAGCTCTAGACCGATTGGTCCAGATGGGAGAAATAGACCAATCGGTCTAGAGCATCTGGAGGCTGGAATGCTGGATATGCAAGCAAGCGTCGTGGTTGAGGATTTTCATTTTCCGTCAGGGTCGGCGCAGCTATCGGCGCGGCTCTATCTGCCTGCGGGCACGCCCCAGGTTGCAGTGGTGATCAACGGCGCCACCGGGGTGCCGCGCGAGTACTACCAGCATTTCGCCACCTGGCTGGCGGCCGAGCGCGGCATCGCCTGCCTGACCTATGATTACCGCGATTTCGGGCATTCGCTGAGGGGGCCGCTCGCGGCCTCGACCGCCACCATGTCCGACTGGGCACTGATCGACATGCCCGCCGCCTATGCCGAGATGCAGCGGCGGTATCCCGATCTGCCGCTTTGGGTGATCGGCCATTCGGTCGGTGGTATGCTTGGCCCGCTGCAACCGGGGATCGAGCCTATCGCCCGGATGATCTGCGTCTGTTCCGGGCTGGTGCATCATTCGGACCACCCCTGGCCCTATCAGGCGCTGGCGCGGCTGTTCTGGTTCGGTCACGCGCCGCTTTTGGTGAAAACCCTCGGTTATCTGCCGGGGCGGCGGATCGGTTTCGGGTCCGACCTGCCACCCGGCGTCTATTGGGAATGGCGGCGCTGGTGCACCACGCCCGGCGCCTATCTGCCCGAGATGGGCGACCGCCTGCCGCAAGCCGACTGGAGCCGTTCGGGTGCGCCGGTCGACATGTTCGCATTCGAGGATGACACGACCATCCCGCCCAATTGTGTCTGGCGCCTAGCCGATGTCTATGGCGAGACCGTGCGCAGGCATCTGCTGCACCCGCGCGCGTTTGGGTTGCGCGAGATCGGTCATCTGGGCGCTTTCGCCCGACGAAACGCCGCGCTGTGGCCCCGGTTGATCGCCCCTTGAGGCAGGGGCGATCGAGGGCCGGTCAGCGTTTGTTTCGACCTATCATCTCACGCCTCACCGCGCGCACCATCTTGTCGAACGCCTTGTCGGGCGCGCGGGCCTCGGCCACGCTTTCCGAGTTGCGAGCACCCTCGCGAATACCGACCGTTGCCTCCCCGGCGTCGGTTTGAGAGATCATCAAAGTGGTCTTGCACACGCCGGACGAGTCCACCAGCGCCCCGGTCCGGTCGGAGTGACACCAGGCGAGGATCGGGCCCAGATCGGTTGGGCCGCACGCGTTGACCGCCAGCACCGTCAGGAACGGCACCAGCGCTTCGGCCCGCGCGACATAGGCGCCGGAAAGGGCCGCGGCCTGCGTGGCAAAGAAAGGGGACCATCCAAGGTCCGGAAGTGCAAGAGACACCGGTTTGCTTGTTGCGAAACAACGCAAGACGGGCGGATGGCGCACGCGCATTCGATCGGAACGGGTTCATGCAGGGGTATGAGTCGTCAGAACCGCGCTGCCCGAAGGGTCGTTGCTACAATCATAAATCCCTCCGCAGTCTAGAGGGTTCCAAGTGCGGCACAGCGAACGGCGGTGAAAGTGAGAGGCTGGACATCGACCCAAGCGGGACTCGTTGTGGCTGCTTCCTTCCGGACCTGACCAGGTTGGCGAGGCGCTCGCCCGCGCCAACCTCTCGCGACCCGATATAGGCGGGTCGGGTCGGGATGACAAGATCTCAAAGCCCGACGCGCAGGCGAAGAAACCCCTCGGCATCAAGGCCCAGATCGGAGATGTCGCGCCCGGCAAGCTCGTCCAGATGATCGCGGGCCCGTGGTCCGGTGCGCAGGATCGCGCTCTGCCCCGGCAGTGGCGCCAGTCGCCAGGGGTGCGGCGCCTGTTCCAGCGGGTCGGCGGGCAGCCGGCCAGAGAGATAGTCATGCAGGGCGCTCTGTATCCGCAGGCTTGGCAGTGGCACGGGTTCTCCCCGATCCAGCATCAGGAAATGGCCGCCGCCATTGGCGCGATAGTTGTTGAGTGCAACTACGAATTTCTGCCGATCATCGACCGGGGTGCCGTTGTGGCACAGGGAGCCGATCCGTCGGTTCTCGTCCGCGATCAGGCGACCGCCGATATCGTATCGCGGTGGCGCTCTCGGATCGATCTCATAGGTCAGCCCGTAAAGGCTGTCGAAGTTATGCCCGGGCACAGAGGTATCCAGCAACATGTCGCAGGCCCCGGCCGGTGCCGGTGACAGAAATACGCCGGCGGCCATTTCCAGCCATTCGCGCAGGTCGGCGCCGGTCAGGACCAGCGCCCGCAACTCGTTGGGAAACATGTGCAGGTCGGCCACATGGCGCATCGACAATGGCCCGGCGGGCACGTCGGTATAGTGGTCTGGACCCGCGCGCCCCCCAGCCTTGAGCGGGGAGACCGATGACAGCAGGGGCAGGTCAGCCAAGGGCGTACCGGCAAGAAACGGGCGCAAGGCGGCGGCTTGCGCGGCGGCAACCTTGGCCAGTCCGCGATCCGGAGCGACAAAGGTGAAATAGCTGTGCATCGCGTCGTCGGCATGTCCGGCGGGTTGATTGGCGGCAGCGCAGGTGGCGGCGTGATCCGCGGCCAGCAGCTGCATAAGGGCGGTATCCGCAGGTCCTTCGGCAGGGCGCAAGACGGCCTGGGCCCGCGCGACGCGCCAGCGGCCACCCGGGGTTTGCCGCAGATCGAGGTCGATGATCCCCAGATGCGAGCCGTGATGCCCCGGCATCACCACCGGCTTGCCATGAACCAACCCATTGGCGCGATCCGTATGGGGGAGGGGGGCGGCATCCTGCGAAGGCAGCCGCAGGTGAGTGTGCCCGGCGATCACCGCGTCGATCCCATCCAGCGCAGCCAGCGGGATCACCGCGTTTTCCTGATCGGGCGCGGCGTCTGCCTCGGCCAACCCGCTATGAGCCAGGGCAATGATCAGATCGCAGCCCGCTGCCCTGAGGCGGGTCACTGCATGGCGTGCCGCCTCGACGATTCCGTCGACACGCATCCGGCCCGACAACAGATGCGCGTCCCAGTCCACCGTCTGAGGCGGCAGGGTGGCCAGCACGCCGATCCGCAGCAGGGTCACGTCAGCGCCGGTTCGAACCTCGCGCTCGAGG
Source organism: Ruegeria pomeroyi DSS-3 (assembly GCF_000011965.2). Lineage (NCBI taxonomy): Bacteria > Pseudomonadati > Pseudomonadota > Alphaproteobacteria > Rhodobacterales > Roseobacteraceae > Ruegeria > Ruegeria pomeroyi. The sequence goes on along the minus strand of NC_003911.12, from coordinate 3,753,305 downwards.
ATCACCTCCTGCTGCCAGGGTGTCGCGCGGTCCAGCCGATGTGCGTTTGCGCAGACCACCGGGCAGGGGGCCTGTTCCAGAACCTGATCCAGAACCTCCAGCCCGAAGTTGAAGTCGTGATTTCCAAGCCCCAGCGCATCATACCCCAGATAGGAAAAGGCCCGCATCAGCGGATGCGGGGCCGAGGGGTGTCTGGCGGCGATGTCACCCATCTGGGTGCCCTGAATGCTGTCGCCATTATCAAACAGCAGGGACAGGTCTACCCCTGTTTCTGCACGCGCCGCCGCAATCAGCGGCGCAAGCCGCGCCAGACCTCCGGTCTTTTCCGGGCGGTCGGAATAGTAATCGTAACCCGTCAGTTGCATGTGCAGGTCGGTTGTGGCGAGTAGGCGCACCCGTAACGTGGCGGCGTCCTGAGCATGCGGGGCGGATGACAGGGCTTGTTTTGAAGGTTGCATTCCAATTCCATTGCCAAGTCAGCGCCCAAACTCTCCCATAGGTAGAGCCACCCCTCACAAATAAAAAATAGTTTATTATGGCAAGAGGTTAGTTGGTGGCGATTTGTGTCAACTCTGCCGCTTGCCGGCGTCACATCGGACAGTTCGCGATTGATCTGAACCGCGTGTCGTGGCAGCCCTTTGCGACCGGCAAGCCGGTGAATACGAAGAAGGAGAGGGGCAGGGATGAAAACGGCAGAGCAAGTCACATTCGGAGGCTCGGGCCTGGACCGGGCGGCGCATCTGCGCGGCGATGGAGAGGCGCAGAAGCGCATGTCGGCCGATCCGCGTGCGCGCTGTCTGTTGCTGTGGCGCGGCAAGCTGCTGGTCGAAGGCGAGCGGCTGGAACGTCTGGCCTGGGTCGGCCCGACCCATCCGCTGGTGACCGAGGGGCCGGGGGGCGAGGCCGAAACGCCGATTTTCCTGGGCCTCGACGAGAACGGCGCGCCGCTCTTTGCACAGGACATCTCGGCCTGGGGGGCCGAGGGGCAGGACCTGACCGGGCTGGGCGGGTTCGTCGACAGATCCGAGCAGCAGCACCCCGACCTGCCACAGGGGCAGGTCTTTGCCGAATTGCGACGGATCATGACCCGGCTCAGCCCGCGCGACGCCGAACTGGCCGCCACCGCCAAGGCGGTGATCGGCTGGCATGCCAGCCACCGGTTCTGCGCCCGCTGCGGCGCCCGCAGCGAGATTGCCCAGGCGGGATGGCAACGCGGGTGTCCGGACTGTGGCGGACAGCATTTTCCGCGCACCGATCCGGTGGTGATCATGCTGATCACCCATGGCGATCAGGTGCTGATGGGACGCTCTCCGGGCTGGCCCGAGGGCATGTATTCGCTGCTTGCCGGATTTGTCGAACCGGGCGAGACGCTGGAGGCCGCCGTACGCCGCGAGGTGCTGGAAGAGGCCGGCGTGCCGGTTGGTGCGGTCACCTATCTGTCCAGCCAGCCCTGGCCGTTTCCCGCCTCGCTGATGTTCGGCTGCGCGGGCGAGGCCCTGTCGCGGAACCTGACCATCGACCCGGTCGAGATCGAGGATGCGATCTGGGTCAGCCGCAGCGACATGATGCTGGCCTTTGCCGGAGAGCACCCCCGCCTGCTGCCTGCGCGCAAGGGGGCAATTGCCCATTTCCTGTTGCAGAACTGGCTTGCGGACACGCTGGATTAAGGGGAAACTCGCGCAAAAATCACAACCGGCGAGGGGTCATGCAGTTCATCAGCAAGGAAGACATCGAGGCGCCGGTCGCGCAGGTCTTTGCAATCCTGTCGGAATTCGAGACCTTTGAACGCTCGGCCATGCGGCGCGGTGTCGAGGTGCAGCGCGTCGATGCCAGTGCTCCGATCGGTGCGGGAATGGCCTGGGACACCCGGTTTCGCCTGCGCGGCAAACCGCGCGAGATGCATGTGGTGCTGAAACAGTATGACGCGCCCTCGCTGATGCGCTTTGCCAGTCACAGCAAGGGCATCAACGGCGATGTGGTGATCGAATTGCTGGCGCTGTCGCCGCGCCGTACCAGGATGAGCTTTTCGGTCGAGTTGAAGGCAAACACGCTGTCCGCGCGCCTGTTCCTGCAATCGCTGAAACTGGCCCGCAAGAACATGACCCGCCGGTTCAAGCTGCGGATGGCAGAGTTTGCCAAAGAGATCGAGAGCCGCTGCGCCCGCTGAGCGGGCGCCATACTCGATCCGCCCGCTAAGCGGGCGCTTCAGCCGCGCGGCTGGGCGGCCGGATAGACGCCCAGGATCTCGACATTGGTGGTGAAGTGGTTCAGCTCGTCCATCGCCAGGCGCACATTGGCGTCTTCGGGGTGGCCGACGATATCGGCATAAAACTGCGTGGCCGAGAACGAACCGTCCAACATGTAGCTTTCCAGTTTGGTCATGTTGACACCATTGGTGGCAAAGCCCCCCAGCGCCTTGTACAGAGCGGCGGGAATGCTGCGAACCTCGAAGACGAAGCTGGTGATCATGCCGAAATCACCGCGGCGCGAATCGTCTGTCTCGCGCGACATCACCAGGAAACGCGTGGTGTTGTTGTCGGTATCCTCGATATGGCGGGCCAGCACGTTCAGCCCATAGATTTCGCCCGCCAGCTCGCTGGCCAGTGCCGCATGGCTCTTGTCGCCGCGTTCGGCCACCTCGCGCGCGGCGCGGGCGTTATCGGGGCTGACCCGGCCGGTGATGCCATGCTGTTTCAGGAAACCCGCGCATTGCGGCAGCAACACCAGATGCGAATAGGCATCGCGAATATCGTCCAGCGTCGCACCCGGCACGCCCAGCAGGTTGATATGCACGCGCACAAAGGCCTCGTCGATGATATGCAGCCCGCTATGGGGCAGCAGGCGGTGGATATCGGCGACCCGGCCATATGTCGTGTTCTCGACCGGCAGCATCGCCAGCTCGGCCTCGCCCCGGCGCACCGCCTCGATCACGTCCTCGAAGGTGCGGCAAGGCAGCGCCTCCATGTCCGGGCGTGCGTTGCGGCAGGCCTCGTGACTATAGGCGCCGGGCTCTCCCTGGAAGGCAATGCGATGGGTCATGGGGTCGTTTCCGTGCAACAAGTTACATTTTGGGCGTTTGGTCGCGGTGTCTATACCTTGCCTCTTGCGAGGGGAAGCCTTAGACAGCCGCCCAGACAGCTGAAATGGACTCGCGATCAATGTTCGACACGATGACAGTTACCAAGGCCGCTGCCGGCCTGTTCGGCGCTTTCCTGGCGCTTCTTCTCGCCAAGTGGGCGGCCGAGACGGTCTATCATGTTGGTGGCCACGGGGACGAGCCCGCCTATGCAATCGAAGTTGCCGAAGCCGAAGAGGCCAGCGGCACCGAAGAAACCGTCAGCTTTGAAGAGCTGATGGCCTCGGCGGATGCCGCCAAGGGCGAAAAAGTGTTCAAGAAATGCGCCGCCTGCCACAAGGTGAACGGCGAAGACGCCACCGGCCCGCATCTGGATGGCGTGGTTGGGCGCGCGGTCGCCTCGGTTGCCGGTTTCGGCTATTCCGGCGCGATGCAGGGCCACGGCGGCGACTGGACGCCCGAGGCGCTGGATGAATTCCTGACCAAGCCGTCGGCGGCCGTACCTGGCACCTCGATGAGCTTCTCGGGCCTCAAGAAACAAGGCGACCGGGTCGACCTGATCGCCTATCTGCAGAGCGTTTCGAACTGATCGCTCGACACAGACCGGTTTTGACCAAAGGCCGCTGCCCCGTGCAGCGGCCTTTTTCGTTGGTCGGCGTGACTTCACGATTGCTTCACCTATTCTAAACTTGCAACTCCCCACGCTGGACCATTAGCTAACGGCAACAAGATTGGCGCATATGCCAACCCAACCCGGAGGAAGAGCCTTGACCACACGCCCCCGCGCCGCCACCCGTGCCAGAGCATTGGATATCCGGCCAGGTGTGATGCTGCTGTTTGCCGGGCTGTTGCTGATGGCGTTGGCCGGGATTGCCCGCGCCGAGGAAACCATCATCAAAAGTCACGGGTTCTCGGAATTCGGCGATCTGAAATACCCCGAGGGATTCGCGCATTTCGACTATGTGAACCCCGATGCACCCAAAGGGGGCGAGCTGAGCTACGCCGCAGTCGGGACATTCGACAACCTCAACCCGTTCACCCGCAAGGGGCGCGCCGCGGCGAGGTCGGCGGATCAATACGAGTCCCTGCTGTTCCCGTCTTATGACGAACCGGCGTCGTATTACGGTCTCGTCGCCGAAAGCCTGGAGTATCCCGAAAGCCAGGATTGGGTGATCTTCAACATCCGGCCCGAGGCGCGGTTTTCCGATGGCACGCCGATCACCGCCGAAGATGTCGTGTTCAGTCACGAACTGCTGTTGGAGCAGGGTCTGAAATCCTATGCCGAGGCGGTCAGGAAACGCATTCCCAAGGCCGAGGCGCTGGATAGCCACCGGGTGAAATTCCATTTCGCCCCGGACATCCCGCGCCGGGCGCTGATTACCCAGGTCGGCGGCACGCCGATTTTTTCCAAGGCCTGGTTCATGGCCGATCCCGAGAAACGCCGCCTGGACGAGCCGCGCCTTGAGCAGGGAATCGGCTCGGCGCCCTATGTGCTGGACAGCTTCGACATCAACCGGCGCATCACCTATCGCCGCAATCCCGATTACTGGGGCGCGGATCTGAACGTAAATGTCGGGCGCAACAATTACGACAGTATCCGGGTCGAGTATTACACCGACACCATCGCCGCGATGGAGGGGTTCAAGGCTGGCAACTATACCTTGCGGCAAGAGAACAACTCGAAAAGCTGGGCCACCGCCTATGATTTTCCGGCCATCGAAAAGGGTCATGTGATCAAGGCCGAGCTGCGCGATGGCGATGTGCCCAGCGCCAGCGGTTTCGTGATCAACATGGACCGGCCACAGTTTCAGGATATCCGCGTGCGCGCGGCGGTGCAGTTGGCGTTCAACTTCGAATGGACCAACGAGAGCCTGCAGTATGGCCTGTTCCAGCAGCGCCACTCCTTCTGGCAAGGCACCCCGCTTGAGGCGACAGGCCTGCCCGAGGGACGTGAGCGCGAAGTGCTGGAGGCGCTGGGCGATGCACTCGACCCGGCGGTGCTGAGCGAAGAGCCGGTGAGTGCCCACACTTCCAGCCCCGACCGCCAGAACGACCGCAAGAACCTACGCCGCGCGATGAAGCTGCTGGATGAGGCGGGTTGGGCAGTTGACGGCGATGGGATCCGGCGCAATGGAGCGGGCGAGACGCTGAGAATCGAATTCCTGTCGGATGAACCGACGCTGGACCGGATCATCCAGCCGTTTGTCGACAACCTCAAGGTCATGGGGATCGACGCCCGCTACAACCGGGTGGATGACGCGCAATTCACCCTGCGTCGGCGCGACCGCGATTTCGACATGATCATGGGTGGCTACCCGATGTCGCTGCAACCCTCAACCGGGCTCTACCAGCAGTTCGGCAGCGAGGCGGCGGCCTATTCCCTTTTCAACCCCTCGGGTGTGCACGGGCCGGATATCGAACCTCTGATCGACGGGGTTGTCGCGGCCTCGACCACCGAAGAGTTGCAGGCCAACGTGCGCGCGCTTGACCGTGTGTTGCGGGCCAAGCGGATCATGGTGCCGACCTGGTACCTGGGTAAATATTGGGTGGCCTATTGGGACAAGTATTCCTACCCTGAGAACCTGCCGCCCTATGCGCTGGGCCTCGAAGACCTCTGGTGGGTCGATGCCGACCGCGCGGCAGCGTTGAAATCCTCGGGCGCGCTGAGGTAAGCGGGCTTTATGGGCGCCTATATCCTCAGACGATTGCTGTTGGTGATCCCGACCTTGCTCGGGATCATGCTGGTGAACTTCGTGCTGGTGCAGTTCGTGCCGGGTGGTCCGGTGGATCAGGCCATTGCGCAATTGCAGGGTGGCGGTGATGTGTTCGAAAGCTTTGCCGGCCAGGGCAACGACGCGCAGCTGAACAGCCAGACCAACGCGGTGAACGACAGCTATATCGGCGCGCGCGGCCTGCCGCCCGAATTCATCAAGGAGCTGGAAGAGCTATACGGTCTGGACAAACCGGCGCACGAACGGTTCCTGATGATGTTGTGGAACTATATGACGCTCGATTTTGGCGAGAGCTATTTCCGCAAGATCGACGTGGTCGATCTGGTGCTGGAGAAGATGCCGGTGTCGATCACGCTGGGCCTGTGGTCGACCTTGATCGCCTATGCGATCTCGATCCCGCTGGGCATCCGCAAGGCGGTGCGCGATGGCTCGCGTTTTGACACCTGGACCAGCGGGTTGATCATCGCGGCCTATGCGATCCCCGGGTTCCTGTTCGCCATCCTGCTGCTGGTGCTCTTCGCCGGGGGCAGCTATTGGCAGATCTTCCCGTTGCGCGGCCTCACCTCGGACAATTTCTCGGACCTGTCGCTGTTGGGCAAGGTGCTGGATTATTTCTGGCACATCGCCCTGCCGCTGACCGCCTATACGATCGGCGCCTTCACCACGCTGACCCTGCTGACCAAGAACAGCTTTCTGGACGAGATCAAGAAGCAATACGTGATCACCGCCCGCGCCAAGGGGCTGAGCGAAAGCCGGGTGCTGTACGGCCATGTGTTCCGCAACGCGATGCTGATCGTGATCTCGGGCTTTCCGGGCGTGTTCCTGTCGGTCTTTCTGGGCGGCTCGCTGATCATCGAGACGATCTTCTCGCTCGACGGGCTGGGCCGGCTGGGGTTCGAGGCGACGGTGGCGCGCGACTATCCGGTGATGTTCGGCACGCTCTTCGTGTTTGGCCTGATCGGCCTTTTGGTCGGTATCCTGTCGGACCTGACCTATGTGCTGGTCGATCCCCGCATCGACTTTGAGCGGCGGGAGGGTTGAGCCATGCGCCTGTCGCCCCTGAACCAGCGCCGCTGGAACAATTTTCGCCGCAACCGCCGCGCCTTCTGGTCGTTGATCCTGTTTTCGATCCTGTTCGGGGTCTCGCTGTTTGCCGAGTTCCTGGCCAATGACAAGCCGATCCTGGTCAGCTATCGCGGCGAATTGCGGATGCCGATCTTCTCCTTCTACCCTGAAACCGCCTTTGGTGGCGATTTCCGGACCGAGGCGATCTATCGCGACCCCGAGGTGAAATGCCTGATCGCCAGCGGCGGCGTCGAAGACTGTTTCGACGATCCCGAAGGGGTGATCGAACAGATCGAGGCAGGCACCTATCAGGCCGACGGGTTCGAACAGGGCTGGGCCATCTGGCCGCCGATACCCTATTCCTATCGCACCTCGGTCGACCGCCCCGGCGCGGCCCCGCTGCCCCCGAACGAGCAGAACCTGCTGGGTACCGACGATACCAAGCGGGACGTGCTGGCGCGGGTGATCTACGGGTTCCGCCTGTCGATCCTGTTTGCGCTGATCGTGACCTTTGCCGCTTCGATCATCGGGGTGATCGCGGGTGCGATACAGGGATTCTTTGGTGGCCGTACCGACCTGATCATGCAGCGGGTGATCGAGATATGGGGCGCCACGCCGGGCCTTTACGTGATCATCATCATGTTCTCGATCTTTCAGCGCAGTTTCTGGATGCTGGTGATCATCTCGATCCTGTTTGGCTGGACCGCCCTGGTCGGCGTGGTCCGGGCCGAGTTCCTGCGCGCCCGCAATCTGGAATATGTGCGCGCGGCGCGGGCCCTGGGGGTCAGCGACTGGACCATCATGTTCCGCCACATGCTGCCCAATGCGATGGTGGCGACCGTTACCATCCTGCCGTTCCTGGTGACCGGGTCCATCGGTGGTCTGGCCTCGCTCGATTTTCTGGGATTTGGCCTGCCTTCCTCGGCGCCGTCGCTGGGCGAGCTGACCTTGCAGGCCAAACAGAACCTGCAAGCGCCCTGGCTGGCCTTCACCGCGTTTTTCACCTTTGCCATCATGCTGTCGCTCTTGGTCTTCATCTTTGAAGGCGTGCGTGATGCGTTCGACCCCAGAAAGACCTTCTCATGAGTGCGCTTCTCGAGGTCAAAGGGCTGAATGTCTCGTTCCGTCAGGATGGGCGGATCAGCCAGGCGGTGCGCGGCGTGTCCTTCACGGTGAACCGGGGCGAAACCGTTGCGCTGGTCGGTGAAAGCGGCTCGGGCAAGTCGGTCTCGGCGCTGTCCACCGTCTCGCTGTTGGGGGACAGCGCGATTGTCGAAGGCTCGGTCACCTATGACGGGCAAGAGATGATCGGCGCCAGCGAACAGCGGCTGATGGACGTGCGCGGCAACGATATCAGTTTCATCTTCCAAGAGCCGATGACCTCGCTCAACCCGCTGCACACGATCCGCAAGCAGATGGCGGAATCGCTGGCCCTGCATCAGGGACTGGTGGGTGCGGCGGCGCTGGAGCGAATTCTGGAACTGCTGGTCAAGGTCGGCATCCGTGATCCCGAAACCCGGCTCGACGCCTATCCCCATCAGCTGAGCGGCGGGCAGCGGCAACGGGTGATGATCGCCATGGCACTGGCCAACAAACCCGACATCCTGATCGCGGACGAGCCGACCACGGCGCTGGATGTGACCATCCAGGCGCAGATCCTCGAGTTGCTGGCCGATCTTCAGCGCGAAGAGAACATGGGGATGCTGTTCATCACTCATGATCTGGGCATCGTGCGGCGGATCGCCGACCGGGTCTGTGTGATGAAGGCGGGCGAGATCGTCGAGAGCGGCAGTACCGAAGAGATCTTCGCGAACCCTCGGCACCCCTACACGCGCAAGCTGCTGGCGGCCGAACCCAAGGGTCGCCCTGACCCTGTGCCGGCCGGAGCCGAAGAGGTGGCGCGTACCGATCACCTGCGGGTCTGGTTCCCGATCCAGCGCGGCTTTCTGCGGCGCACGGTGGGGCATGTGAAGGCGGTGAACGACGCCTCGATTTCGGTGAGGGCGGGCGAGACGCTGGGCATCGTGGGCGAAAGCGGGTCGGGCAAGACCACGCTGGCGCTGGCGATCATGCGGCTGATCGGGTCCGAGGGCGGTATCACCTTTCGCGGCGAGGATGTGCGCAGCTGGTCCACGCGGGAGCTGCGGCGGTTGCGCAAGGACATGCAGATCGTGTTTCAGGATCCGTTCGGCAGCCTGAGTCCACGGATGACCTGCGCCCAGATCATCTCCGAGGGGTTGGCGATCCACAAGGTCGACCCCCATCGCGCGCCGCGCGAGCTGGTGGCCGAAGTGATGCAGGAGGTGGGGCTGGACCCCGCCACGATGGATCGCTACCCGCATGAGTTCTCGGGCGGTCAACGACAGCGTATCGCCATCGCGCGGGCCATGGTGCTGCGGCCCCGGCTGCTGGTGCTGGACGAGCCGACCTCGGCGCTGGATATGACGGTGCAGGTGCAGATCGTGGCGCTGCTGCGCGACTTGCAGCGTAAATACGGCCTGGCCTATCTGTTCATCAGTCACGACCTGAAAGTGGTGCGCGCGATGTCACACAAGGTCATCGTGATGCGTCAGGGCGATGTGATCGAGATGGGTGAGACCGAGGCGCTGTTTACCAATGCGCAGACCGACTATACCCGCAGCCTGATCGCGGCGGCGGGTTAGGGCGCCGTTTTCCGAAACGGAAAACGGCCCGGAAAACAGATGTTTTCCGGGCCGGAATTCTTGCAGAATTCCGGTCAGCCTGCGGCTGCCGTTTCGCGGGACGGTTTCGGAACCGGGCCGCGCAACTCCTCGTAGTGATCGAAGCTCAACCTGACCCAGCCGGTGCCCCGGCTGGAGCTGGCCAGCATCCGGTGCAGTTCGTCCTCGGCGACGGCCGGCAGCAGGGCGTTGAAGATCTCCCAGCCTGCGGCCGAGGGATGTGCCTCGAACCCAAGCACCTGGCCCTGTAGCCCGCTGATCGCGGGCACCAGGTCGCCGACAAACATCGAGGGCAGGTGAATTTCGGCCCGCATGATCGGTTGCAGCACCACCGGTTTCGCCTGTGGCAGCGCCTCGCGCACTGCCGCCTTGCCGGCGGTGCGGAAGGCATAGTCGGAACTGTCCACCGCGTGATGCTTGCCGTCCTTCAGCGTCACCTTCACATCGACCACCGGAAATCCTTCGGGGCCGCGCGCCAGAGCCTCTTCGGCGCCCTGCGCGACCGAGGGTATATAGGTCTTGGGCACCGCGCCGCCTTTGACCACCTCGTCGAACTGGAACCCGGCCCCGCGCGGCAACGGTTCGACCGTCAGCAGCACATCGGCAAACTGACCGGCCCCGCCGGATTGCTTGCGATGGCGGTGGTGGTGTTCGACCGGTTTCTGGATCGTCTCCCGATAGGCGGTTGCGACCGGCTCCGAGGTGATCTCGACCCCGAAATCCTCGGCCAGCTTGGTCGCGATCCGGCGCAGGTGTTGTGGCCCCTGACATCCCAGCACAGCGTGACCGGTGCCCTCGTCCACCCCCAGATGCAGACCTGGGTCGATCTCGTTCATCCGCGCCAGCGCGCTGGACAGGCGGGCGTCGTCGCGTTCATGCGCCGGGCTGACCAATTGGCGATGGCCTGGCGGGTGGCTGCGCGCCCAGTCGGGCAGATCGCTTGCCCCGGCGCTGTCATAGATATGGCCGGGCCGCAGATGGTCGGATTTCACCGCCAATCCGATCTGTCCGGCCGCCAGCGCGCCGATCTGACTGCGCGCGTCCAGCTCCAACAGGCTGCCGACCGTATCGCCGCCCAGGGCCTCATGCGCCTTGACCCCGTCGCCGAGTCCGCGCAGCACCACGATCTTGCCCATATGCTTGCGCATATCGCCAAAGCCCGCGATGGCGCGTGCCTGCTCGCTGGCCGCATCGCGCCCGGCGGCGATATCGAATTCCGGCGCTTCGTGACGCAATGCCTTCATCATCCGGGTCAGACCGTTCCCATGGTTCGCCGCGCCCAGATAGGCCGGAATCAGTTGGTGATTTTGCGAGACCCGCGCTGCAAGGTCATAGACCTCGGCGCTGGGCGGCTGGCGGTCCTCGATCAGCTGTTCCAGCAGGTGGTCGTCGAAATCCGACAGCGCCTCCAGCAATTCGGCGCGCGCTTCCTGTTCGCGCTCGACCGCCGCGGCGGGCAGTTCGATCAGGGCCGAGGGCTCGCCTTCGCGATACTTCCAAGCTCGTTCCGAGATCAGGTCGACCGCGCCCACCACCTGATCGCCCTCGCGGATCGGCACCTGGCGCAAGGCGATGTGATGGCTGCAATAGGCCTGAAGCGCCGCGACGATGTCGCGGATGCGTCCATTGGGGTTGTCCATCCGGTTGATGAACAGAAAGGCCGGGATACGCGCCTCTTCGACCAGCCGCAGATAGGGAGCGCACAGCACCGCCGCCTCGGGGTCGGGCGGCACCACGATCACCGCCGCGTCCGAGATTGCCATGGCCGGCCCGGCAAAGGCCAGCGCATCGCTACCGCCATCAACGTCGATGGCGCACCAGGGTTCCTCCAAATAAGAAAAACCGTGCAGATGCACGGTTTCGGACAGGTCGAATGTGGTCGGGCGGCTGTCGAGGCGACTGATGGCCTCGACCAATGTGGACTTGCCGGATTGGCTGGGTCCCAGAACGGTGAATACGCGCATGGAGGCTATCCCTTTTCTTGCTGTAATCCTGTCATCTGCTGCGCAATCAGGGGTCGCGCGAATGCGGTCGCATCGCATGCCTGTGGTGCATCTATTCCCTGCCTCGGGGCGAGGTCGCCGCGCTGCCCGGTGCAACCGGTCTCGGGTGCAGGGCGGCCCGCCCTGTCCCGAGTGTGTGAAATCCGGCACTTGGACGTCAAGCCCCTTGCCGCGAATGAGCAGGAAACCCGCAAGGGCAAGGCACCGGTCGCAACCGATCAGATCGCTGAACTGTGCCCGGCCTTGCTGAGGTCATAGGCGTCGAAGAGGCGGGCCACCATTCGCGTCAGCGCGCGCGCCTCTTGCGGGATGAACAGACCGTCAGCGGTGACGCGCAGAAGGCCGTCGAAGGCCTCGTCTGCGTTGCGGAACATCTGGTCCAGCTCTTCGGCGGTAATCTCGTGATCGCGCAGGATCTCGGCCCGGTCGATGCGAAAATCGCACATCAGCGCCTCGATCAGGCGGGCGCGCATCACGTCCTGCCCCTTGAATAGGTGGCCGCGCGCGGTCGAGAAGCGCCCGGCCCGGATTGCAGCGGTATGGGCCGAGGTGGCCGGGGCGTTCTGTGCATAGCCCTGCGGGAAACGCGAGATGGAACTGGCGCCGACGCCGATCAATACCTCGGCCTGATCGTCGGTATAGCCCTGAAAATTGCGGCGCAGCTTGCCGGTTTTCAGCGCCCGGGTCAGGCCGTCCTCCTGGGTGGCGAAATGGTCGATGCCGATCTCGGCGTAATTGTCCCACATGAACAGGCGCCGCGCGGTATCGAACAGGTCGAGCCGCTGTTCCGGCGTCGGCAGCGCGTCCGAAGGAATCAGCTGCTGCCGCTTGGCCATCCAGGGCACATGGGCATAACCATAGAGCGCCACCCGGTCGGGGTTGAGCGACAAGAGCTTCTGCACGCTTTCGGTCATCCGCGCCCGGGTCTGGTGGGGCAGGCCATAAAGGATATCGGCGTTCAGGCTATAGATGCCACGGGCGCGAATCATCTCGACCGCGTCGCGGGTGACGTCATAGCCCTGGATGCGGCCGATGGTTTTCTGGATCTCGTCATCGAAATCCTGCACCCCGATCGAGGCGCGGTTCATTCCCGCCTCGGCCAGCGCGTCCAGCCGGGCCGGGTCGATCTCGTTGGGGTCGATCTCGACCGAGAACTCGGCCTCGGGGCCCAGTGGCACCGTGTCGAAAATGCTGCGTGCAAGGCCGCGCATCAGCTCGGGGTTCAGCAAGGTTGGCGTGCCGCCGCCCCAATGCAGGCGCGACAGGTGCACGCCCTCGGGCAGACGCTCGGCCAGCAGCGCCAGCTCGGCCTTGAGCGTATCGACATAGGCGATGACCGGATTGTCGGTCTGGGTGCCCTGCGTACGGCAGGCGCAGAACCAGCAAAGACGACGGCAGAAGGGGACATGCACATAGAGCGAGATCGCGCTGCCGGGTGCGATGCCCGAAATCCAGTCGCCGAAACGATCAGGCCCCACGTCATTGCTGAAATGGGGGGCGGTCGGGTAGCTCGTGTATCTCGGCACTTTCGCGTCAAAAAGTCCGAGCCGGGCCAATTGTGATTTCGCTATCATGCGAGTACCGTTATGAGAGCGGTCCGTGATGGACCTTGACTCAGATCAAGTAGGACCGAAATCCATGAGCACCCAGCCTCAGCTTTGCCATACCAGTTGCGACGACTGTCCGATTCGGCATCGCGCCGTATGCGCCCATTGCGATGCGGATGAGTTGGAGAAGCTGGAAGAGATCAAGTATTATCGCAGCTTCGAGGCGGGTCAGACCGTGATCTGGTCGGGCGATCAGATGAGCTTTGTCGGCTCCGTCGTTTCTGGCATCGCCACGCTGACCCAGACGATGGAGGATGGCCGCACACAGATGGTGGGCCTGCTGTTGCCGTCGGATTTCGTCGGTCGCCCGGGGCGCGACGGGGCGCCCTATGACGTTGTGGCAACCACCGATCTGGTCATGTGCTGTTTCCGCAAGAAGCCGTTCGAAGAGCTGATGGCGCGTACCCCGCATATCGCGCACCGGTTGCTGGAAATGACGCTGGACGAGCTGGACGCGGCGCGCGAATGGATGCTGGTGCTGGGTCGCAAGACCGCGCGCGAGAAGATCGCCAGCCTGTTGTCGATCATCGCCCGCCGCGACGCTTCGCTGAGCATGCGTGGCGTGAGCGGGCCAATGGTGTTCGACCTGCCGCTGACCCGCGAGGCGATGGCCGACTATCTGGGTCTGACGCTGGAAACGGTTAGCCGCCAGATCTCGGCCCTGAAAAAGGATGGGGTCATTCACCTGGAAGGCAAGCGCCACGTCACCATCCCGGATATGGGCCGGTTGATGGAAGAAGCGGGCGACGACACCGATGGCGGTTTCCTGGTCTGAGACTGTGTGTTTGCGCGGCTCTGCCTCGCGCTACGAAGTGTTTATGGCGAAATGAAGAGATTTGCGCCGGCGATCAGCTCTGGCGGCGCAGCCAGTCGGCCACGCGTTGCGCGGCAGAGCCGGGTGGCAGCGGGCGCGGTGCCCAGAGGCGCAGCGCGCGGGGCAGGGTGACCCGGGTGGCAAAAGGGGCCACCAACTGGCCGCGCGCCAGAAACGGGGCGATCAGTGCCTCGTGTCCCATCAGCACTCCGGCACCGTTCACCGTTTCCTCGACCGCCAAAGCATAGAGCGAGAATTCGGGTCCGCGCGGCACAAAGGTCTGGCCGGGCAGGGCGGTGGCCATCCAGTGCGACCAATCGGCGTGCCAGGTGGTGTCGATAAGACAGGGCAGGTGGCGCAGATCCTCGGGCCGGTGCAACCGATCCGCCAGAGCGGGTGCACAGACGGGTGTGATCGTATCTGCGGCCAGCGCCTCGCCCGGGCTTTCGCCGAAGAACAGGCACAGATCGAAAGGCGCGCGTTTCAGATCGGGCGGCTGTTCCATCGCGGTGACCGAAATCTCGATCTCGGACGCAGCTGCGCGCAGGCCTGGCAGGCGGGGAGACAGCCAGAGTTGGGCGACCGAGGGCAGGGCCGCCACATGCACCACCTGCGGCTTGGCGCCGGTGCGCAGGCCATGGCTGACCGTGGCCAGCCGGTCGAAAGCGCCAGTCAGGTCCGGCAGGACATCGACCGCAAGCGCGGTCAGGTTGACGCCCCGGACGCCACGTTCGAACAGCGGCGCACCCAGCACATCCTCGAGCTGCTTGATCTGGGCCGAGACCGCGCCGGGGCTGACGCCCAGTTCCTCGGCGGCGGCGGCGAATCCGCCCAGCCGCGCGGCGGCCTCAAACGCGCGCAGGGCGTTCAGGGGCAGCGGTCTTGGGCGGGGTGGGGCGACGGGCATCAGAAAGCCTTAGATTTCCTGACCCTAATTTTCCCGGAAACTGATTTGCGCGCAAGGGGTGGTTTGGTGATCCTGCAGGCAGAGATACGGAGGATCCCATGCCACAGCTTGCCGCCCGCCCCTGGGTGCCCGCCCATTGCGAAACCCGCGTTCAGCAAATCGCCGAGACCACGGCACGCGCCGACAGCGATGCCATCGACGCCCACCTGGAGGCGCTGATCGAAGAGAACCGCACCATCCATGACGCGGAATGTTTCAACCTGAACCCGGCAACCAATGTTATGAACCCGCGCGCCGAGGCGGTGCTGGCGCGGGGATTGGGCAGCCGCCCCTCGCTGGGCTATCCCGGCGACAAATACGAGATGGGGCTGGAGGCGATCGAAGAGATCGAGGTGATTGCCGCAGAACTGGCGGCAAAGGTGTTCAACGCGCGCTATGCCGAGATCCGGGTGGGCTCGGGCGCGCTCGCCAATCTTTATGGCTTCATGGCGCTGACCCGGCCCGGCGATACGATCATCGCGCCACCGGCCAGTATCGGTGGCCATGTAACCCATCACAAGGCGGGCTGTGCGGGGCTTTATGGCCTAAAAACCATCGAGGCGCCGGTGGATGCGGATGGTTACAGCCTGGATTTGAGCGCGCTGGCAGAGTTGGCAGAGCGGCACCGGCCCCGGCTGATCACGGTGGGCGGCTCGCTCAACCTGTTTCCGCATCCAGTTGCAGCCGTGCGCGAGATTGCCGACAGGGTTGGTGCCAAGGTTCTGTTCGACGCGGCGCATCAATGCGGCATCATCGCGGGCGGCGCCTGGGCCAACCCGCTGGACGAGGGGGCGCATCTGATGACGATGAGCACCTACAAGAGCCTCGGCGGCCCTGCCGGCGGGCTGATTGTGACCAACGAGGCCGAGATCGCCGAACGGCTGGACGCCATCGCCTTTCCCGGCATGACCGCGAATTTCGACGCGGCGAAATCGGCGGCGTTGGCGATCTCGCTGTTGGACTGGGTCGATCATGGCGCGGCTTATGCCCAGGCCATGGTCGATCTGGCGCAGGCGCTGGCCGCCGAGTTGGAGGCGCTGGGCCTGCCGGTGTTTCATGGCGCGGGCGGGGCCACCGCCTCGCACCAGTTCGCGGTCGAGGCGGCGCGGTTCGGCGGCGGTCAGGCGGCGTCCAAGACGCTGAGGCGGGCAGGCTTCCTGGCCTGTGGCATCGGCCTGCCGATCGCGCCGGTTGCGGGGGATATGAACGGCCTTCGGATCGGCACGCCGGAGCTGGTGCGCCGAGGGGTCACGCCAGAGCATGCCGCCGAACTGGCCTGGCTGATCACCCAAGGTCTCACCGGCAACGATCCCGAAGCGGTGGCGCTGCGCACGCGTGAGATGCGGGCGCGGTTTCAGGGGATGCACCATATCAGGTCGTGACCCGGGCGCGCGTCCATGCTCTAATCGGCCAGAGAAATCGCAAGGGAAACAGGGTGATGCAATTTGACAGCCTTCTGATCCTGCTGCTGGTCGGCGCGCTGGCCGGGTGGCTTTCGGGCAAGATCATGGCCGGGCGCGGCTTTGGCCTTTTGGGCAATATCCTGGTCGGGATCGTTGGCGCGTTTCTGGCCGGCACCATCTTTCCGGCGCTTGGTTTTGCCGTGGGCGGTGGATTTCTGGCCTCGGTGATCCATGCCACGATCGGGTCGGTCATCCTGCTTTTCGTGATCGGTTTGATTCGCAAGGCGTGAACAAAAAAGGGGCCAGGGCGGTTTGTCCGCCCCGGCCCCTCTGACTTTCTGTCCCGGTCTTAATGCGCCATGAACACGGGCACGGTGGCCTGTTCCAGCATGTTGCGGGTGGCGCCGCCCAGGATCGCCTCGCGGAACCGCGAATGGCCATAGGCGCCCATTACCAGCATGTCGGCGCTGGTATCGGTGGCGTGGCGGTTGAGGATGTCCGACACCCGGGTCATCGTCTTGCTGAGAACGTCGATTTCCACCTTGACGCCATGACGCGCCAGCATCTGGCTGAGCAGGCCACCCGGATCCGAGCGGTCGGGGCCGTGGCGCGGCGGGTCGATCACCACGATCCGCACCAGATCGGCGGCCCGCAGGAAGGGCATCGCCAGCCGGATCGCGCGCATCGCCTCGACACTCTCGTTCCAGCCGAGCAGCACGGTGCGCGGCTGTTTCAGCGGCGGCGCATTGTCGGGCACGACCAGAACCGGGGCGTGACCCTCGAACATGGCGGCCTCGACGATCGGCTCGGCCTCGCTGCCGCGATCCTCGCCATAGGGGCGCGACAGCACCACCAGGTCGGAAAAGCGGGCGCGATGGGCGACATGGCGGCCCAGATCGGCGATCTGGGCGACGCCGCTTTCGGCGGACCAACGCACACCGGATTTGCCCAGAGTGTCCTGAGCCAGCGTCAGCACCTCTTCGGCTTCGGCATTGGCCCGGTTCAGGGTTTCCTGAAGGATCAGCGCATTGGCGCCCGCATAGTAATAGCCGGTCTGGCTGCGATCGACGCCCAGGCACAGGGCCTCGGCATGGGCGTCCTGCGCTTCGGCCAGGGCAACCAGTTGAGCCAAGGTTGCCGGAGCGATCTTGGGATCGGTCAGAACGGTCAACAGGGATTTATAGGCCATCATGAACCTCGTGCGTACGTTTTGCCCGGATCGGCCCGGGCGTTTCAATTGAGATATGCGTCTCACACATTTCGGGGTCGCGTCTTGATGCAGATCAAAGCGGGTTTTTGCTCAACTCTTCAATTAAGCGACCAGTCTAATCCGTCTGGCGTGGCGTGAGAATCGCGCGGGACAAGGCAAAGGGACGCAATATGTCGAACTATATCAAGCTCATCGCGCTTGGTCTCATCGCGCTGTTCGCGGCGATGGGGATCAACTATGCGCGCGACGTGGCTTACATGGTGCATGCAGTCATCGTGCTGCTTGTCTCCGGTGGGCTGTTCATCTGGACGCTGCGCAAGACCGACGAGGCCCGCGGTCTCCTCGATCTGTCGGGCGAATACATGGACGATGTCGTCCGTTACGGTGTCATCGCAACCGCATTCTGGGGCGTCGTCGGCTTTCTGGCCGGGACGTTCATCGCATTTCAACTCGCCTTTCCGGGGCTCAATTTCGAATGGGCCCAGGGGTATGCAAATTTCGGTCGCCTGCGCCCGCTGCACACCTCGGCGGTGATTTTCGCATTTGGCGGCAACGCGCTGATCGCCACCTCGTTCTATGTGGTCCAGCGTACCAGCGCCGCGCGGCTCTGGGGCGGCAACCTGGCCTGGTTCGTATTCTGGGGGTACCAGCTGTTCATCGTGTTGGCGGCAACCGGCTATCTGCTGGGCGGGACCCAGTCCAAGGAATATGCCGAACCCGAATGGTACGTTGACCTGTGGCTGACCGTGGTCTGGGTCGCTTATCTGGCCGTGTTCCTGGGCACGATCATCAAGCGCAAGGAGCCCCACATCTATGTGGCCAACTGGTTCTATCTGAGCTTCATCGTCACCGTCGCCATGCTGCATGTGGTCAACAACCTGACCATCCCCGTCAGCATCTGGGGCAGCAAATCGGTCATCGTCTGGCCGGGTGTGCAGGACGCGATGGTGCAATGGTGGTACGGCCACAACGCCGTGGGCTTCTTCCTGACCGCCGGCTTCCTGGGCATGATGTACTACTTCATCCCGAAACAGGCCGAACGTCCGGTGTTCAGCTACAAGCTGTCGATCATCCACTTCTGGGCGCTGATCTTCATCTATATCTGGGCCGGTCCGCACCACCTGCACTATACCGCGCTGCCTGACTGGGCCTCGACGCTGGGCATGGTGTTCTCGGTCGTGCTGTGGATGCCCTCCTGGGGTGGCATGATCAACGGTCTGATGACGCTCTCGGGCGCCTGGGACAAGCTGCGCACCGACCCCATCATCCGCATGATGGTGATCTCGGTCGGCTTCTACGGCATGTCCACCTTCGAAGGCCCGATGATGTCGATCCGCGCGGTGAACTCGCTGAGCCACTACACCGACTGGACCATCGGTCACGTGCACTCGGGTGCGCTGGGCTGGAACGGGATGATCACCTTCGGCGCGCTCTACTTCCTGGTGCCCGTGCTGTGGAAGCGTGATCGCCTCTACTCGCTGAAACTGGTGAATTACCACTTCTGGCTCGCCACCATCGGTATCGTGCTCTACGCCGCCTCGATGTGGGTGACCGGGATCATGGAAGGCCTGATGTGGCGCGAAGTGGATGCCAACGGCTTCCTGGTGAACTCGTTCGCCGACACCGTGGCCGCCAAGTTCCCGATGTATGTGGTGCGTGGTCTGGGCGGGGTCCTGTACCTCACCGGTGCCATCATCATGTGCTACAACCTGTGGATGACCGTTCGGAAGGCACCGGCCAAAGAGGCCAGCCTGTCCGTCGCGGTCCCGGCTGAATAAGGAGGGCCGGAGCAATGGCAATTCTCGACAAACATAAAATCCTCGAGACCAACGCGACCCTCCTGCTGATCTTCAGCTTTCTGGTCGTGACCATCGGCGGCATCGTGCAGATCGCACCGCTGTTCTGGCTGGAAAACACCATCGAGAAGGTGGAGGGCATGCGGCCCTACACCCCTCTCGAGATGGCAGGGCGCGAAGTCTACATTCGCGAAGGCTGCTATGTGTGTCACAGCCAGATGATCCGCCCGATGCGGGACGAGGTCGAACGCTATGGCCACTACTCGCTGGCGGCAGAGTCGATGTACGACCACCCGTTCCAGTGGGGCTCCAAGCGGACAGGGCCCGACCTCGCCCGCGTGGGCGGTCGCTACTCGGACGATTGGCACGTGGATCACATGCGTGACCCGCAGTCGGTGGTGCCGGAATCGGTGATGCCCAAATATGGCTACCTGGAACGCACCATGATCGACGGCAAGTACATCGGTGATCTCATGGCCGCCAATGCGATCGTCGGCGTGCCGTACACGGACGAGATGATCGAAGCCGCCCAAGCCGACTTTGCCGCCCAGGCCGATCCCGACAGCGACTATGACGGGCTGCTGGAGCGCTATGGAGACAAGGTCAATGTGCGTAACTTCGACGGTCAGCCGGGGGTCTCCGAGGCCGATGCGCTGATCGCCTATCTGCAAATGTTGGGTACGTTGGTCGACTTCTCGACCTTCACGCCGGACGCGAGCCGCTGAGGAGGGGGATATGGAAGAATATACCCTTCTGCGGCAGTTCGCCGACAGCTGGATGTTGCTGGCACTGTTCGCCTTCTTCATCGGGGTGGTGATCTGGGTGTTCCGCCCGGGTTCGACCCGCACCTATGACGATACCGCCAACATCCCGTTCCGGCATGCGGACGCACCCGCGCCCGTTCAGGGCGATGCAGCAGCGCCCCTGCGGGGCGACGACAAACCCGCCACATTCAAGGAGGCGCGGCAATGAGCAAGAAACCTGTTCAGAAACAAGAGGTCGAAACCACCGGCCACAGCTGGGACGGGATCGAGGAATACAACAACCCGCTTCCCCGCTGGTGGCTGTGGACCTTCTATCTCTGCATCATCTGGGCCATCGGCTATACCATCGCCTATCCCGCCTGGCCGATGATCAACTCGGCCACCGCCGGGGTGATGGGCTGGTCGACCCGGGCCAATGTGGCGGCTGATATCGCCGCCGTGGATGAGGCCAACGCGCCGATCAATGCCAAGCTGGAATCGGTCGAGCTGACCGCGATCGCAGCCGATGCCGACCTGAACTCCTATGCGGTGTCGGCAGGCTCCGCCGTGTTCAAGACCTGGTGCGCCCAGTGCCACGGGTCGGGTGCTGCCGGTGCGGTGGGCTATCCCAACCTGCTGGATGACGACTGGCTTTGGGGTGGTTCGATCGAGGATATCCACCAGACCGTCACCGCCGGTATCCGCAACACGGAAAACGACGATGCGCGCTATTCCGAGATGCCCGCCTTTGGCCGCGACGAACTGCTGGAAGCTGCCGAGATCGACCAGGTGGTCAACTATGTGATGTCGCTGTCGGGTGAACCGCAGGATGCCGCACAAGTGGCCGCCGGTGCGGTGGTCTTTGCCGACAACTGCTCGTCCTGCCATGCCGAAGACGCCACCGGGGACCGCACGCAGGGTGCGCCCAACCTGGCGGATGCGATCTGGCTGTTTGGCGGCGACTATGCCGCGATCTCGGACTCGGTCAACAACGCCCGGTTCGGCGTGATGCCCGCCTGGGACAGCCGCCTGACCGAAGCGCAGATCCGCGCGGTCTCGGCCTATGTCCACCAGCTGGGCGGCGGTGAGTAGAACAAGGATACCTCCGGGCTGCGTTTGCGGCCCGGAGGTTGGCGTCGGCTGTTCGATCTGTTCGCGCGTTTCCTGAACAGCCGGCGCCTTTAGTCATAACGGCAAAGACTCCGCCGACCAATCCGGTCGGCGGTTTTTTTGCGAGAGTGATCTGGCGGCACGGTAATTCATTGGAATCACATCACGTTTTCGTGATTTCTGTGCGCGTTGGGCGATGAGAACCAGCAGTTTTCGCCTTGAAACCCTGCCTGCGACGTAACGCCCGGCGCAATTGCAGCACCAAAAGCTGCGCCACAGATACGCTTTTTGACCCATATCAAAGTGTGTTGCGCGATCATCTGGAAGAAGTCGCGCTGTAGAATAGCCAAACCCGGAGTGAGTCCGTGAGCGAGTCGACCCCAGAACCCAGCCTGTATGCCGCCCGAGAACCGATCTTTCCAAGGCGCGTGTCAGGCACGTTCCGCAATCTCAAATGGGTCATCATGGCGGTGACACTGGGGATCTACTACCTGACCCCTTGGATTCGCTGGGATCGCGGCCCCAGCCTGCCCGATCAGGCGGTGCTGCTGGATATGGCCAACCGGCGCTTCTATTTCTTCTGGATCGAGATCTGGCCGCACGAGTTCTATTTTGTCGCCGGCCTGCTGATCATGGCAGGGCTTGGCCTGTTCCTGTTCACCTCGGCGTTGGGCCGGGTCTGGTGTGGCTATGCCTGTCCGCAAACGGTGTGGACCGACCTCTTCATCCTGGTCGAACGCTGGATCGAGGGCGACCGCAACGCCCGGCTGCGCCTGCACCGTCAGGAAAAGCTCGACTTCCGCAAGGCGCGGCTCAGGATCACCAAATGGGCCGCTTGGCTGCTGATCGGCCTCGCCACCGGTGGGGCCTGGATCTTTTACTTCGCCGATGCGCCGACGCTGCTCAGCGATCTGGTGACCGGCAACGCCCATCCCATCGCCTATACGACCATGGCGGTGCTGACATTTACCACCTTCTTCTTTGGTGGCTTCGCGCGCGAGCAGATCTGTATCTATGCCTGCCCCTGGCCGCGTATTCAGGCCGCCATGATGGACGAGGATACCCTGGTCGTGGGCTACCGCGAATGGCGGGGAGAGCCGCGCGGCAAAGGCAAGCGGACCGAGGATTCGGAACTGGGCGATTGCATCGACTGCATGGCCTGCGTCAACGTCTGCCCGGTCGGGATCGATATCCGCGACGGCCAGCAGCTGGAATGCATCACCTGCGCGCTGTGTATCGACGCCTGCGACGACATGATGGAGAAGATCGGCAAGCCGCGCGGGCTGATCGACTATATGGCGCTCAAGGACGAAGAGGCCGAGCGGGCCGGTCACCCGCCCAAGAACATCTGGAAACATATCCTGCGCCCACGCACCATCATGTATACCAGCCTGTGGTCGCTGGTGGGCTTTGGGCTGCTGTTTGCGCTCTTCATCCGCTCGGATATCGACCTGACCGTGGCGCCGGTGCGCAACCCGACCTTTGTCACCCTGTCGGACGGGTCGATCCGCAACACCTATGATGTGCGGCTGCGCAACAAACATGGCGAGGAACGCCCGTTCCAGCTGTCCGTGGTCGGCGATCCGTCGATGCGGATCGAGCTGGAGGGCCTGCCCGATGAAAACGTCTCCGTCCCCGCCGATACCGCCTTTTTGCAGCGGGTCTATATCGTGACGCCCAAGGACGCGGCCCCGTCGCAAGCGGCCAGCACCGATGTCCGTATCTGGGTCGAGGATCAAAGCAACGGCGAACGCGCCTATAAGGACACCACATTCAACGGACGGGGGAACTGAGGATGGCTGAGCGCACCTTCACCGGCAAACATGCGGCCATGGTCTTTGTCGGCGCATTCGGCATCATCATCGGGGTGAACATCCTGTTGGCCTATAGCGCGATCAAGACCTTTCCGGGGCTGGAGGTTAAGAACTCCTATGTCGCCAGCCAGGAATTCGACACCCGCCGCGACGCGCAAGAGGCGCTGGGCTGGCATGTGCGCGCCGATGCGACGGGGGGTCTGGTGGTCCTGTCGATCACCGACCGCGCCGGCAAACCGGTCGAGGTTTCCGAGCTGAAGGCGGTGCTGGGCCGCGCGACCCATGTGCAAGAGGATTTCGCGCCCGATTTCGCCTTTGACGGCACCGCCTATGTGGCCAAGGCGGAACTGGGCGACGGCAACTGGAACATCCGCATGGTGGCGCGGGCCGAGGACGGCACCGAATTCGTCCAGCGGGTTGTACTGCATGTGAAAGGATAACGCGATGACGGCGCAGCTCCGCCCCTCGCCCGCGGCCTGTCCGGCCTGTGTTGCGGTTCCGGCCCAGCCGGCCCGCCCGGTGCCCGAGGATGTGCAGATCGCGCTGTCTTTGCCGGGCATCCACTGTTCGGCCTGTATCTCGACGGTCGAGCGCGCCTTGCAGGCCCATCCGGGGGTCGAGGATGCGCGGGTGAACCTGACGCTGAAACGGGCGCTGATCAAGGCCGCGCCCGAGTTGCGCGCCGCCGATCTGATCCCGGTGCTCGAGCGCGCCGGATACGAGGCGCACGAGCTTGATCCCGGTACGCTCAACGCGACCCGCACCGACCGTGCCGGGCGCGACCTGCTGATGCGGCTGGCGGTGGCGGGCTTTGCCTCGATGAACGTGATGCTGCTGTCGGTCTCGGTCTGGTCGGGCGCCTCGGACGCGACGCGGGACATGTTCCACTGGATTTCCGCCGCCATCGCGATGCCCGCCATCGCCTTTTCCGGCCAACCCTTCTTTGTCAGAGCCTGGGGCGCGCTCAAGGCCAGGCGGCTCAACATGGATGTGCCCATCGTGCTGGCCATCGTGCTGGCGCTGGTCACCTCGCTGTGGGAAACCTCGCTGAGCGGCGAACACGCGTATTTCGATGCGGCGCTGACGCTGACCTTTTTCCTGTTGGCGGGCCGCTATCTGGATTACCGCACCCGCGCCGTTGCCCGGTCCGCGGCCGAGGAACTGGCCGCGCTCGAGGTGCCGCGCGCGATCCGTCTGCAAGACGGGGTCGAGACCGAGGTCGCCGTAGCGCAACTGGCGGTGGGTGACCTGATCCTGGTGCGCCCCGGCGGGCGGATGCCCGTCGATGGCGAGATTGTCGAGGGACGTTCGGAACTGGACCGCTCGCTGCTTACCGGAGAGACGTTGCCGGTCTTTGCCGAACCGGGGCTTGTGGTCAGCGCGGGCGAGGTCAACCTGACCGGACCGCTGGTGATCCGTGCCAATGCGGTGGGGCAGGATACCTCGCTGCACCGCATGGCCGATCTGGTGGCCATCGCCGAAAGCGGGCGCTCGCGCTATACCTCGCTGGCCGACAGCGCCGCGAAACTCTATGCGCCGGGGGTGCATATCCTGTCGGCGCTCAGCTTTGTCGGCTGGTATCTCTACAGTTGGGATGTGCGCACTGCGCTCAACATCGCCGCAGCCGTACTGATCATTACCTGCCCCTGTGCGCTGGGCCTTGCGGTGCCGGCGGTGACCACGGCCGCCTCGGGGCGGCTGTTCAAGCGGGGAATGCTGATCAAGCACGCCACCGCGCTGGAACGGCTGGCCGAAGTGGACACAGTCGTGTTCGACAAGACCGGCACGCTGACGGCGGGCACGCCCGAATTGACCAACCTGGGCGATCACCGCCGGGCCGACATGGAGATCGCGCTGGCCCTGGCCGAGGCGTCCTCGCATCCGCTTTCCGTTGCGATCACCCGCGCGGCGCGGGCCGCCGGGCTGCATCCAGCCCGGATCGACGATGTGACCGAGGTTCCGGGGTTCGGCACCGAAGGTGCCTGGCAGGGTCAGCGGGTGCGGCTGGGCCGGGCCGCCTGGGTCGGGGCCGAGCAGGCCGCGCAGACCTCGGCCTGGCTGGCGGTCGGCGACCGGGCGCCGGTGGCGTTTCTGTTCTCCGACGCGCTGCGCCCGGGGGCCGAGGAGACCGTCGCGGGCCTCAAGGCCGCGGGCAAGGAGGTTCTGCTGATCTCGGGCGATACCACCGGCGCGGTCGAGTCGCTGGCCCGCCGTCTGGGGATCGAGAGCTGGATGGCCGAGGCCTTGCCGCAGGACAAGGCCGACCGGGTGCAGGCCTTGGCCGATGCGGGCAAGCGGGTGCTGATGGTGGGCGATGGGCTGAACGACACTGCCGCACTGGCCGCCGCCCATGTGTCGATCTCGCCCGCCTCGGCGCTGGACGCGGCGCGCGTGGCCTCTGATATCGTGCTGTTGGGCAACGACTTGTCCCCGATTGCCGGGGCCTGCGATACCGCCATCCGCGCCACCAAACGTATCCGCGAGAATTTCCGCATCGCCACTGTCTATAACGTGATCGCGGTGCCGCTTGCGGTGGCTGGCCTCTGTTCGCCACTGATCGCGGCCTTGGCGATGTCGACCTCGTCGATTACCGTGTCCCTGAATGCCCTGCGCCTGAGGTGAGTTGATGGAAGTCCTGGCGATCCTGATCCCGATATCGCTGATCCTTGGCGCGGTGGGCCTGCTGGCCTTTGTCTATACCGTGCGGTCCGACCAGTATGACGACCCCGAAGGCGATGCGCGCCGTATCCTGTCGGGGGATTGGGACGACAAGCCCAAGCCTTGACCCCGCCGCTCTCTGCGCCAGAGTGGGAACCGAAGGGGAGGGACAGGATGGACATCTACGAGAACGGCAGCCGCCCGACGCGCAAGGCGAATTCGGACTGGTTCACTGGCACGGTCTGGCAGGATCCGGTAATCGAGGCGCCGGCGCCCGCGCGGGTGCGGGCGCTGCGGGTCGGGTTCGAACCGGGCGCCCGCACCGCATGGCATACCCATCCGCTGGGCCAGACGTTGTATGTGCTCTCCGGTACTGGCCTGGTCGGCCTGCGCGACACCGCCCCGCGCGTGATCCGCGCCGGCGACACGGTCTGGATCCCGCCCGGCGAGGAACACTGGCACGGGGCCGGGCCGGAAACCGGTATGGTACATCTGGCCATTCAGGAGGCCGAAGACGGTCAGGTCGCCAACTGGCTGGAGAAGGTGGGCGACAGTGACTATCTGACCCCGCCCCAGTCGGCGGCGAACCGGCCTTGAATTCGCGGCCTGCTCCGGCTATGTGCCGATAGTCCGCAAGCAGAGAGAAGTCAGGCATATGGCCACCATCAACCCGATCCAGTTCATCCAGCAGGTCCGCGCCGAAGTGTCCAAGGTCGTCTGGCCGACCCGCCGCGAGGTGCTGCTGACCACGGTAATGGTGTTCATCATGGCGGCGCTGACGGCGATTTTCTTCGCGCTGGTCGACCTGTCGATCCGGGGCGGGCTGCAACTGTTGTTTGGCATGTTCAACTGACCAGAGCTCGCGCCACGGCGCAATCCGGCCTTGCACATCGCCGGATCAGGGGCTAGGTCACGCAGTACCTTCGGGACGGGCGTGCGGCGATTCGAGCTGCGCGCCGCTTTTTGTTCCGGCTGGCCGCTCGATGGGTGGCCGCAATTCAGAAATGCTCCGGGACGCGCCCGCGGACCGGCCAGAAGACGAGGACGACAGGGTCATGGCGAAACGGTGGTATTCGGTCAGCGTGCTTTCGAACTTCGAGAAGAAGGTCGCCGAACAGATCCGCGCCTCGGTCGCCGAGAACGGGCTTGAAGATCAGATCGACGAGGTGCTGGTGCCGACCGAAGAGGTCATCGAGGTGCGCCGCGGCAAGAAGGTCTCGACCGAGCGCCGGTTCATGCCCGGCTATGTGCTGGTGCATATGGAAATGTCCGACCAGGGCTATCACCTGATCAACACGATCAACCGGGTCACCGGTTTCCTGGGCCCGCAGGGCCGCCCGATGCCGATGCGCGATGCCGAGGTCAACCAGATCCTCAACCGCGTGCAGGAAGGCGAAGAGGCGCCGCGCACCCTGATCTCGTTTGAGATCGGCGAGCGCGTCAAGGTCAACGACGGCCCGTTCGAAGGCTTCGACGGCATGGTCGAGGGCGTTGACGACGATAGCCAGAAACTGCGCGTGTCGGTGTCGATCTTCGGTCGCGAAACCCCGGTCGAGCTGGACTTTACCCAGGTGGCGAAACAAGGCTGATCAGACCGGTCACCCGGTTTTGCGGTACCTTGATCGGGTTGGCCAGGGCATGACGACAGGCCCGGTTGCGAAGCCGTTCCACAAATGACCGCGCGCGCCGGCCTTCGACGATGGGCCGGGCGGGTCGCATCGCCAGCGCAATCGCACCCCGATTCTGACTTTGCTCGATCTGGGTAAAGACGTCAGTCCCCAGCACCCGCTCGACCTCTGCACCCAGCAGCAGCGTCTCGGCTGGCAGCCCGTTTGCAAACACGATCTCGTGCCGGTCCAGCGCGAAATGGATGTACCGGACCGGGCCGGTTGCCGGTCGTAGGGCAATACCGTGTAACCCCGTCAGGCGTCGCGCGGCGATCAGGATTTCGTCCGAGCCATACATGCGTCTGGCGATCCGACTGCGCAGCAACACCCTGTGTTGTTGCGACAAAAGCAGTGGGTGTGTCGGTATGGATGGCGCAAAGCTGTGTGCAGGGATCACGACCGGTGCCACACCATGCGACAACAATTGTGTCGCTAAGCCGACCCGGCGCGTGCCGATCCAGCGGATCGGCTGCGGTCCGTGGTCAAGTGTCTGGACCAGATCCCCGACCGCAAGGGTTTCGACCGGGCGCGCGCCCTTTGGTGTCGCGATGCGGGTGCCCGCCGCGAAACAGATGAAATTAGTCTGCTGCCGGTTTGCCGCGATATAGGTGGTATCGACCGAGACACTGTCGAGTGAGACGGAAACGATCGCCTTGGCCTCCATCGCGACCCAGTCGTCATTGGCGGTCATTTCAGGCGCCAGATACAGATCGCCGTCGGTGGTCTGAATGACAACGGCGGTGATGTTGGCGGTGCTGCCATCGGCATAGGTGAGGGTGGCGTTGTAGACAACGCCGGAATCGAGCGTGTGGGCGACGCCGTCCACCGTCATCGCGTCCGGCGACCAGAAATCGTAATTGTCGGAATTTATGTCGGTATCGTCATCGGCGTCATTGACCACCACGTCGACGATATGATCGTAGAGCGGGTCGCCGGGCGACCCGTAGCTGCCGAGAATGTTAGACGCGCCTTCGGCGTAAAGATCGCCCTCATAGCTGTCGATATCGCCCGCGTTCCCAAGGTAAAGCGCGTTCCAGGAATAGATGGTCATGACTCAGCCGTCTGCTTGCAACAGCGCACAGAACATCAGGTGCGGCTTAAGATTCGATTGCCGCCGGGCCGGTTGCGCTTGCAAAACACCCTGATCCGGTCTATCCGCACGCGATGCCGTCCCAGGGCGGCGAATCCCGTGGGAGACGGAAGGGGCGCGCCCCCGATGTCGGACCACATCAATAGCATCTGCCGGATCGCGTTCCGGCGGAGTTGAAAAGGAGAAGGCCAATGGCCAAGAAACTGATCGGCACGCTGAAGCTTCAGGTGCCCGCAGGCAAGGCGAACCCGTCGCCGCCAGTTGGTCCGGCGCTGGGTCAGCGCGGCATCAACATCATGGAATTCTGCAAGGCGTTCAACGCCAAGACCGCAGACATGGAAGTGGGCGCACCCTGCCCGACCGTGATTTCCTATTATCAGGACAAGTCCTTTACCATGGACATCAAGACGCCGCCGGCGTCGTATTTCCTGAAGAAAGCAGCCAAGATCCAGTCGGGCGCCAACAAGCCCTCGCGCGAGACCGCCGGCACCGTGACCGTCGCTCAGATCCGCGAGATCGCCGAAGCGAAGATGAAGGATCTGAACGCCAACGATATCGACGGCGCAATGCAGATCATCCTGGGCTCTGCCCGGTCCATGGGCATCGAGGTGAAGTAAGATGGCAAAGCTTGGAAAACGCACCCGCGCTGCCCGCGAAGCCTTTGCCGGCAAAGAAGAGCTGTCGGTTGAACAGGCCGTCGCCCTGATCAAGTCGGCCGCCTCGGCCAAATTCGACGAGACCGTCGAGATCGCGATGAACCTGGGCGTCGACCCGCGTCACGCTGACCAGATGGTCCGTGGTGTTGTCGGCCTGCCCAACGGCACCGGCAAAACCGTGCGCGTCGCCGTCTTTGCCCGTGGCCCCAAGGCTGAAGAAGCCCAGGCCGCAGGTGCGGACATCGTTGGCGCCGAGGACCTGATGGAAACCATCCAGTCCGGCAAGATCGAGTTCGACCGCTGCATCGCGACCCCGGACATGATGCCGGTTGTCGGCCGTCTGGGCAAAATCCTCGGCCCGCGCAACCTGATGCCGAACCCCAAAGTCGGCACCGTGACCATGGATGTCGCTCAGGCCGTGCAGAACGCCAAGGGCGGTGAAGTCCAGTTCAAGGTCGAAAAGGCCGGTGTCATCCATGCCGGCGTCGGCAAGGTGTCGTTCGACGAGGCCAAGCTGGTCGAGAACGTTCGCGCCTTTGTGGATGCCGTGGCCAAGGCCAAACCGGCTGGTGCTAAGGGCACCTATCTGAAGAAGATCGCGCTCAGCTCGACCATGGGTCCGGGCGTGTCGGTTGACGTGGCAAGCGCCTCGGGCAACTAAGCGGTCAGGCTGGCGGTTCTGGCCGCCAGACACAAATACGGAAACCCGGCCCGCATCCTGCGGCGCCGGGTTTTCCTTTTTCGGGTGGTATCAGCCCGTCTGGCCCAGCAGGTTGCGTTTCCAGCGGCCCAGCAGGATGCGCACGCGCCGGGACAGAGGCGGGCGCCGCTCCATATAGAACCGCGCCCGCGCGCCCATGAAATCGTCCTGATACCCCCTCAGGAAGGGGGCAATTCCCCGGCCCGCATGAAAGGCCGCGCGCACCTCGGCCATGCGTGGCCCCCATTCCTGGCAATGAAAGATGCGCAGCTCGGGGCTGTTCGGCAGTCGCAGGCCAAAGGCACCGGATTCCGCGCAATAGAGTTCCACCGCCGCTTCGGAGCCGAACCGGCCAAACGCATCGGCGCCGCTTTGCTGAGCCTGCTGCGCCTTGCGCCAGACCGGCGCCGGCAGGATCGCGAAACAGTTGCTGAACCGCTGCGTTTGCATCAGGCCCGTTTCGGGCAGGGTCGTGTCGGCGCGAAACGGCAAGGTCGAGCCGGTCAGAAACGCGGCGCCGTGGCGCGCCATTGCTTCCATTGCCTCAGCCTGCCAGGGCAGATTGGACTCGCGATAGGGTAGGGTATCGAGCCGCACGATACAGGCCAGGTCGTCGCCGATCAGATCGAATTGCTGCCACAAGAGGCCGGTTTCATTTTCGGTCGTCTGGGCGGGATCGGTCTGCCCCGCGATCACCAGCTCGGCGCCGAACTCTGAGGCGAGGCTGCGCAGCTGGTCGGCGATGGCCGGGTTCTGGCCGACATGCACAACAAGACGATCCGGCGGCTGGTCGAAAAACTCCATCCAGTCGCGCAGGACAACGCAATGCGCGGGCTGCAGGACAAAGGTCAGAAGTGAGAAACCGCTTGCTTCGGTCATCGGCCTCCGCCTTTTGCGTTGCACTGCCTTGGGCGGGGCTGCCCGTTGCGTGACGGGATGCTAGCAATGGCCTTTGCCCGGGTCAACGCGCGCCAGGCCCGCTTTGACTCGTCGCCGGGCGGCGGTATAGGCTACGCGGCGGAAAAGAGCGGCATATCAACGAGGCAGGCAGTGATGAACGATCGGAACCCGGCATGACGGTGCCTTGGCAAGTTGGCGCCATTCTGAATGAGCCCCTGGCCGATACGCTCCGCTTCGCCGCCTGGTATCTTGAGGCTGGCGCCGAGGCAGTGACCCTGCTGTTCGACAATCCACAAGACCCGGCAATCGCGATCCTCGACGGGCATCCGCGCGTCACCTGTGTGCCCTGCACGCCCGAATTCTGGGCCGATCTGGGGCTGACCCCCGAGACCCGGTTCACCAAGCGGCAGAACGTGGCGCTGACCTGGGTCTATCGGCAGCAGGCCGAAGGGTGGTTGCTGAATGTCGACGCCGATGAGTTCATGTGGGCGCCGGGGGACGGCATCGGGGCATTCCTGGCCGCGCAGCCGGTTGAGGCCGAGGCGATCCGGGTCGAGACCGCCGAGATCGTGGCGGTGCACGACGGGGCCGCGGGCCCGGTCTATCGCCTGCCGATGGAGCGCGACGCCGCGCGCCGGGTCTATGGCGAGAGCGCGGCGCTGTTCGGGCCCCGGCGCAAGGGGTTGATCGGCCATCCGCAGGGTAAATCCTTCATCCGCTGCGGGTTGAAGGATGTGGCCCTGCGTCAGCACTGGGCACAGCGGCAAGGCGGGGCCGAGATGGCCGAAACCTTTGTGCCGGTGCGCGGCGGCAGAGCGGCGCTTCTGCATCATATCGGGCTTGACTACGACATCTGGCGGGCCAAGCTCGACTGGCGGCTGGTATCGAGCGGCTTTACCGTGCCCCTGACCGAGCGGATCCGGGCGCTGATGGACGAGCCCGACGCCGAGAGCCGCCTGCGGGCGCTGCACAGTGATCTGCACGCGGTTGAGCGGGCGCGGCTCGATCGGTTGCGAGCCGAGGGCGCCTGCCTGGAACCGCCGGTCGATGTGGACGGAGTCGCGGCCCGGGTCTTTGGCGCGACCTTTGCCGTCACCTGACCCTGTGCGAACGGTTGTTTTACCCCTTGGAAACCCCGCCGCTCTGGCCTAAGAGGAGGGGCGAGGTAAAGCGTGCGATTCGTCGTGCGCTTTATTTTGTTTCGTCCAAGACGGTGGGTGGCTGCATCCGTAGCCTTAATTTCCTGCCTGAGACGGGTAAAGACCAAAGAGATCGGGGGCTCGACCCTCGGGCGATTATTTGGCTCCACCCCGTAAAACGGACATGAACGCCGGGTGCGAGCCCGGCAAATATGAGCCGGGATGTTCACCATCCCAAATTTGGAGAGAACTGTGGATAGAGCCCAGAAAGAGAAAGTGGTCGAGGAACTCGGCCAGATCTTCGAAAGCTCTGGCGTCGTGGTGGTTGCTCACTACGCCGGTCTGACAGTTGCCGAGATGCAGGACCTGCGCGCGCGTGCACGCGAAGCGGGTGGGTCTGTGCGTGTTGCCAAGAACAGGCTCGCCAAAATCGCCCTTGAGGGTAAGCCGTGTGCAAGCATGGCCGACCTGCTGACGGGTATGACCGTTCTGACCTATTCCGAGGACCCCGTGGCAGCAGCCAAGGTGGCCGAGGGCTTCGCCAAGGATAACAAGAAATTTGAGATCCTCGGCGGTGCAATGGGCGAGAACGCTCTGGACCGTGCCGGCGTCGAAGCCGTGTCGAAAATGCCGTCGCGTGAAGAGCTCATTGCTCAGATCGTGTCCTGCATTGGCGCACCTGCTTCGAACATCGCTGGCGCGATTGGCGCACCTGCAAGCAATATCGCTGGCATCCTTTCCACCATCATCGAGAAGGCGGAAGCTGCGTAAGCGGTTGGCACTGAATGATCTGCGTGGGGCATGTGCCCTGACGTTGGAACACACACTGTAAACGGAAAGAGCTGATAAAATGGCTGATCTGAAAGCACTCGCAGAAAGCATCGTGGGTCTGACCCTGCTGGAAGCACAGGAACTGAAAAACATCCTGAAGGATGAATACGGCATCGAACCCGCAGCTGGCGGCGCCGTGATGGTTGCAGCAGCAGGCGGCGACGCCGGCGCAGCGGCCGAAGAAGAGAAGACCGAATTCGACGTCGTTCTGAAGAACGCCGGCGCTTCGAAAATCAACGTGATCAAAGAAGTTCGCGGCATCACCGGTCTGGGCCTGAAAGAAGCCAAGGACCTGGTCGAAGCCGGCGGCAAGATCAAAGAAGGCGTTGCCAAGGCAGAAGCCGAAGAGATCAAGGCAAAGCTGGAAGCAGCTGGCGCCGAGGTCGAGCTGGCCTAAGGCCGATCGGTCAGGAGCCGTTTTCCGTCACGGAAAACGGGCCGGAATTTTTGCAAAATTCCGGTTGCGCTCCGAAACTTCGAGGCTGGACCCGGGAAATCCGGGTCCAGCCGAACCTGTCTTAGAAAGGACCCCTGCGGCGGGGTATTTTCTAAGGCGCGGTTCACGGATCGGGAGGCCGCCACTCGGGACGGTGGCCATGAATTGATCCCAAACGCGTCGTCTCGAATGGTCAAGGCGCCGGGGCCCGGCGGCGCTCTTGACCGGTGAGAAACTGAAAGGTGACATCTGACATGGCTCAAACGTTCCTTGGCCAGAAACGTCTTCGCAAATACTACGGCAAAATCCGCGAAGTGCTGGAAATGCCGAACCTCATCGAGGTCCAGAAATCCTCCTACGACCTGTTCCTGAACTCCGGCGATGCGCCTCAGCCGCTGGATGGCGAAGGCATCATGGGCGTGTTCCAGTCGGTCTTCCCGATCAAGGATTTCAACGAAACCAGCGTGCTGGAATTCGTCAAATACGAGCTGGAAAAGCCGAAATACGATGTCGAGGAGTGCATGCAGCGCGACATGACCTACAGCGCGCCGCTGAAGGTCACGCTGCGTCTGATCGTGTTTGATGTGGACGAGGACACTGGCGCCAAATCCGTCAAGGACATCAAGGAGCAGGACGTGTTCATGGGCGACATGCCCCTGATGACGCCCAACGGCACCTTCATCGTCAACGGCACCGAGCGTGTGATCGTTTCGCAGATGCACCGCTCGCCCGGTGTGTTCTTCGACCATGACAAGGGCAAGACCCACTCTTCGGGCAAGCTGCTCTTTGCCTGCCGCATCATCCCGTATCGCGGCTCGTGGCTGGACTTCGAATTCGACGCCAAGGACATCGTCTTTGCCCGTATCGACCGTCGCCGCAAACTGCCGGTGACGACCCTGCTCTATGCGCTGGGCCTGGATCAGGAAGGCATCATGGATGCCTATTTCAAGACCGTCTCCTATCGCCTCGAGAAGAAGCGCGGCTGGGTCACGCCGTTCTTCCCCGAGCGCGTGCGCGGCACCCGTCCGACTTATGACCTGATCGACGCCGCCTCGGGCGAGGTGATCGCCGAAGCCGGCAAGAAGGTCACCCCGCGCGCGGTGAAGAAGCTGATCGAAGAAGGCAGCGTGACCGACCTGCTGGTCCCGTTCGACCATATCGTCGGCAAGTTCGCGGCCAAGGACATCATCAACGAGGAAACCGGCGCGATCTATGTCGAGGCCGGTGACGAGCTGACGCTGGAATATGACAAGGATGGCGATCTGATTGGCGGCACCGTCAAGGAGCTGATCGACAACGGCGTCACCAATATCCCGGTGCTGGATATCGACAACATCAACGTCGGTCCCTACATCCGCAACACCATGGCGCAGGACAAGAACATGAACCGGGAAACCGCGCTCATGGACATCTATCGCGTCATGCGCCCGGGCGAGCCGCCCACCGTCGAGGCCGCTTCGGCCCTGTTCGACACCCTGTTCTTCGACAGCGAGCGCTATGACCTGTCCGCCGTGGGCCGGGTCAAGATGAACATGCGTCTCGATCTGGATGCCGCCGACACTCAGCGCACCCTGCGCCGCGAAGACATCATCGCCTGTATCAAGGCACTGGTCGAACTGCGCGACGGCAAGGGTGACATCGACGATATCGACCACCTCGGCAACCGCCGGGTGCGCTCGGTCGGCGAGCTGATGGAAAACCAGTATCGCGTCGGGCTGCTGCGCATGGAACGCGCCATCAAGGAGCGCATGTCCTCGGTCGAGATCGACACCGTGATGCCGCAGGACCTGATCAACGCGAAACCGGCCGCGGCCGCCGTGCGTGAATTCTTCGGTTCCTCGCAGCTGTCGCAGTTCATGGACCAGACCAACCCGCTGTCCGAGGTGACGCACAAGCGTCGTCTTTCGGCGCTTGGGCCGGGCGGTCTGACCCGTGAGCGTGCCGGTTTCGAGGTGCGCGACGTGCACCCGACCCACTATGGCCGGATGTGCCCCATTGAAACCCCCGAAGGTCCGAACATCGGTCTGATCAACTCGCTGGCCACCTTTGCCCGCGTGAACAAATACGGCTTCATCGAGACCCCCTACCGCGTCGTCAAGGGCGGGCAGGTCACCGATGAGGTGCACTATATGTCCGCGACCGAGGAAATGCGCCACACCGTGGCACAGGCCAACGCCACCTTGGACGAGAATGGCAAGTTCGTGAACGAGCTGGTCAACACCCGTCAGGCCGGCGACTATACGCTGGCCCCGATGGAAAGCGTGGACCTGATCGACGTGTCGCCGAAACAGCTGGTTTCGGTCGCCGCCTCGCTCATCCCGTTCCTCGAAAACGACGACGCCAACCGCGCTCTGATGGGCTCGAACATGCAGCGTCAGGCGGTTCCGCTTCTGCGGGCCGAGGCGCCGCTGGTCGGCACCGGGATCGAGGAAAAGGTGGCCATCGACTCGGGCGCGGCCATCCAGGCCAAGCGTGCGGGCATCATCGACCAGATCGACGCGCAGCGGATCGTGATTCGCGCCACCGAGGATCTGGAACTGGGCGATGCGGGCGTCGACATCTACCGCATGCGCAAGTTCCAGCGCTCGAACCAGAACACCTGCATCAACCAGCGCCCGCTGGTGAAGGTGGGTCAGCAGGTTTCCAAGGGCGAGGTCATCGCCGACGGTCCCTCGACCGATATGGGTGAACTGGCTCTGGGCAAGAACGTGGTCGTCGCCTTCATGCCGTGGAACGGCTACAACTACGAGGACTCGATCCTGATCTCGGAACGCATCGCGCGTGACGACGTATTCACCTCGATCCATATCGAGGAATTCGAAGTTGCCGCCCGCGACACCAAGCTGGGGCCGGAAGAGATCACCCGCGACATCCCGAACGTCGGCGAGGAAGCCCTGCGCAACCTCGACGAGGCGGGGATCGTCTATATCGGTGCCGAGGTGCAGCCGGGCGACATTCTGGTGGGCAAGATCACGCCTAAGGGCGAAAGCCCGATGACCCCGGAAGAAAAGCTGCTGCGCGCCATCTTCGGCGAAAAGGCCAGCGACGTGCGCGACACCTCGCTGCGCGTGAAGCCGGGCGACTACGGCACCGTGGTCGAGGTTCGCGTGTTCAACCGCCACGGCGTCGACAAGGACGAGCGTGCGCTGCAGATCGAGCGCGAGGAAGTCGAGCGTCTGGCCCGTGACCGGGACGACGAGCTGGCGATCTTGGACCGCAACATCTATGCGCGTCTGAAGTCGCTGATCCTGGGCAAGACCGCGGTCAAGGGCCCCAAGGGCATCAAGCCGGGTTCCGAGATCACCGAAGAGCTGCTGGAAACCCTGACCCGCGGTCAGTGGTGGATGCTGGCTCTGGAAGGTGAGCAGGATGCCCAGATCGTCGAAGCGCTGAACGAGCAGTACGAACTGCAAAAGCGCGCCCTGGATGCCCGTTTCGAAGACAAGGTCGAAAAGGTGCGTCGCGGCGACGATCTGCCCCCGGGCGTGATGAAGATGGTCAAGGTCTTCATCGCGGTGAAGCGCAAGCTGCAGCCGGGCGACAAGATGGCCGGCCGTCACGGCAACAAGGGTGTGATTTCGAAAGTGGTGCCGATGGAGGACATGCCGTTCCTCGCCGACGGGACCCCGGTCGATTTCTGCCTCAACCCGCTGGGTGTGCCGTCGCGGATGAACGTCGGTCAGATCCTCGAAACCCATATGGGCTGGGCCGCGCGCGGTCTGGGCCTGAATGTGGACGAGGCGCTGCAGGAATACCGCCGTTCGGGCGACCTGACCCCGGTGCGCGACGCGATGAAGCATGCCTATGGTGAGGATGTCTATGCCGAGGGTATCTCTGGCATGGACGAGGACACGCTGGTCGAGGCCGCAGGCAACGTCACCCGTGGCGTTCCGATCGCAACGCCGGTCTTCGACGGTGCAAAAGAGGCGGATGTGAACGACGCGCTGACACGCGCCGGTTTCGATACCTCGGGCCAGTCGGTTCTGTTCGACGGGCGTACCGGTGAACAGTTCGCGCGCCCCGTCACCGTGGGCATCAAGTATCTGCTCAAGCTGCACCACCTGGTCGACGACAAGATCCACGCACGTTCGACCGGCCCCTACAGCCTGGTGACCCAGCAGCCGCTCGGCGGCAAGGCGCAGTTCGGCGGTCAGCGTTTCGGGGAAATGGAGGTCTGGGCTCTGGAAGCCTATGGCGCCGCCTACACCCTGCAGGAGATGCTGACGGTGAAGTCGGACGACGTGGCCGGCCGGACCAAGGTCTACGAGAGCATCGTCAAGGGCGAGGACAATTTCGAGGCGGGCATTCCCGAGAGCTTCAACGTTCTGGTGAAAGAAGTCCGCGGCCTCGGCCTGAACATGGAACTCCTGGATGCGGAGGTTGAGGAGTGAACGTAGGCCTGGCAATGCTTGCTGCTAGCGCTGCTTCGGCTGTTGCGGCATGTGCGCCAAAAGTCTCCACGCTGGCGGATGATAATCCGATCCGCCAGCGAAGCGGCGCCTCGCACACAGTTTCTATGAGTGTCCTGCAAATGGGCAATCCCGATGCTGGCTACAGGCGTGCATTCAAGGCCGCTCTTTCTACCTGCGATCTTCCTTACGACACCAATGCCTCGGACATTCGGTTCGAACGCGGCTTGGCTCTTTACGACCGCCGCTTTTACGCCTTCGAATGTCCGGAACCTGGAAAGGACACCCAATGAACCAGGAACTGACCAACAACCCGTTCAATCCGCTGACACCGCCCAAGGTGTTTGACGAGATCAAGGTCTCTCTGGCATCGCCCGAGCGGATCCTGTCGTGGTCTTATGGCGAGATCAAGAAGCCCGAGACCATCAACTATCGCACGTTCAAGCCCGAGCGTGACGGCCTGTTCTGCGCGCGTATCTTTGGCCCGATCAAGGATTACGAATGCCTGTGCGGCAAGTACAAGCGCATGAAATATCGCGGCGTTGTCTGCGAGAAATGCGGTGTCGAGGTGACGCTGCAAAAAGTGCGTCGCGAGCGTATGGGCCATATCGAACTGGCCGCGCCCGTCGCACATATCTGGTTCCTGAAATCGCTGCCCAGCCGGATCGGCCTGATGCTGGACATGACGCTGCGCGATCTGGAACGCATCCTCTATTTTGAAAACTACGTGGTCACCGAGCCGGGCCTGACCGATCTCACCTACGGTCAGCTGATGACCGAAGAAGAGTTCATGGATGCCCAGGACCAGTATGGCATGGACGCCTTCACCGCCAATATCGGCGCCGAGGCGATCCGCGAGATGCTGTCCCAGATCGACCTCGAGGCCGAGGCCGAG
This sequence comes from Ruegeria pomeroyi DSS-3, assembly GCF_000011965.2. Lineage (NCBI taxonomy): Bacteria > Pseudomonadati > Pseudomonadota > Alphaproteobacteria > Rhodobacterales > Roseobacteraceae > Ruegeria > Ruegeria pomeroyi. The sequence goes on along the minus strand of NC_003911.12, from coordinate 3,714,903 downwards.
CAACTGCGCGCCGACCTGGCCGAGGCCACCGGCGAGCTGAAGCCCAAGAAGATCATCAAACGGCTGAAAGTCGTCGAGAGCTTCCTGGAATCCGGCAACCGCCCGGAATGGATGGTGCTGACCGTGATCCCGGTCATCCCGCCGGAACTGCGTCCGCTGGTGCCGCTGGACGGGGGCCGCTTTGCGACCTCGGACCTGAACGACCTGTATCGCCGCGTCATCAACCGGAACAACCGTCTGAAGCGTCTGATCGAGCTGCGCGCGCCCGATATCATCGTGCGCAACGAAAAGCGGATGCTGCAAGAGTCGGTCGACGCCCTGTTCGACAACGGCCGCCGCGGCCGGGTGATCACTGGCGCCAACAAGCGCCCGCTGAAATCGCTGTCTGACATGCTGAAAGGCAAGCAGGGCCGCTTCCGTCAGAACCTTCTGGGGAAACGGGTCGACTTCTCGGGTCGTTCGGTCATCGTGACCGGCCCCGAACTCAAGCTGCACCAGTGCGGCCTGCCCAAGAAGATGGCGCTCGAACTGTTCAAGCCGTTCATCTATTCGCGGCTCGAGGCCAAGGGCCTGTCGAGCACCGTGAAACAGGCCAAGAAACTGGTCGAAAAAGAGCGTCCCGAGGTTTGGGATATCCTCGACGAGGTGATCCGCGAGCATCCGGTTCTGCTGAACCGCGCGCCGACGCTGCACCGTCTGGGTATCCAGGCGTTCGAGCCGATCCTGATCGAAGGCAAGGCGATCCAGCTGCACCCGCTCGTCTGCTCGGCCTTCAACGCCGACTTTGACGGTGACCAGATGGCCGTGCACGTCCCGCTGAGCCTTGAGGCCCAGCTGGAAGCGCGCGTCCTGATGATGTCGACGAACAACGTTCTGTCGCCCGCCAACGGCGCACCGATCATCGTTCCCTCGCAGGACATGATCCTGGGTCTCTACTATCTGACCCTGGAACGCGAGGGCATGGTCGGCGAAGGCAAGATCTTCGGCTCGATCGACGAAGTTCAGCACGCTTTGGACGCGGGTGAGGTGCATCTGCACACCAAAATCACCGCGCGCATCGCGCAGATCGACGACGAGGGCAACGAGGTGCTCAAGCGGGTCGAGACCACGCCGGGCCGTGTGCGCCTGGGCGCGCTGCTGCCGATGAACAACAAAGCCCCGTTCGAACTGGTCAACCGTCTGCTGCGCAAGAAAGAGGTGCAGCAGGTGATCGACACCGTCTACCGTTATTGCGGCCAGAAAGAGTCGGTGATCTTCTGCGACCAGATCATGACCATGGGCTTCCGCGAGGCGTTCAAGGCGGGCATCTCGTTCGGCAAGGACGACATGGTGATCCCCGATGACAAATGGGGCATCGTGGACGAGACCCGCGACCAGGTGAAGGATTTCGAACAGCAGTACATGGACGGCCTGATCACTCAGGGCGAAAAGTACAACAAGGTTGTCGATGCCTGGTCCAAGTGTAACGACCGTGTCACCGAAGCGATGATGTCCACCATCTCGGCGGACAAGCGTGACGAGAACGGTGCCGTGATGGAGCCGAACTCGGTCTACATGATGGCCCACTCGGGTGCCCGGGGCTCGGTCACCCAGATGAAACAGCTGGGCGGCATGCGCGGCCTGATGGCCAAGCCGAACGGCGACATCATCGAGACGCCGATCATCTCGAACTTCAAGGAAGGTCTGACCGTTCTTGAATACTTCAACTCGACCCACGGCGCGCGGAAAGGTCTGTCCGACACCGCTCTGAAGACGGCGAACTCGGGGTATCTGACCCGCCGTCTGGTGGACGTGGCGCAGGACTGCATCGTGCGCGAGCATGATTGCGGCACCGATCGCGGCGTGACTGCCGAAGCGGCGGTCAACGACGGCGAAGTCGTGGCCTCGCTGGCCGAGCGCGTGCTGGGCCGTGTCGCCGCCGACGATATCCTGCGTCCGGGCACAGAAGAGGTGCTGGTGGCCGCCGGTCAGCTGATCGACGAGCGGATGGCCGATGCCATCCACGAGGCCGGTGTGCAGACCTCGCGGGTCCGCTCGCCGCTGACTTGCGAAAGCGAGGAAGGCGTCTGTGCCATGTGCTATGGCCGTGACCTGGCGCGCGGCACCATGGTGAACCAGGGCGAGGCCGTCGGTATCATCGCGGCTCAGTCGATCGGTGAACCGGGGACCCAGCTGACCATGCGGACCTTCCACATCGGCGGCGTGGCCCAGGGTGGCCAGCAGTCGTTCCAGGAAGCGAACCAGGACGGCACCATCACGTTCGAGAACCCGCAGCTGCTGCTCAATGCCTCGGGCGAAAGCCTGGTCATGGGCCGTAACATGAAGCTGCTGATCAAGGACGCGCAGGGCGAAGAGCGCGCCAGCTTCAAGCTGGGCTATGGCTCGAAGCTGTTCGTCAAGGACGGTGCCCAGATCAAGCGTGGCGACAAGCTGTTCGAATGGGATCCCTACACCCTGCCGATCATCGCCGAGAAGGCCGGTACCGCCAAATATGTCGACCTGGTTTCGGGCATCGCTGTCCGCGACGAGACCGACGAAGCGACCGGCATGACCCAGAAGATCGTGATCGACTGGCGGGCCGCGCCCAAGGGCAGCGACCTCAAGCCCGAGATCATCCTGGTGGACAGCGATGGCGAACCGGTCCGCAACGACGCGGGCAACCCGGTTCACTATCCGATGTCGGTGGACGCGATCCTGTCGATCGAAGATGGCCAGGTCATCGAGGCCGGCGACGTCATCGCCCGTATCCCGCGCGAAGGCGCCAAGACCAAGGACATCACCGGGGGTCTTCCCCGCGTGGCGGAACTGTTCGAGGCCCGTCGTCCCAAGGATCACGCGATCATCGCCGAGATCGACGGGTATGTCCGCTTTGGCCGCGACTACAAGAACAAGCGTCGCATCTCGATCGAGCCGTCGAACGAGGCCATGGAACCCGTCGAATACATGGTGCCCAAGGGCAAGCACATCCCGGTGCAGGAAGGCGACTTCGTGCAGAAGGGTGACTATATCATGGACGGCAACCCGGCCCCGCACGACATCCTGTCGATCCTGGGCGTCGAGGCACTGGCCAACTACATGGTGAAAGAGGTGCAGGAGGTCTATCGTCTGCAGGGCGTGAAGATCAACGACAAGCACATCGAAGTCATCGTGCGCCAGATGCTGCAGAAGTGGGAGATCTCGGATTCGGGTGACACCACGCTGCTCAAGGGTGAACATGTCGACAAGCAGGAATTCGACGCGGCCAATGAAAAGACCATCGCCCGGGGCGGTCGTCCGGCCTCGGGCGAGCCGATCCTGCTGGGGATCACCAAGGCCTCGTTGCAGACCCGCTCCTTCATCTCGGCGGCCTCCTTCCAGGAGACCACCCGCGTGCTGACCGAAGCCTCGGTTCAGGGCAAGAAGGACAAGCTGGTCGGTCTCAAGGAGAACGTGATCGTCGGTCGTCTGATCCCGGCGGGCACAGGTGGTGCGACGCAGCAGATGCGCCACATCGCGACCCAGCGCGACAACGTGGTGATCGCCGCCCGTCGCGAAGAGGCCGAAGCCGCCGCCGCGCTGGCCGCACCGATCATGGATGCGGATATCGTGGACGACGATTTCGACACGCTGGTGGACACGCCGGAAAGCCGCGATTGATCCAATCGCCATGACTTTTGGAAAACCCCCGTGCCGCGCACGGGGGTTTTTCTTTGTGCGGCCCGGCGTAGAATGGATGGCGCAGGAGGTGCGCCATGCTCGATTCCAGACCGCGAGAATTGCCCGGCTTCGGCCCTCGTCTGCGCCGCTTGCGGCGGGCGCGGCTGATGAAGCAGTCCACTCTGGCCGAGGCCCTGGACACCAGTCAGGCCACCGTTTCGCGCTGGGAGGCAGGGGCGCAACTGCCCGACCCGAAGACCCGGCACCGGGCGCTGGACCTGCTGACGCGCAATGTCTGCGATGATGCGGTGCTGCGCCGGCTGGTCGAACATTCCCGCGATTGCGTGCATCTGGTGGACGAGGCCAATCATGTCTGCCTTGCCTATTCTCCGGCGCGCGCGCGCCAATGGGGACAATCGCAGCGCGCGCTGCTGGGCCAATCGCTCTGGCCTTTTGCCACGGTCGAAATCCAGGCCGCCGAGGCGGCGCTGGACGGGTCGGACTGGTGGGACAGCCAGGTTCCGCGCCCCCGCCTGTTCCATACCAGCCGACGTGTCTATGATGCGCTGACCGTGGTCGAGGGCGGCCTATTGTGGGAGCGGCTCTATCTCGCCGACGGCACCCCGGTCCGGCTCTGCTCGCATGCGCCCAGCCCGCATAATTAATACGTGGCGCGCGCTGCCGGGGCGGGGTATCGCGGGATCATGCGCCTGAAATCGAACCTGCCCCCCTTGCCTCTGATCCTGTTGCTCTGGCTGGCCGGCCTGGGCGCGGCGGGGCAATTCGCCAAGATCGCGGTGCCCTTCGACATGGTGCGCCAGCTCTATCCCGATGCGGGCGCGGGGCAGGGCTGGCTGCTGTCAGTGATCAGCGTCTTCGGTATCCTGTTCGGCATGATGGCGGGTGTCTTGGTCGGGCGCTATGGCAGCCGCCGGTTGCTGGTGGCCGGCCTGGCCCTGGGCGCGCTGATGTCGTTTTGGCAGTCCGCTCAGCCCGGCTTTGGCGCCATGCTGGCCAGCCGCATGATCGAGGGCCTGTCGCATCTGGCCATCGTGGTGGCCGCGCCCACCCTGATCGCGCAGATTGCGCCCGATCCCCTGCGCAACTTTGCGATGACGCTGTGGAGCACGTTTTTCGGCGTTGCCTTTGCGCTGGTGGCCTGGATCGGCCTGCCCTGGGCGCAGGTGCATGGGGTGACCGGGCTGTTCCTGTTTCACGGCGCGACCATGGCGGCGTTGGCCGTTGCGGTCTGGTTTCTGCTGCCTGCCGACACGGTCGCCGCCGGTGGTGAAACCAGCCTGCGCCCGCATGCCCTGCTTGCCCGCCACTTGTCGGCCTATGGCTCGCCCCGCATTGCGGCGCCAGCGGCGGGCTGGCTGTTCTATACGCTGACCTTCGTCTCGCTGGTGGCGATCCTGCCGCCGCTGTTGCCCATGCATTTGCAGGCGACCATCGTGGGTGTGATGCCCCTGACCAGCATCGCGGTGGCGCTGCTGGTGGTGACCCCGCTGTTGCGGCGCTGGCCAGCCCCCGGAGTTGTCATGGCAGGGTTCGGTCTGTCGGCGCTGGTTCTGTCGGGTTTCTGGCTGGGGGTGCCGACGCCGGTTCTGTGCGTGCTGCTCTTTGCGACATTGGGGCTGGTGCAGGGGGCGAGTTTTGCCGCGATCCCCGCGCTTAACGCCTCTGCCCAGGATCGCGCGCTGGCCAACGGTGCGCTGGCGCAGATGGGCAATCTGGGCAACACGCTGGGCACGCCGGTGCTGCTGCTGGTGCTGGCGGGCTGGGGAACCGGCGGATTGCTGGCGGTCGTGATCCTGATCTATCTGGCGGGGATCGCGCTGCACCTTTGGTTGTGGCGGCGCCGGTTGCGCGAATAGGCGCGGGCCCGGGGCGAGGCGTCTTGCCATTTCTCCCCTCCATCGCCAGAAATGCTGGGCAGCCAGTGCGCGGCCTCGGAACCGGTACCGGCCCATTCCTTGTGGCGAGGCCAGGACATGTCACCCAATATGCGCGGCGCGCTTCTGATGACAGGAAGCATGGCGGCCTTCACCTGCAACGACACGGTGGTCAAATTGCTGGGAAGCGAAATGCCGCTGTTCCAGATCCTGGTCCTGCGCAGCGGGCTTTCGGCGGTCTGGATCTATTTCCTGGCCCGGAGGCTTGGCGCGCTGCACCTGCGGTTCGGCCGTCGCGACCGGATGCTGGTGGCGCTGCGCTGCCTGTCCGAGATCGGGGCCACCTATTTTTTCCTCACCGCGCTGCTCAACATGCCGCTGGCAAACGTGACCGCGGTGCTGCAGATGCTGCCGCTGACGGTGACACTGGGGGCGGCGCTGTTCTTTGGCGAGCAGGTCGGGTGGCGGCGGATGCTGGCGATCGGGCTGGGCTTCTGCGGTATGCTGTTGATCGTGCGTCCGGGGCCGGACGGATTCACGCTGCACGCGATCTACGCGATGGCGGCGGTGATCTGCGTGACCGCGCGCGATCTGGTGACGCGGCGGATGTCGTCCCATGTGCCCTCGCTGACGGTGACGCTGGCCACCGCACTGTCGGTTATGTCCTTTGGCCTGGTCGGCTCGCTCACGGTCGATTGGGTGCCTTTGACGACCGACCTTGGCCTTGGCCTGCTGGCGGCGTCGCTGCTGGTGCTGGGCGGCTATCTGTTCAGCGTGATGGTGATGCGGATCGGCGAGGTCGGCTTTGTCGCGCCGTTTCGCTACTCCAGCCTGCTCTGGGCGCTGGTTCTGGGGTGGCTGGTCTTTGGCGACTGGCCCGATCCGCTGACCATGGCCGGGGTGGCGCTGGTGGTGGCGACCGGGCTTTTTACCCTGTTCCGCGAACGTGCCTCACGGCATCGGGGCTGAGAAAATCTCGCGCACGCGGGCATTGTCGACATTGAAGCGGGCCTTGAAATAGGCCTCCTCGTCGGCATCGAGCGGTTGATAGCTGAACTGTTTGGCGCCCGGCTTGGCGCGGGAATCGTTAAATTCGTTATGGCCGCGCAGCATCATGTCCTCGCCCGGGACCGTGATCGTCGGCATCACCGTCCACAGCTTGTGATGACCGAAATGCATGATCCCCTCGCGATGGCCGGGGGCAACGATCACCCCAAGCGCGATGGCGCTGTAGGCGAACTGGAACGGGCTGATCTCGATCCCGCGTTTCCCGCAGCGAAACACATAGCCGGTGTTGAAATCGACCGCCACCGCAGGGTGTTTGCGCCAAAGCGCCTCGGTATCGGCGGCGACCTCGCGATAGCGGGCGACGAAATCGCGCGCCATGCCGTCATCGTCATCCAGCCGGAACTGCAGACAGGGCGCATCCATGTCGCGGCGGTGATCGTCCAGCGCCTGCGCCATCGCGGTGCGGTGGCGCAGCGGTGGATAGGCGCGGATCCGGACCTGGGGCACGCCCCGCACCAGGTCCTCCAGCCGGGCCCGGTAACTGTCGGGAAAGCATTCGCCGATCACCACCAGAAACTCGAAATCCGGGTCGGTCTGGCCCGTGACCGAGGGCAGGGTGACCGCCTCGAACTGGCGGAACCGGTCCTCCATCCGGGCGGGCGCATAGAGATAGGCGCGCCGCTCTTCGAGCGTTTCATGCATCACCTTGAACCCGCCAAGGCCCAGGTAGCTGAACCGGCAAAGACCCAGAACCTGCATGCTCAGCCCCCCGAAAAGACGCGTTTGACGTGATCCTCGCGGATCGCGAAACGAGCGGCGAATTCCGCTTTCTGATCTTCGGTCAGAGGCACGACCGGCACCGGTTTGACCTTCTTCTGGCGCGAGTCGTTAAACCCGTTGTGACTGCGGACCCACATGGGCACATCGGAAATGCTGATGACGGGCATGAAGCGCCCGATCTTCTCATGTGCGAAGTTCATGATCGTCAGCCTGCAGCCGCCTTTCACGTACATTCCCAGCGAAGCGACATAGAGGGTGCGTACCGTTTCGGTGGCGGCAATCCCGTCGGCGCCAAGTTCCGCCACGTAACCCCGATTGAAATCGACGGCCACGGTACGGTTCGTGGTAACAAGGCCGCGACAGTCGTTCAGTGCATTGCGGAACCGTTCGATGAAATCGACCGACACGGCGTCATCGTCATCATAACGAAATTGCAGGCAGGGCTTGGACGGGTCGGTGCGGGCGCTGTTCAGCAGCTCTTTCATCAGCTCGCGTTGCGGGCGTGGCGGTTCGACCACGATCCGTACCTGCGGCATATCCGAGGTCAGGTCGTGCAGCCGGTCGCCATGCCGCTTTGGCAGGGTGTCGCCGATCACCACGATCAACTCGAAGTTCTGGTCCGTCTGCTCACGCAAGCAGGGCAGTGCGACGGTTTCCAGAAGCTGAAACCGTTCCTCCAGCCGGTCTTCGGCATAGAGATAAGAGATACGCTCCTCGATGGTCTCGTGTTCGACCTGGAATCCGCCGATCGCGGGGTAAGAGAACCGGCACAGGCCGATGGCCTGCATGTCTCTGCTGTCCATGAAAAAAACCTTCTCGACACTGCGTCACGATTTTGGCAGCCTGTCGCGACCTTGGCAACCGGGGCTGGGCTGTTGACACTCCGCCCGACTCCCCCTATTACGCGCGCTATCTCGGACACCGTGGGCCGCCCCACGACCGATTTCAAATAGACGTGGTCAAGGTCCGGACAGCTTTATCGTCCCGATCCTCTGATAACCAACCGCGACGTTCGCCTCGGAATGGGAACGCTCGCGGGTTTTGTGCTTGCATAGATCGCAAGTACGCCAAACTGAAGCCGCACGCAGCGCGCGTGCATGACATGTGTGTTGCAAAACGGGGAAAAGACCGGAATGCCAACGATCCAACAGCTGATCCGCAAGCCGCGGCAGCCGAAAGTAAAACGCTCGAAGTCCCAGCACCTGGAACAGTGCCCGCAGAAACGCGGCGTCTGCACCCGGGTCTATACCACCACTCCGAAGAAACCGAACTCGGCAATGCGTAAGGTTGCCAAGGTCCGCCTGACCAACGGGTACGAGGTCATCTCGTACATCCCCGGTGAGAGCCACAACCTGCAGGAACACTCGGTGGTCCTGATCCGTGGCGGCCGTGTAAAAGACCTTCCCGGCGTGCGTTACCACATCCTGCGCGGTGTTCTGGATACCCAGGGCGTCAAAGACCGTAAGCAGCGTCGTTCGAAATACGGCGCGAAGCGTCCCAAGTAAGAAGGAGAGGCCGAGATGTCCCGTCGTCACGCCGCAGAAAAACGCGAAGTCCTGCCCGACGCCAAATTTGGCGACAAGGTTCTGACCAAGTTCATGAACAACCTGATGATCGACGGCAAGAAGTCGGTCGCAGAGCGCATCGTCTACAACGCCTTTGATCGCGTTGAGAACAAGATCAAGCGCGCCCCCGTCGAAGTGTTCCACGAAGCGCTCGACAACATCAAACCCTCGGTCGAGGTCCGCTCGCGCCGTGTGGGTGGTGCCACCTATCAGGTTCCGGTCGAAGTGCGCCCCGAGCGCCGCGAAGCGCTGGCCATCCGCTGGCTGATCGCCGCTGCGCGCAACCGTAACGAAAACACCATGGAAGAACGCCTCGCCGGCGAGCTGCTGGACGCCGTCCAGTCGCGCGGAACCGCCGTGAAGAAGCGCGAAGACACCCACAAGATGGCCGAGGCGAACAAAGCCTTCAGCCATTACCGCTGGTAATTCTAGAGGCTCAGACCAATGGCACGCGAATATCCGCTGAACCTGTACCGGAACTTCGGTATCATGGCTCACATCGACGCAGGCAAGACGACCTGCTCGGAACGTATCCTGTATTACACCGGCAAATCCCACAACATTGGTGAGGTGCATGACGGCGCCGCCACCATGGACTGGATGGAGCAGGAGCAGGAACGCGGCATCACCATCACCTCGGCTGCGACCACCACCTTCTGGGAGCGCACCGAGGACGGGGCGACCGCCGACACCCCCAAGCACCGCTTGAACATCATCGACACTCCCGGCCACGTCGACTTCACCATCGAAGTCGAGCGTTCGCTGGCCGTGCTCGACGGTGCCGTCTGCGTGCTCGACGCCAACGCCGGTGTCGAACCCCAGACCGAAACCGTGTGGCGTCAGGCTGACCGCTACAAGGTGCCGCGCATGGTGTTCGTCAACAAGATGGACAAGATCGGCGCAGACTTCTTCAACTGCGTGCGCATGATCGAAGACCGCACTGGCGCCCGCGCGGTTCCGGTCGGTATTCCGATTGGTGCCGAAACCGAGCTGGAAGGCCTGGTTGACCTGGTCACCATGGAAGAATGGCTGTGGCAGGGCGAAGATCTCGGCGCAAGCTGGGTCAAGGCCCCGATCCGCGACAGCCTGAAGGACATGGCCGAAGAATGGCGCGGTAAGATGATCGAAGCGGCCGTCGAAGAAGACGACGACGCGATGATGGAATACCTCGAAGGCAACGAGCCCGACGTGCCGACCCTGCGCAAACTGCTGCGCAAGGGCACACTGGCCCTGCATTTCGTGCCGGTTCTGGGTGGCTCCGCCTTCAAGAACAAGGGTGTTCAGCCGCTGCTCAACGCCGTGATCGACTATCTGCCCAGCCCGCTGGACGTTGTCGACTACATGGGCTTCAAGCCCGGCGACGAGGAAGAAGTGCGTAACATCGCGCGTCGCGCCGATGACAACATGGCCTTCTCGGGCCTGGCGTTCAAAATCATGAACGACCCGTTTGTCGGCTCGCTGACCTTTACCCGCGTTTACTCGGGCGTCCTGAAAAAGGGCGACACCATGCTGAACTCGACCAAGGGCAAGAAAGAGCGCGTTGGTCGGATGATGATGATGCACTCGAACAACCGCGAGGAAATCGATGAAGCCTTTGCAGGCGACATCATCGCGCTGGCGGGTCTGAAGGACACCACCACCGGTGACACGCTGTGCGACGCCAAGGATCCGGTGGTTCTGGAAACCATGACCTTCCCCGATCCGGTGATCGAGATCGCGGTCGAGCCCAAGACCAAGGGCGACCAGGAGAAGATGTCCCAGGGTCTGGCCCGTCTGGCCGCCGAAGACCCCTCCTTCCGCGTCGAAACCGACATCGAGTCGGGTCAGACCATCATGAAGGGCATGGGCGAACTTCACCTGGACATCCTGGTGGACCGTCTCAAGCGCGAGTTCAAGGTCGAAGCCAACATCGGTGCGCCTCAGGTGGCCTATCGCGAGACCATCTCGAAAGAGGTCGAGCATACCTACACCCACAAGAAACAGTCGGGTGGTTCGGGTCAGTTCGCCGAGGTCAAGCTGGTCATCACCCCGACCGAGCCGGGCGAAGGCTACTCCTTCGAGAGCCGGATCGTCGGCGGTGCCGTGCCCAAGGAATACATCCCGGGCGTGGAAAAGGGCATCAAGTCCGTCATGGATAGCGGCCCGCTGGCCGGCTTCCCCGTGATCGACTTCAAGGTCGCCCTGATCGACGGTAAGTTCCACGACGTTGACTCCAGCGTTCTGGCCTTCGAAATCGCGGCCCGCATGGGTATGCGCGAAGGCATGAAGAAGGCCGGCGCCAAGCTGCTGGAACCGATCATGAAGGTCGAGGTGATCACTCCCGAGGAGTACACCGGTGGTATCATCGGTGACCTGACCTCGCGTCGGGGTCAGGTGTCGGGGCAGGAAAGCCGTGGCAACGCGATTGCGATCAACGCCTTCGTGCCGCTGGCCAACATGTTCGGCTACATCAACACCCTGCGTTCGATGTCGTCGGGCCGTGCCCAGTTCACCATGCTGTTCGATCACTACGATCCGGTCCCGCAGAACATCTCGGACGAGATCCAGGCAAAATACGCGTAAGATGATCAATCGACGCAATTTTGTTCTGGCAGGTGTTTTCGCCGTATTGGCCGGCTGCACACAGCAGCAGCTGGTTGATGCGGGGACAGCTTCCAACCTGCGTGTTGCCGAGGTTTCGGTCAGCACGCAGGTGACACGCGAGAATACGGCTATTCCAAAGCAACAGATTTTGGATACGGTTCAAACCAAGTCGTTTTCGAGGCTGTCAAGCGCAAACCGGGCGGGAGGCCGTCCGGTGCGTGTGCACGTTGACGTAGTTCAGTTCCATATTGCCAATCCAGCCCTTGCTGCATTGATTGGCGCTGATACCAGCACAATTAACACTGAGGTTTCGCTGTTTGATATGAAAACCGGTGCGCTCATCGGGGACAAGTTCGAAGTACACGGCGCAACGGAAAACTATGGGATCGGCATTTTGGGCGCTGCGTTCATCAGAACGCCGAAGAAGGAACTCGACGAGGCTACAGATAGTCTCGCCAATAATATGAAGATTGCGATCTTCGGAGAGTAATCGCTATTGCGCAGGCAATGGCGGCAAACGCAAAAGGAGGCCATCATGGCAAAGGAAAAGTTTGAGCGTAGTAAACCGCACGTCAACATCGGTACGATTGGCCACGTTGACCACGGCAAGACGACGCTGACCGCAGCGATCACCAAGTATTTCGGCGATTTCAAGGCGTATGACCAGATCGACGGCGCGCCGGAAGAGAAAGCGCGCGGGATCACCATCTCGACCGCCCACGTGGAATACGAGACCGACTCGCGTCACTACGCTCACGTCGACTGCCCCGGCCACGCCGACTATGTGAAGAACATGATCACCGGCGCGGCGCAGATGGACGGCGCGATCCTGGTTGTGAACGCCGCTGACGGCCCGATGCCGCAGACCCGCGAGCACATCCTGCTGGGCCGTCAGGTCGGCATTCCCTTCATGGTTGTCTACATGAACAAGGTCGACCAGGTGGATGACGAGGAACTGCTGGAACTGGTGGAGATGGAAATCCGCGAGCTGCTGTCCTCGTACGATTATCCGGGCGATGACATTCCGATCATTCGGGGTTCGGCGCTGCACGCGATGAACGGCACCGAGCCGTCGATGGGCGAAGAATCGATCCGCGCGCTGATGGCGGCGGTCGACGAGTACATCCCGACCCCGGCGCGTGCGGTCGACCAGCCCTTCCTGATGCCGATCGAAGACGTGTTCTCGATCTCGGGCCGTGGCACCGTGGTGACCGGGCGTGTGGAACGTGGCGTGATCAACGTTGGCGACTCGATCGAGATCGTCGGCATTCGCGACACCAAGACCACCACCTGCACCGGTGTGGAAATGTTCCGCAAGCTGCTGGACCGCGGTGAAGCCGGCGACAACATCGGCGCGCTGCTGCGTGGTATCGATCGTGAAGGCGTCGAGCGCGGCCAGGTGCTGTGCAAGCCCGGTTCGGTGACCCCGCACACCAAGTTCGAAGCCGAAGCCTATATCCTGACCAAGGAAGAGGGCGGCCGTCACACCCCGTTCTTCGCGAACTACCGTCCGCAGTTCTACTTCCGGACCACCGACGTGACCGGCACCGTGACGCTGGCCGAAGGCACCGAGATGGTGATGCCGGGTGACAACGTTGGCTTCACCGTCGAGCTGATCGCCCCGATCGCGATGGAAGACGGCCTGCGTTTCGCCATCCGCGAAGGCGGCCGCACCGTCGGCGCCGGCGTTGTGTCGAAGATCATCGAGTAATCGGTGATCCCCAGACGCACCGTCAGGGATGTGTCGAAGATCATCGAGTAATCGGTGACCCCGAGACGCACCTGGTTGCTCCAGGAGATTTTCCTCCGGAAAATCTGCCAGGTGCGACAAAGGTGACGAATAGAAAAGGCCGCTCCCCCGGAGCGGCCTTTTTTCATGTCCACAAACGAGCCAGCACACGAGATTATTCGACGAATAATCTCGCGCCAAACATAGGCCAGCGCCGTGTCCGACCGGTGGCCTGCTTCATATTTTGGGGAAGTTCGGGAGAAGGGTGGTAGCGTGAGGCGGACTTGAACCGCCGACCCCAGCATTATGAGTGCTGTGCTCTAACCAACTGAGCTATCACGCCGCAACCACGCGCGGTGACTACCTAAGGCCCGCGGCGGTGTCAAACGGATTCCGGACCTTTGGCGCCAATTTTTTCGGCCGCAAACGGGGGAGGGGGCGCTGCCTCGCTGCCGAGCGCGGTGACTACTCCCCCGGAGTAATTCGGGCGGAATGAAGAGGGTTCAGGCCTCCTTGTGGATCTCGACGCTGTGGGGATAGGGGATCGAGATTCCGCCGGCATCGAAGGCTTCCTTGACCCGGCGCGTCAGTTCGAATTTCAGCTCCCAGTAGTCCTCGGCCCGACACCATATCCGCGCGGTCAGATCGACCGAACTGTCGCCCAGATTGGTAACCCGAACCCAGGGGGCGGGATCGGCCAGAACGCGGCTGTCTGCGCTGGCGGTGCGTTCGATGATCTCCATCGCCTTGCCTGCATCGTCGTCATAGTCGATGCCGAAGACCAGATCGACGCGGCGGGTGTCGTGGGCAGAGTAATTGGTGATGATGGCGCCCCAGGCCTGACCGTTGGGGACGATGATCTGTACATTGTCCGGCGTTACCAGCTCGGTGGTGAACAGGTTGAGATCGCGCACCGTGCCCGAGGTGCCGCCAATGTCGACGAACTGGCCGAGCTTGTAGGGCCGGAACACCACCAGCATCACGCCAGCCGCCAGGTCGCTGAGCGTGCCTTGCAGCGCCAGACCGATGGCCAGAGAGGCGGCACCCAATACGGCGACGATACTGGTCGCCTCGATCCCGAAAATACCCAGCACCGCAACCAGCACCATGGCAAGGATGGCCCATTTGACCAGGCTGGCGGTGAAATTGCCCAGCGTCGGGTCAATCTGCGGGGTGGCATTGATGCGGCGGCGGACCAGCCCGGCAATCGTTCCAGCCAGGGTCCAGCCCAGGATCAGCACAACCAGCGCCTTGGCGGCGCTGACGAGAAGCGGCCAGATCACCTCGGCCTGGTTCAGATAGTCCTGCATGGTCTTGTATGCTCCTGTTGCGGCAGGTTGCCCAAAAAGCGAACCGCCCCGGCCGGGCCGGGGCGGCGGATAGGTACGGTCGACGTCTTAGCGCTTGAGCGAGTCGCGGATTTCCAGCAGCACGTCGAGTTCCGACGGGCCTGCGGGGGCTGCGGGTTCGGCGGCGGCCTCTTCCTTGGCGGCGGCTTCCTTGGCGCGGTTCACTGCCTTGACCAGCATGAACACGACCCAGGCGATGATCAGGAAGTTGAAGACCGCCATGAAGAAGGCGCCATAGGCAAAGACCGATGCCCCGGCCTCGCGCGCGGCGGCAAGCGAGGCATAGGCGGTACCGTCGCCGCCCAGGACGACGAAATTGTTGGTAAAGTCCACACCGCCCGTGAACAGACCGATGATCGGATTGATCAGGTCGTCGACCAGCGATTTCACGATCGCGGTAAAGGCGGCGCCGATGATGATCCCCACCGCCATGTCCATGACATTGCCCTTGGCGATGAAGGTTTTGAATTCCTGTAGCATGTAGTGTCCCCGTCTGGTTTCGTTGGTCGCTGTCTCGCCGGGCTTCGTATGTCGGCCCGGCTTGGTTTTTAGGAATAGCAGGGTGTTGTTGATCTGCACGGGGAAAAAACTATGCGAAATACGGATTTCTGCATCTCTTTCGGCCGTTTTCCGGCCTGTCCGGCACCAAACCGCCCATTTTGCCTGTTCGGTGCCACACAGGCGCATAGCCAGAGGCGCACAGACGGGTGCCTTCTCTGCGCGCTCAGGGGTCTTAGATTGTATCCGACACCACAACCGGAGACGCGCCATGTTTGATCTTGCCGAATTCCCTGTCAGCCAGCGCTGGCCCGCCACAAACCCCGATATCCTGCAATTCTACTCCTTTCCCACGCCCAACGGCGTGAAGGTGTCGATCATGCTCGAAGAGATCGGCCTGCCGTATGAGGCGCATCGGGTTACCCTGTCGGATGCCGATGTCAAAAGCCCCGAGTTCCTGTCGCTGAACCCCAACAACAAGATCCCAGCGATCATCGACCCAGACGGGCCGGACGGGCAGCCACTGGCGCTGTTCGAAAGTGGGGCGATCCTGCTGTATCTGGCTGAAAAGAGTGGCAAGCTGATCGGTGAAATCGCGGCCGACCGCGCCCGCATCACCCAATGGCTGATGTTCCAGATGGGCGGTGTGGGGCCGATGTTCGGTCAGCTCGGGTTTTTCTACAAATTCGCCGGTGCCGAGATCGAAGACCCGCGCCCGCGTGCCCGCTATGTGGCTGAGGTCAAGCGGCTGCTGGCAGTGATCGACGCGCAGCTGGAGGGGCGCGATTGGATCGCCGGCGATTACTCCATTGCTGATATCGCCATTGCGCCCTGGCTCAATACGCTGGCGTTCTACGGTGCGCAGGATCTGGTAGGCTGGCAGAACCATCCCAATGCGGTTGCCTATCTGGAGCGGTTCCTGGCGCGCCCTGCGGTGCAGCGCGGGCTGACGATCCCGGCGCGCGAGGGGTAACGCCCCTCAGACCCGGCGCGACAGGGGTAGAAAGACAAAGACGCCCAGTATCGCCAGCACGATGACAAAGGCGGCAAATTCGAAGGCGGCGGACACCGTTCCGGCGCTTTCGGCCCATTTGCCGCCCAGACCGGGCAAGATTGCGAAACAGGCGTAATAGACAGTGTAGAACAGGCCCATGCCGATGGCCCGCTGTTCGGGTTTCAGAACCCGGGCGGGCAAGCTGATCAATCCCGCGACCGGCACGCCCGACAGGAGGCCGATCAAGGCCATTGTGATCAGCATCGGCGGGACGCGGGGAAACAGGAACAGGGCGAGGCCAAAGAGGCTGAGGCCCGTCAACAGCACCATCGCGGGTCGCCCGGTGCGATCCGTCAGCCAACCGCCAAATGTGCCGGTGACGACAACGGTCCAGGACACGATGCTGATCGACAGGCCCGCCAGCTCCAGCGACATTCCCCTGTCGACAAGCGATGTGGGGCCAAAAGACAACAAGGCGGCAAGGCTGGCATTGAACGCGCCCCACGAGAACCCGGCGACAAGCACCGCGCCAAGAACCGCCCCCTGCGGCATGGCCCGGGCAGGTGCGCCAGAGGTGGCGGGTGCTGTGTCGGGGCGGCGATAGAACAGGAAAAAGGCAACCAGGGCCGTGGCAATCAGGCCGGTTTCGACCGCGAACGGAAGGGCAACACCACCCTGGGCCGCCAGCCAGGGCTGTACCACAAGCGACAGGCCGATACCGGCAGGCCAGGAGTTGATGAAGATCACCATGGCGGTTGCGATCTGGCGATTGGCGAACCAGTCGAGCACCAGCTTGCTCATCAGGACGTTCATCAGGATGCCGCCGATACCGGCCATCAGCCGGGCGGCGCTGAACACGCTCAACGACGGTTGCAGTGCCATGATCAGCGATCCCGCCGTCATCAGCGCCAGACCGAAAAGGATCACCCTTTCATCACCGAACCAGCGGGCGATGCCGCCGCCCGGCAGGGCAATCACCACCCCCGGCAGGAAATAGAGGCCCACGATCCAGCCGAGCCCGGCGATATCCAACGTATAGGTGTCAGACAGCACCGGACCGATGCCGCCGATGGTCGCGAATTGAAAAGCCATGGTGCAGCGCACCAGAAACAGCAGGATAAGAATACGCCAGTGCAACGCCATCGTTCCCCCCCCCGACAGCAAATGCGACCAGCTTCAGTATAATCCGTTGTCCGTCAACGAAAATCGCGTGCCGGTCAGGCGGGCAAGGCCCCGGTCAGCACATAACGCAGGACGGCGATCACCTGCGCGGGTGTTTCGGCAACCGCAAGGGCAGCGGCGTGTACCTCTTTCAGCGCATGCTGGTGTTCGGGCGGGCTGAGCACGATGATCGACTTGCCCAGCGCGGCGGCATAGCCGGCGTCAAAGGCGGCGTTCCACTGCTTGTACTTGTCGCCAAATCGGACCACCACCACATCCGCATCGGATATGCCCCTGCGGGTGCGGATGGCGTTGACCATCGCGCCCTTGTGGTCATGCCAGTATTTGTCCGGCTCGGCGCCCAGGATCGCCACGCCGCAATCGTCGCTGGCGGCATGATCGGTGACCGGGCCCGAAAACGCCAGGTCCAGCCCCTTTGCGCCGGCCACGATCTGCTCGCGCCAGTCGGTGTGAATCTCGCCCGACAGATAGACGTTCAGGGTCATGCCGCTCTCCTTCATCCGCTTTGGGGCGAGCCTAGGGTGCGGTGCCGCCGGGGGCAACCCCAGCCCCTCAGCGGCGGCGCGCGACCAGAAAGCGACGCGGATCCTTGGCTGGAAAGCTCTCTTGCTCGACCAGGTCAAAGCCCGCGCGGGTGATGGCATTGTCCAGCTCGGCCTCGGTCAGGAAGGTGACCGGGGGCGCCTTGCCCAGCAGCTGCATCACCGGCAGGGCCAGACGGATGGCGTAGAGTTTGAAGCTGTTTCGTCCCGTTCCGATGCAGAAGGTTTTCGAAATGAACAGCCCGCCGGGCTTCAGCCGGTCGTGAATGGCGGCCAGGCTGGCATCGAGGTCATCAACCAGATGCAGCAGGTTGAAGGCAAGCGCGGCATCAAACGGGCCTTCGGGCGGTGTCTTGGCCGGCGCCTCGACAAAGTCGACGTTTTCCACGCCTTGCTCGCGGGCCTTGCGCCGCCCCACCGCCAGCATCGCCGGGGCGATGTCGGTGGCAACGATTGCGGCCACATCGGGCGCCAGCCGCAAGGCGGTGGAGCCGGTGCCGCAGCCCAGTTCCAGCACCCGGTCACCGGGTTTCAGATGGGCCGCGGTGCGTTCGAGTGTATAGTCATAGGATGTCATGTCCGCGATCGGGGTGCGGGCGTATTTCTCGGCGACCTTGTTCCAGAATGTGGTGCTGTCAACCATTGGGTGCTCCTTTTGGCGGCAGAATAGATATGCGCAGAGTCAATAGAAATTGCCGAAATTCGCAGTTTGCTTATACAGGAATGCATGAGCGATCTGACCAAGCTGGACTGGAACCACATCCGCGCCTTTCTGAAAACCGCCGAGACGGGGTCGCTGTCGGCGGCGGCGCGGCGGCTGGACCTGACACAACCGACGCTCAGCCGTCAGGTCGCCGCGCTGGAACAGGATTTGGGCGTAATGCTGTTCGAGCGGATCGGGCGGACACTGGTGCTGACCGATGCGGGGGCCGACCTGCTGGAACATACGCGCGCCATGGGGGCGGCGGCGGATCGGGTGGCGCTGGCGGCCTCGGGTCAGGCGCAATCCATCGAGGGGCGCGTCCGGATCACGGCCAGCGACGTGATGTCGGCCTATGTGCTGCCGGAGGCACTGCGCCGCATCCGCGCGCAGGCCCCCCGGCTGGAGATCGAGGTGATCGCCGCCAACGATATCCGCGACCTGATGCGGCGCGAGGCCGATATCGCCATCCGCCACGTGCGGCCCGAACAGCCCGATCTGATCGCCCGGCTGGTGCGCGAGGCAACGGCGCATTTCTATGCCGCTTCCGGTTATCTCGACCGGCGCGGGCGCCCGGTGACCAAGGATGATCTGGCCACGCATGATTTCATCGCCTTTGGCGATGTGACCGAGATGCTCGGCCATCTGACGCCGCTGGGCCTGCCGCTGACGCGCGCCAACTTCCGCCTTGGTTCGCAAAGCGGGGTGGTGGCCTGGGATTACGTGCGGCAGGGGTTTGGCATCGCGCCGATGGACGATGGCGTGGCTGCCGCCACACCCGGCGTGGAACGCGTGCTGCCGCAGATGGAACCGCTGCTGTTCCCGGTCTGGCTGACCGCACATCGCGAGTTGCACACCAGCCGGCGCATCCGTCTGGTGTTCGACATTCTGGCCGAATACCTGACAGGGTAGAACGCAAAAGGCGCGCCGTCCTGGCGCGCCTTTTCATCAAGTACCGGGAACGGATCAGCCGCGCAGGGTGCCGCCGGTGGCCTTGGCGACCTTTTCGACGATCTTGGCGCTGACGGCCTCGATATCCTTTTCCTTGAGCGTGGTCTCGGTCGGTTGCAGGCGCACGGTGATGGCCAGCGATTTCTTGCCCTCGCCCAGCGAGCCGCCGATGAACTCGTCAAACACCCGCACATCTTCGATCAGGGCCTTGTCGGCACCGGCGGCGGCATTGACCAGCGTCAGCGCCTCGACACCCGCATCGACCACAAAGGCAAAGTCGCGCTCGACCGCTTGCAGGTCGCGCAGCGCCAGCGCGGCGCGCGTGGTGCCCGATTTGCGCGGCAGCGGCACCTCTTCGGGCCAGAGCACGAAGGCGACCGCCGGGCCCTTTACATCCATTGCCTGCAAAACGCGCGGGTGCAGCTCGCCAAAGACCCCCAGCACCTTTTTCGGGCCCAGGCAGATGCGACCATGGCGGCCGGGATGCCACCAGCCGTCACCGTCGCGCAGGATCTGCACCTTGGCGGGTGCGCCCATCGCGGCCAGCACCGCCTCGGCATCGGCCTTGGCGTCATAGAGGTCGACGGCGCGCGCGGCGCCGTGCACGTCCTTGGGCCCGGTGCGGCCCACCAGCAGGCCCGCGATCTGCGCCCGCTGTTCGCCCGGCTCGCCGCCGTGAAACACCGGCCCGGCCTCGAAGAGGGCCAGATCGGCAAAACCACGTGCCTGGTTGCGGGCGGCAGCCGCCAACAGGCCCGGCAACAGGTCGGGGCGCATATGGCTCATTTCCGACGAGATCGGGTTTTCCAGCATGGTCGCATCAGTACCGCCGCCGAACAGAGCGGCCGAGGCCTGATCGATGAAGGTATAGCTGACGCATTCGTTGTAACCGAGCGAGGCCGCTGTGCGGCGCGCCATCGACAGGCGGCGCTGCTGCGGCGTCATCACCGGTTTGGGCACACCATCGGTCAGGCGCGGCAGCGGCCTGCCCACCAGCTTGGTCAGCGAGGCGATACGGGCCACTTCCTCGACCAGATCGGCCTCGCCCTGCACATCGGGGCGCCAGCTGGGCACATGGGCCATGTTGCCTTCAAGCCGGAAGCCGAGCCGTGTCAGCGTCTGGCGCTGCTCGCTTTCGGGGATGTCCATGCCGACCAGCGACCGCACCCGCTCGGCGTCCAGCTTGTAGGCGCGGGAATGATCGGGCACCGCGCCCGCGATCACTACGGTCGAGGCCTCGCCACCGCAGATATCGAGGATCATCTGGGTCGCGTGCTCCAGCCCTTCGAGCGTATAGGCCGGATCGACGCCGCGCTCGAAACGATAGCGCGCGTCCGAGTTGATCTTGAGTGCGCGGCCCGCCAGCGCGATCTGCACATTGTCCCAATAGGCGCTTTCGAGGAAGACATTCACCGTCTCCTCGGTGCAGCCGGTGGCGTCACCGCCCATGATGCCGGCGATGCTTTCGGCGCCTTCATCGTCCGAGATCACCATCATGCCCGGCTGAAAGGTGTATTCCTTCTCGTCCAGCGCCTTGAGCGTCTCGCCCCCCGCGGCGCGGTGGACGCGCAGGTTGCCCTTGACCTTGTCGGCGTCAAAGACATGCAGCGGGCGGTTGTGGTCATAGGTCATGTAGTTGGTGATATCGACCAGCGCCGAGATCGGGCGCAGGCCGATGGCGCGCAGCTGGTCCTGCAACCATTGCGGGCTGGGGCCGTTGCGCACGTCGCGGATCAGGCGGCCGGTGAAGAGCGG
Source organism: Ruegeria pomeroyi DSS-3 (assembly GCF_000011965.2). NCBI lineage: Bacteria > Pseudomonadati > Pseudomonadota > Alphaproteobacteria > Rhodobacterales > Roseobacteraceae > Ruegeria > Ruegeria pomeroyi. Next base: position 3,693,736 of record NC_003911.12, on the reverse strand, counting down.
GCAGCCGTCGCGGGTATCCTCGTCGATGGTCACCTTGATCGGACAGTCGAAATCGCCGGGCACCGGCGCATAGGCGCGGGTTTTCAGCGTGCCGATCCCGCGCGCGGCCAGATCGCGGGCGATGCCCGCCACGCCCAGCGCGTCGGGGCGGTTGGGGGTGATCGCGATCTCGATCACCGGGTCGACCTTGGCCGGGTCGTTCTCGGCCAGCCAGTCGATGAACCGCTCGCCCACCTCGCCCGAGGGCAGCTCGATGATGCCGTCATGTTCGTCGGACAGTTCCAGCTCGCGCTCGGAACACATCATGCCGTGGCTTTCGACGCCCCGGATGTTGCCGACCGACAGGGTCACGTCGATCCCGGGCACATAGTCGCCGGGTTTCGCCAGCACCACGGTGATGCCCTCGCGCGCGTTGGGGGCGCCGCAGACGATCTGTTTCTCGCCCTCGTTGGTTTCCACCACGCAGACGCGCAGACGGTCCGCATCGGGGTGCTGGCTGGCGGACTTGACATGGGCCAGGGTGAACCCGGCCAGACGCGCGGCGGGGTTCTCGATACCTTCGACTTCGAGCCCCAGATCGGTCAGCGCCTCGGCGATCTCGTCCACGCTGGCGGTGGTGTCGAGATGGTCTTTCAGCCAGGAGAGGGTGAATTTCATGTCGTCGTCCTGTCCTTGATGCGGGTCAGCCCGTCGCCGGTTCCGGAACGCTGCTGCCAAGGTTCGTTTTGGTCAAACCGGCTTTAGCGGATTAGGTCAGGATGGAAAAGAGCGGACCGCATATGCGCGGGCCGTCAGCTAGCGCTGCGCAGACGTTCCAGCACCCGCAACGAGGCATAGCCGTCAGGCGCCAGACCCTGATCCAGTTGATAGTCGCGCACCGCGTTGATGGTCAGCGGGCCGATCTTGCCGTCGATCTTCTGCGTGTTGAACCCGGCGGCGGTCAGGCGCTCTTGCAGCTCGATCCGCTCGTCCAAGGTCAGCGCCCGGTCGGCGCGTGGCCAGTTGCCCCGGATCGGCCCCCCGCCGGCGATGCGGTCGGCCAGATGGCCGACCCCGATCACATAGGCATCGGCGGTGTTATAGGTCTCGATCACCGCGAAATTGTCAAAGATCATGAAGGCCGCGCCGCTGTGTCCGGCGGGCAGCAGGATGCTGGCGGGGCCATGGTCGGGCACTGCGCGCCCCTCCAGATCGCGCACTCCGGCAGCGGCCCAGTCCGAGGGCATCCGCGTCAACTCGCGCCGGGCTGTGGTCAGGTCGAACCCCTTGGGCAGCAGCACCTCGATCCCCCAGGGCTGGCCGCTGACCCAGCCATTGGCCTTGAGATAGGCGGCGGTCGAGGCCAGCGCGTCGCTGGGGTCATCCGACCAGATGTCGCGGCGCCCGTCGCCGGTGAAATCCACCGCATGCTCCTGATACGAGGTCGGCATGAACTGGGTATGGCCCATCGCGCCCGCCCAGCTGCCGCGCAGATCGCGCAGCCGGGCATCGCCGCTGTCAAGAATACGCAGGGCGGCGATCAGCTGGCCTTCGAAGAACTCGGCGCGACGGGTGTCAAAGGCCAGCGAAGCCAGCGAACGCAGGGTGCTGTCTCCCCCGCGCACCGCGCCATAGGCACTTTCCAGCCCCCAGATGGCAGCGACCACATGGCGGTCGACGCCCCATCGCGCCTCGATCCGGGCCAGCAGGTCCCGGTGACGGGCCACGGCCTTGCGGCCGTTGGCGATGCGGGCCTCGGACACGGCGGTGTCGAGATAGTCCCAGATCGTCTTGGTGAACTCCGCCTGATTGCGGTCGCGCCGCACCACCTCGGCGTCATAGCTGAGGCCGGGCAGGGCGGCATTCAGCGTGGCGGGGGTGATACCGAGGGTCAGCGCGCGGGCGCGAAACTCGATCAACCAGGTTTGAAACTGCGCTTCGATATCCTGAGACACAGGGGTGAGCAGGTCAGGCCGCAGCACCGGGCGCAAGGATTGCGCCACCGCCGGGATCAACGTGGCGGGTGTTTCCGCCGCAACACTGCCGCCCAGGCAAAGCGCCAGAGATGTCAGGAACCGGATCATGGGTCGCGCCCTGTTTTGCTGCTCGGGCCCCAGCCTACCGCGAAAGCGGCGGCGGACAAAGTACTCACGCTTGTTGCGCGCGGATCTGTGCCAGCGCATCGCGCAGCATCGGCACCCGGCGCGGGCGAAAGCTCTGCCCGGTGATCACCAGATCGCGCATCCGATCAAGCCGGAACACCCGCACATCCTTTCGCAACAGGCACCAGGCGATCAGCACGCTGGAGCGATCCATATAAACGATGGACAGCGGATAGACGGTGCGCGAGGTGGCCGCACCATGCATGTCGGTATAATCGAAGCTCACCGCCATCTCGTCCCAGGCGGCGGCGCGCAGTTCGGCCACCGGGATTGTTGGCGGCTGGGGCCGGTCAAACCGGGTCGCGGTCAGCACCGCATGGGACAGCCGGTGCGACTGGCGCGGCGGCAGGCGGCCCTGAAGCTTGCGCAGAGCGGCGCTGGCGGCCTGGCTCAGCGCCGGGTCGCCGATCAGCTCCGCCTCGCGCAGACCCAGAACCAGCGCCTCCAGCTCGTCATCGGTAAAACCGAGCGGGGGCAGGGTTGCGTCCTCGATCAGGGTAAAGCCAAACCCCGCCTCGCCGTCGATCACGGCGCCAAGACCGCGCAGCGCGTCGATGTCGCGATGAATGGTGCGCGGCGAGACACCCAGGTCCTGTGCCAGCGCCGTCGAGGTATGCGGTGCCGGACCCGAGCGCAGCGCCTGCATCAACTGGAACAATCTTGCGGTTTTCGACATGGCGCAGGGTAACCCGGGGCTGATGACAGAATCTGTCACCATGCTGCCCTAATCAGGCAGCAGTTGAAATCAGGAAGACCCCCATGCTGACCCTTATCACCTTTCCCAAAGCCTTTGGGCTTTACTCTGCCAGCCCGTTTTGCGTCAAAGCCGCCTATCTTCTCACCCTGGCCGGTGAACCCTGGCAACGGCAGGATCAGACCGACCCGCGCCGCATGCCTCACGGCAAATTGCCGGTGTTGCGCACGCCGGAACGGCTGGTGCCCGACAGCGACGGTATCCGTGCCTGGCTGGAGTCGCGCGGCGCGGAGTTCGACCGTGGCCTGACCGATGCCCAGCGGGCAAGCGCGCGGGCGTTGATCCATATGGCCGAGGATCATTTCTATCCCTATCTGGTGCTTGATCGCTGGGGCAATGACGCGGTCTGGGCGATCATTCGCGACACATTCTTTGGCGAGATCCCGCGCCTGTTGCGCAAGCCGGTCACCAATCGGATCCGGGCGCAGGTGCTGCGCGGGCTCGATTTTCAGGGCATGGCCCGGTTCTCCGAAGCCGAACGGCGCGACCGGGTCGAGCGCAGTTTCGAGGCGGTGACCGCGCTTTTGTGGCAGAAACCCTTTCTGTTTGGCGATGCGCCAACCGGTGCCGATCTGTCGGTCGCACCGATGCTGGCCGCGATGCGGGCGACGCCGGTCGCGACCCCGCTGCAACGCCGCGTTGCGGGCGACCGGGTTTTGTCGGACTATATCGACAGGATGGATGCGACGCTGCCCCTGACATGACCGAGATTTGCGATCCAAAACTGGCCGAGGCGTTTGCGGCCTTTCCGGCCGGGCCGCGCGCGGGGCTGCTCAAGCTGCGCGCGCTGATCCTGCGCAGCGCCGCGGAATTACCCCAGGCGCAGCCCTTGCAGGAGACGTTGAAATGGGGCCAGCCCGCCTATCTGGCGCCGCGCGGGTCGACCCTGCGATTGGGATGCCCGCGTCAGGGCGGCTTTGCGCTTTATGTGCATTGTCAGAGCCGCCTGATCCCCGACTATCTGGAACAGTTCGAAGGCCTTGACCGGATCGAGGGGACCCGCGCCATCCTGTTTCGCAGCGCCGACGAGATCGACCCGATCCGGCATGGCTGGCTGATCCGGCGCGCGCTGACCTATCGGGTGCGGCGCTGAACCCGGGTGCCTGCGATAGAAAGGCGCGCCCCATGCCTGGAGGAACATGAGGCGCGCGCAAGGTGCGATAACCGAGGGAGGTCCGGTTTATCGCGAATGACCCGCGCACCCGTCAAACCGCAGGGGCGCGCGGATCGGAGGTTAGTTGACCGCCTTCGCCTCGATCCGTTCGGGCGTGTCGGCGGATTTGACCGAAGCGATCTCGATCCGGCGCGGTTTCAGCGCCTCGGGAATCTCGCGCTTCAGGTCGATATGCAGCATTCCGTTTTCGTGGCTGGCGCCAGTGACGCGCACGTGATCTGCCAGCGTGAAGCGGCGTTCGAACGCGCGGGTGGCGATGCCCCGATGCAGAAAGGTCCGCTCGGCCTCGTCGGCGGCCTTACGGGCCGAGATCACCAGGGCGTTTTCCTTGACCTCGACCGACAGGTCGGTCTCGGCAAAGCCGGCGACGGCGATCGAGATGCGATAGGCATCGGCCGCGGTTTTCTCGATGTTATAGGGCGGATAGCTGGGTTGCCCCACATCGCTGGACATGACCCTGTCCATCAGATCGGCGATCTGGTCGAAACCGATGCTGGCGCGGTGCAGCGGGGCGAAATCGAAACTGCGCATATGTCGTAATCCTCTTCTTCGAGCGATTGATGCCAAAAGCCCTCCGTCACGGACGGGCGGTTGCAGGCCCGGACCCCGCAATGCGGCGGCCCGGTCAAACTGAGATGGGAAAGCGAGAGCGCGGTTTCAAGAGCCGCCGGGGCGCAGGAACTTGGCCCCCGAGGTGCCGGACGACAGGCTGCCGCCCACTTGCAGACGGCGGATATTGGCCGCCGGTGCCGGGGCATTGGCGCGCAACTTCTGTTTCAGCGTGGCCACGGTATCGGCCAGTTCCATGCCATAACCGATGGAGCGCCCGTCGACCACGCCACCGGCCGAGACCAGTGACAGCACCCGGCCCCGGCTGCCCTCGCGCGCAAGGATGGCGGCCCCGGACGAGCCGAAGGTCACGTCGCAGTCAAAGGCGATCAGGCCTTGCTGGCGCCAGAGCATCTGGCAGGCGCGCTGACGCGAGATCGCCTCGGCCCGGCCCCGCCCGTAGGACGAAACGCTGATCTCGCTGCCGCTCACGTCGCCCGAATGCAGGGCAAACGGATCGGCCAGCGCGGTCGGCACCGGATCATCAAGCCGCATCAGTGCCACATCGACCCGGATACGCTCGGCCGAGACGGCACCCGAAGCCCGGAATTCGGAAGGTGTCACGATTTGCACGACCCGGCGGTCGGCCACCGAGGTGCCATCGCGGAACCCGGCGCGAAAGGTGATTTCGCCCGCGCGGTAATGCGCACCGGTGCGCCCGTCAAAGGCGCAATGGGCAGCAGTCAGAACCAGATCGGGGGCGATCAGAGTGCCGGTGCAAAAGCCCTGCTCGGCAATGTCCAGCCGCCCGACCGCTTCCCATCCGAACAGGTCGTCGCGGTCCGTCAGGCGGCGCAGCCCGCTGTTTTGTGCCAGAGCCGGGGTGACCAGCAGCGCCGCAAGGGCAAGGGCGATCAGACCTTTCATGGGCGCACGAACTTGGCACCCGAGGCGCTGCCCTGGCCGCTGGCCGACAGGCGGTTGACGCGCGGAACGGTCGGGATCTCGGCGCGTTTATGGCTGTCCAGCTCTCCCATCAGAAAGGTCAGGGTGTCGTCCAGCGAAGTCCCAAGCGCCACCCGCGCGCCATCGACCTCGGCCTTGGCCGAGACCACCGAGACGATGCGCGGCGTGCTGTCCGACAGGCTGAAGACGGGCGAGCCAGAAGCGCCGAAATCCACATCACAGGACATCACCAGCACGCCCTGCTGACGGGCCATGACGGCGCAGGCCTCTTGCAGCGAGGGCGCTTCGGCCCGGTCATGGGCATAGGATACGACCTGAACCGCATCACCGCGCATCGGGCGATTGCCGGTCTCGAACGGGACAACGGTGGTGTTGCGGATCGGCTGGCTGAGTTTCAACAGCGCCAGATCGTTGCGCACCCGCTCGGCGGTTACGGCGCCTTCGTAAAGATAGTCGGGATGATGCACCGCGCGTGCAACCCGGCGATAGGCCGAGGCTCGCCCGCGTCGCCAACCGGCCAGAAACTCGATCCGGGCCGGGTCGATCCGCTGTCCGGTTGTCTTGTCATAGAGGCAATGCGCGGCGGTCAGCACCAGATCGGGCGCGATCAGGGCACCGGTGCAAAAACCTGTGCCGTCGATATCCAGCCGCCCGACCGCCAGCCAGCTGCGCCCGGCATCGGTGGTCTCGAGGCTGGTCAGCCCGCTGTCCTGCGCGCCGGCGATGGTCGATACGGCGGCAAGAACAAATGCCAGAATGGATGTGCGCACGCGGACCTCCGCTTCTTGTGGTTGCGCTTCGGGATAGGGGGCGCATAGGGCGAAAATGGGGCGTGGTCGGGGCTTCTTGGCGGATATGCGCAAGCTGCCGCTTGCGCCAAAGGGTCAGGCTTGGCAGGGTCGCGCAAGGTTTGCGCCTGGCCTGACGCCAGCGACATCACGAGGGTTGCGACATGTCTCTGCATCTATCGGTCACGCGATGACATTGTCGGCAACCCGGTCATGGCTGGTGCTGGCGGGGCTGGCGCTCGGGGTGACAGTGACCAACGGGTTTGCCCGTTTCGCCTATGGCCTGCTGCTGCCGGCGATGAAATCGGAGATGCAATGGAACTATGCCCAGGCGGGCTGGCTGAACACCGCCAACGCGCTGGGCTATATCGCGGGTGCGGTGCTGACCATGATGGCGATCCGGCGTGTCGGTCCGGTGCGCCTGTTCATCACCGGGTTGATTGCCACCACGCTGGCGCTGCTGGCGACCGGTGCCAATGCCGAACTGTGGTGGCAAACGTCGTGGCGCATTCTGGCCGGGTTCTTTGGCGCGATGTCCTTTTCCACCGCCGGAACGCTGACTGCTGGCCTGTTTCGCAACGATCCGCGGCGCAACGCGCTCGCCATCGCGATCCTGTTCGGGTCGGGCGGGGGCTTGGGCATTGTGCTGGCCGGTGCCGCGCTGCCGCTGTTTCTGGAGGCCTATGGACCGGCAGCCTGGCCGCTGGCCTGGTATCTGATCGGCGGCGCCAGCCTGACCTTCCTGCCGCTGGCCCTGTGGGCGGCGGTGCAACAGCGCGCCCCTGTCCAGTCGCAGGCGGGGCATGCCCCACTGCCGCTGCGCCGGATGCTGCCGGAACTGGCGGGTTATGCCGGTTTCGGTCTGGGCTACATCGTCTATCTGACCTTTCTGTCGGCCTGGATGACCGAGCAGGCGGCCAGCGCGCCCTTCATCGCGCTGGTCTGGGTGATCCTGGGGCTATGTATTTCGGTTTCGCCGCTGGTGTGGCGGCCGGTGCTGGCGCGCTATGCCTCGGGTCTGCCGCTGGCGATGATCCTGACCGGTATCGCGGTTGGATCGGCGCTGCCGGTGGTGTTGCCCAATGGTCCGGCCCTGCTGCTGTCTGCGGTGGTCTTTGGCCTGTCGGTCTTCATGGCGCCGGGCGCGGTGACCAATTTCGCGCGCCAGAACCTGCCGCCCGAAAGCTGGGGCCGCGCGATCAGCCTGTTCACGGTGGTGTTTGCCGTGGCCCAGACCTTGGGCCCCTATGGCGCGGGGCTGGTCGGCGATCTGGTCGGCGATATCGGTATCAGCCTGCTGGTCGCCGCCGGCCTCTTGCTGGCCGGGGCGGCGATTGCGTCGCGGCAGAAACCGCTCTGACTGTTTGACACCGGGCATCTGCGGGAGGAAAACCGGTACCCACTTTTCCTGGAAATGCTTTAACGCAGGATCGGCACCTCGGGCGCGCGCTTGCCTGGCGCGGTCATCGCCGGTGGCTGCGGTCCGCCCGTGGCCCAATCCAACAGTTCCACCGTGTGCATGATCGGCAGTTCGGTGCCTGACCCGATCTGCATCATACAGCCGATATTGCCTGCCGCGATCAGGTCGGGTTTCTTGGCCTCAAGCGTGCGGATCTTGCGCGCCTTGAGTTTGCCCGAGATCTCGGGCTGCATCAGGTTATAGGTCCCGGCCGAGCCGCAGCATAGATGGCTGTCGGCAGGTTCGACCACCTTGAACCCCGCGCGTTTCAGCAGGTCCTTGGGATAGGTCTTGATCTTTTGCCCGTGTTGCAGCGAGCAGGCGGCGTGATAGGCCACGGTCAGCCCCTTGTCGGTGCCTTCGGGCAGGTCGAGCTTAATCAACAGCTCGCTTATGTCCATCGCGATGGACGACACGCGGGCGGCCTCGTCTGCCAGCGGCTCGTTGCGGAACATGTGGCCGTAATCCTTGACGGTGGTGCCGCAGCCGCTGGTATTGATCACGATCGCGTCCAGCCCGGCGCCATCCATCTCGCGCACCCAGGCGCGAATGTTTTTGGCCGCCGTCGCGTGGCTTTCATCGGTTCGCCCCATGTGATGGGTCAGCGCTCCGCAGCATCCCGCCCCCTCGGCCACCACGACCTCGCAACCCAGCCGGGTCAGCAGGCGAATGGTGGCGTCGTTGATATCGGTGTTCAGCGCTTTTTGCGCGCAGCCGGTCATCAGGGCGACGCGTTTCTTGCGCGCGCCAGCCGGTGCAAAGCTCTGCGGATCGTCGTTGCGGCTGACGGGTGGGATATGTTTCGGCGCCATGTCGAGCATCGCGCGCAGCCGCGCATCGGGCAGCAACCCGCGGAACGGGCGGCCGATCTTGGCGCCCAGCAAAGCGAGCCGGAACCGCGTGGGATAGGGCAGGATACGCGACAGGATCCAGCGTAGCGCGCGGTCGCTGAACGGGCGGCGATAATTCTGCTCGATATACTCGCGCGCGTGATCGACCAGATGCATGTAATGCACGCCCGAGGGGCAGGTGGTCATGCAGGCCAGACAGCTGAGGCAACGGTCGATATGCTTGACCGTTTTGGCGTCGGGAATCCGGCTGTTTTCCAGCATGTCCTTGATCAGGTAGATGCGCCCGCGCGGGCTGTCGAGCTCGTCGCCCAGCACCTGATAGGTTGGGCAGGTGGCGGTACAGAACCCGCAATGCACACAAGAGCGCAGGATCTCGTTGGCGCGCTGGATACCGGGATCGGTCAGCTGTTCGGCGGTGAAATTCGTCTGCATCGCTTACCCCATCAGTCCCGGGTTGAAGTGCCCTTTCGGATCGAACCGCTGCCGCAGCCCGCGTGTCAGAGCAGCAAGCGGGGCTGATTCCGGCTGGAACATGGCGTGCTGCCTCCGGTCGCCCCGGATCAGGGTCGCATGGCCTGCAAATTCGCCCAGCCGACCGCGCAGGTCGGCGCCTTCGGGCATCAGCGCCCAGATTAGCCCGCCGCCCCAGTCGAACAGCAAGGCTTCGGCCTTACAGCGTGCGGCCAGCTCCGGCGCATCGCCCGGTTTCACCGAGATCCGCCAGACATCGCCTTCGCGCCCGTGAAACGGCGCCACATCGCGAATGCCCGGCCAGGGATCGTCCTCCAGCCGCGCCACAGTTCCGAATGGCGCAAACAGTCGGCTCAGCGCCTCCGCCCGATAGGCGACCGAGGCCTCGAACCCCTCGATCCGAACCAGCGCCTGCCCCAGGGCCGGATCATAGGCCGCGCCGGTCACCTCATAGGGCGAGCCCAGCCCGGCCGAGAGTGCGCGCACGGCGGATGCCGCATCGGGCACCGAAATCGCCAGCGTGGTTTGCGTCTCGGCCTTTGGCAGCACCTTCAGCGAGACCTCGCTCAGCACCCCCAACGTGCCCCAGGATCCGGCCATCAGCTTGACCAGATCATAGCCGGTGACATTCTTCATCACCCGACCACCATTGCTGATCACCTGGCCCAGCCCGTCGACATAGCGCACCCCCAGCAGGAAATCGCGCGCCGCGCCCGCCTGTATCCGGCGGGGGCCCGAGATATTGCCGGCCACCACGCCGCCGATGGTGGGCGTGCCCCCGGTGCCCATCAGCCCGCGATGATCCACCGGCTCAAAGGCCAGCCGCTGCCCCTCAGCCGCCAGCGCCGCCTCGATCTCGGCCACGGGCGTTCCCGCCTTGGCCACCAGCGTCAGCGCGCCGGGCTCATAGAGCGTGATGCCGCTCAGCCCCGAGATATCCAACTCGGCCTTCGGCCCCGGCACGCCCCGCGTTCCGCCGCCCCGTATGCGGACCGGCGCGGTCAGCCCGGCCACGATCTGGGCCAGTTCGGCCTCGCTTTCTGGTCTCAGCATTGGCTTTCCTCTTGCTGAAAATATCCCGGGGGAATTGGCCGCAGGCCAAGGGGGCAGCGCCCCCGCTACTCTGCCGCAACCTGTACCGCGCGTCGGCTCTCGGACACCGACAGCGGAAACACCTTGGCGGGGTTCAACAGCCAGTGCGGGTCGAACACGTCCTTGACCGCCATCTGCGCCTCCAGATCCTCTGCCGCGTATTGGTGCAGCATCAGGTCGCGTTTCTCGATCCCCACCCCGTGTTCGCCGGTCAGGCAACCGCCCGCATCGACGCAGAGTTTCAGGATGTCAGCGCCGAATGCCTCGCATTTCTCCAGGTCACCGGGCTTGTTGGCATCGAACAGGATCAGCGGGTGCATGTTGCCATCGCCCGCGTGAAACACGTTGCCCACCTTCAGCCCATATTCCTGGCTGAGTTCGCCAATCCGGCGCAGCACCATCGGCAGGGCGGAAACGGGGATGGTGCCGTCAAGGCACATATAGTCGTTGATCTGCCCCATGGCGCCAAAGGCCGATTTGCGGCCCAGCCAGATGCGGGCGCTTTCCTCGGCCGACTGGCTTTCGCGCAGTTCCAGCGGGTTGTGGCGCCGGGCGATCTCGATGATGCGGGTCAGCTGGTCGTCGATTTCGGCCTCGGACCCCTCGACCTCGACAATCAGCAGCGCCTCGCATTGCGGATAGCCCGCCTTGGCAAAGGCTTCGCAGGCCTCGATACAGAGCCGGTCCATGAACTCGATCGCCACCGGCAGAACGCCGGCCTTGATGATGTCGCTGACACAGGCACCGGCGACCTCGTTGCTGTCGAACGCCATCAATACCGGGCGCGCGCCTTCGGGCTTGCGCAGGATGCGCAGTGTGGCCTCGGTGACCACGCCCAACTGCCCCTCACTGCCACAGATCACGCCCAGCAGGTCCAGCCCGCCCGCATCCAGATGCGCGCCGCCGATCTCGACCACGGTGCCGTCCATCAGCACCATGGTGACACCCAGCAGGTTGTTGGTGGTCACCCCGTATTTCAGGCAATGCGCCCCGCCCGAGTTCATCGCGATATTGCCCGCGATGGCGCAGGCCAGCTGCGACGAGGGGTCAGGGGCGTAAAAGAAATCCTCGGCCTCGACCGCGCCGGTGACGCTCAGATTGGTACGGCCCGATTGCACCCGGATGACGCGGTTGTCATAGTCCGTCTCCAGCACCTCGTTCATCCGCGCCACGCCCAGGATCACGCTGTCGGCGGTGGGCAGCGCGCCCCCCGCCAGCGAGGTGCCCGAACCGCGCGGCACCACCGGCACGCCCTCTTCATGGCAGATGCGCAGCACGTCCGAGACTTCCTGTGTCGAGGCGGGCAGAACCGCCAGCAGCGGCGGGCAGCGATAGGCGGTCAGCGCGTCGCATTCATAAGCGCGCGTCTCGGAGAGGTCGTCGATCACCCCGTCATCGGGCAGGACCTGCCGCAGACGCTGCACAAGGCGTGGCTTCTTGGCCAGGACGGTCGGGTTCGGGGTGGGCATATCCATAGGGGATCCTCCATCTGGTAAAGTAATATTACCAATTTTCGGTTCTGGCAAGGCAATCCGGTAAGATCTACTGTCGCGCCCATGACATGGATCGACCGCGCCCTTGCTTTTGCCCCGCTGGATTACCTTGCCGTTGCCGTTCTGCTGGCGGGGTGGATGTGGATCGGCTGGCGGATTGAGAACCCGGCGCCGGGCAGGCCCTCGGTCTCGGCCTTGATGGCGGATTTCCGGCGCGACTGGATGCGCCAGATGGTGACCCGGCAGCCGCGCGTCTTTGATGCGCAGCTAATCTCGATCATGCGGCAGGGGACATCCTTCTTTGCTTCGACGGCGGTGATTGCGGTGGGCGGCGGGCTGGCGCTGATCGGCAATACCGACCGGTTGTCGGACATCGCACAAGATCTTGCGATAACCAGCGCGCCGGCGCTGGTGTGGGAGGTCAAGATATTGATTGTGCTTCTGTTCCTGTCCAATGCTTTCCTGAAATTTGTCTGGGCCAATCGCCTGTTCGGCTATTGCGCGGTATTGATGGCCGCTGTTCCGAACGAGCCCGAGGACGCGCGCTGTCTGCCACGCGCGGCACAGGCGGCCGAGATCTGCATCACCGCGGCGCGCAGCTTCAACAAGGGGCTGCGCTCGACCTATTTTGCGCTTGCCTCGGTGGCCTGGCTGATCGGGCCGCTGGCGTTGATTGGGGCCGGTGTGCTGACGGTTGCGGTGCTTTACCGGCGCGAATTCGCCTCGCATTCGCGGGCGGTGCTGCTGACCCTGCCCGCCGAAGGCCGCCTGGACACAGCATCGTGAGCGCGCCGCGCGCTTGCGCAGGTTAGGCTGTTGGCATGCGATTTCTGATTCCGTTCCTTCTGCTGGCGGCTCCGGTTCTGGCCGACCCGCCCGCGATCGAGAAAGTCACCGCTCATCAAAGCGGTGATGGCTGGCGATTCGACGTCACCCTGCGCCACCCCGATACCGGATGGGACCATTACGCCGATGGCTGGCGGGTGCTGGACATGCAGGGGCGGGAACTGGGGATGCGCACCTTGTTCCATCCGCATGAGACCGAGCAGCCCTTTACCCGGTCGCTGGGTGGAGTCGTCATCCCGGAGGGTACGGCGCAGGTACAGATCGAGGCCCGCTGCAACGTGGATGGCTGGGCGCCGCTGCGGCTGGTTGTCGATCTGCCTTGACCTGAAATTCTGCGGCACAAACGCAAAGGGGCCGGTTGCCCGGCCCCAGTGTTTTGATCTTGTGTGTTGATCCAGAGCTGAACCTCAGCCCGGCGAGAGGCCGCGAAGCTTCTCGGAGCGCCGCCGCAGCAGTTCCACCACCGTCAGCAGTGCAATCGAGATCACCACGAGGATGGTGGCCACCGACAGGATTGCCGGGCTGATCTGTTCGCGGATACCGTTCCACATCTGGCGCGGGATGGTCTGTTCGTCCAGACCGCCGACAAAGAGCACCACCACAACCTCGTCAAACGAGGTGACAAAGGCGAACAGCGCCCCCGAGATCACGCCGGGCAGGATCAGCGGCATCTGCACCTTGAAGAAGGTGGTGACCGGATCGGCCCCCATATTCGCCGCCGCCCGCGTCAGCGAGTGATCGAACCCCACCAGCGTTGCCGTCACGGTGATGATCACGAAGGGAATGCCCAATGTCGCATGGGCCAGGATGATGCCCAGATAGGGAATGCCCCAGTCCTGAATGCCGATCGACGAGTAGAAGAAGAACAGGCCGGTCGCGGTGATGATGATCGGCACGATCATCGGCGAGATCAGGATCGCCATCACCGCGCGCCGTCCCGGCATCTCGGGCCGGGACAGGCCCAGCGCCGCGATGGTGCCCAGCGTGGTGGCCAGGATGGTCGAGAAGAAACCGATGATGATCGAGTTCTTGGTGGCCTGGATCCACTGGGCGTTCGCCCAGGCATCCGCCCACCAGGACCCGTCGCGCGGGGCTTCGGGTTCGAGCATGCCAAAGGTCAGCAGCAGATCGTACCAGCGGGTTGAAAACCCCTCGGCGTCAAAGGACAGCATCTTCTCGGTAAAGGTGAAATAGGGCTCGGCGTTGAAGCTGAGCGGGATGATCACCAGGATCGGCGCGATGAGGAACAGGAAGATCAGCGCGCAGATCACGAGATAGGTGTAATGCCAGACCCGTTCCAGGGGCGATGCATGTTTGGGAAGTGCCATGTCCGATTACCCCAGTTTCAGATTGTCGATGCCGATCAGGCGATCGTACAGCCAATAGAGAAGCAGGACCCCCGCCAGCAGCAGCGCGGCCAGAGCGGCGGCGAGCGACCAGTTCAGCGATTTCTGCATGTGGAAGGCGATCAGGTTCGAGATCAGCTGACCATCGGCACCACCGACCAGCGCGGGTGTGATGTAATACCCGACCGCCAGGATGAAGACGAGCAGCGCCCCGGCGCCGATCCCCGGCACGGTCTGTGGAAAGTAGATGCGGCGGAAGGCGGTCCAGCTGGTTGCACCCAGCGAGCGCGCGGCGCGTACATAGGACGGGTTGATCATCCGCATGACGGAATAGAGCGGCAGCACCATGAACGGCAGCAGGATGTGCGTCATCGAGATCACGGTACCGGCCCGGTTATACATCAGCTGCAAGCGGCCATCGTCGCCAAGGATACCGAGGCCGACCAGCGTGTCGTTCAGCACACCCTGGCTTTGCAGCAGCACCATCCAGCTTGTGGTCCGCACGAGCAGCGAGGTCCAGAAGGGCAGCAGAACCAGGATCATCAGCAGGTTGGAATGGCGCAGCGGCAGCGTCGCCAGCAGATGTGCGATCGGATAGGCCAGGATGAAGGTCAGGAAGGTGATCAACAGCGACAAGGTCAAGGTCCGCATGAACAGCTTGACATAGACCTGCCGGTTCTCGGGCACCATGGTCACCGCGCCGCTGGCATCGCGTTCGCGGTCGATGGCGGCAAGGTAGAAATTCGTCGTGTAAGAGGACGAGGCCCCGCGCATCGCCTGCCAAAGCTCGGGATTGCCCCAATCCTTGTCCAGCTCGAGAATCGCCTCCTTGTAGGGCGGTTCCAGCTTTTTGGCGCTGCGGGCGGCCTTGGTGAACATCGAACGCGAGCCCGACAGTTCATAATTGATCCGGGTTCCGGCCTGACCGGGTGCTTTCAGATCGCGCAGCGTCACCAGATCGGCGGCCAGCGCGGCAAAAGCGGCCTCGTCGGGCACCGTGCCCGGCGGGTTGGCATCGAACCAGTCGGCAAGATTGGTCATGAGCGGGGTGCGGTCGCCCGAGGTGACGTCCTCGTGCCAGGTGAACCCTTCGTTATAGACCGAGCGATAGAGCATCTGTCCGATCGGGAACACGAAGGTGATCAGGATGAAGGCCAGAAGCGGCAGAACTAGAAGAAAGGCGCGGCGCCGCGCACGGGCCTGCGCCCTGAGCAGCGCGCCCTTGAGCGGTTTGCCGTCCGCGGTCGTCAGCGGCTGAGCGATATCGGTCATAGGGGCTTCGTCCTGGGAAACTTGCGTGGGAAAGAGCCGCCCCGCAAGGGGGCGGCCCGATTGGTTGCGATCAGTTCGCCAGCCAAGCGTTAAAGCGCTCGTTCAGTTCGGCGTCCTTGTCGACCCAGAACTCGAAGTTGTTGACCAGCGCGTTCTTCAGGGCTGCTTCCGAGGTGGGCATATGGGGCGCCATCTCGGTCTTGCCGTCCTGGTAGAGGCCGACCAGTGCGCCCGAGGACTTGCGTGCCGGGCCATAGCTGATCCACTTGGCCTGATCCGCCAGCGCCTGGGTGCTGGTCGAGAAGGCGATGAACTGCATGGCGGCGTCCTTGTTCGGTGCGCCTTTGGGGACCACGAACAGGTCGAAGTCGAGGATCTGGCCGTCCCACATGATTTCGAAGGGCTGACCTTCGGCCACGGCGGCGTTGAAGATACGGCCGTTATAGGCGGTCGACATCACCACTTCGCCATCGGCCAGCAGCTGCGGCGGCTGAGCGCCAGCTTCCCACCAGACGATATCGCTCTTGATCCGGTCCAGCACGGCGAATGCGCGGTCGACGCCTTCGTCGGTGTCGAGCACGTCATAGACTTCGTTTGCAGGAACGCCGTCGCCCATCAGAGCCATTTCCAGCGTTGCCTTGGCGGATTTGCGCAGGCCGCGCTTGCCCGGGATCTTGCCGGTGTCGAAGAAATCGGCGATCGAGCTCGGGGCCATCGACACGTTTGCGGTGTTGTAGGCAACCGAGGTGGACCAGACGATGTTGGCCACGGCGCAATCCTGCAGTGCTCCGTCGATGAAGTCATCCGTGGCGGCGGTGCCATCGGGGGCGGCGGACAGGATCGCGGGATCGATCTCTTCCAGCAGACCTTCGTCGCACAGGCGCACGGCGTCCGAGAATTCGACGTCGGCAACGTCAATCGAAACGTTGCCGGCTTCGACCTGTGCCTTGATCGGGGTGGCCGGGTTGTCGGCGTCGACCGAGTTCACCTTGATGCCGGTCTCGGCGGTGAAGGGTTTGTGATAGGCTTCGACCTGGCTCTTGGTATAGGCGCCGCCCCAGGACATCACGGTGACTTCCTGCGCGGAGACGGCAAAGGCTGCCGAGGTCAGCGCCGTTGCCAGCAAAGCTGTCTTCAGTTTCATGGATTGCTCCCTTGTTGACCCGTTTGGTTTTTCTGGGACCGGCCGCGACGGGCGCTGCGGCCAGGTCCGATTGCATCCGTCCCCTTTGTCGGGGACGAGCGTTCCCGGCGCTGGATCAGGCGTCCAGCGCGCGGCAATCTTCGGGCAGCCAGCCGATCTCGATCTGGGCGCCGGGTTCCAGCCGCACCTGGTCGGGCGCGTTCCGGGTCTTGATGATGAATTCGTCATTACCGGCAACGCGCACGCGGGTGCGGAAGATGTCGCCCATGTAGATGAATTCCATCACCTCGGCCTTGAGCGTGTGGACACCTTTTTGCAGGCGGCTCTTGTTGAATTCGACCCGTTCGGGGCGGATCGACACGCGGGTGCGTTCGCCCGGGCGGCTGACATTGACCGGTTTGCAGTCGATCAGCCCGCCATCGTCGAGCCGGACCACTGCGATACCGTCGCGAATCTCCTGCACCTCACCTTCGAGGGTGTTGTTCTCGCCGATGAATTGGGCAACGAAGCTGTTGGCAGGCTGTTCATAAAGCTCGTCAGGCGGCGCCAGCTGCTGGATCACGCCATCGTTGAACACCGCGACGCGGTCCGACATGGTCAGCGCCTCGGTCTGGTCATGGGTCACATAGACCACGGTGATTCCCAGCTCATGCGCCAGACGGGTGATTTCGAACTGCATCTTTTCGCGCAGCTGCTTGTCCAGCGCGCCCAGCGGTTCGTCCATCAGCACCAGTTCCGGTTCGAATACCAGCGCGCGGGCCAATGCGACCCGCTGTTGCTGGCCACCCGAGAGCTGGGCCGGGCGGCGGCCGCCAAAGGCGCCCATCTCGACCATGTCCAACGCGCGCTTGATCTTGGCCTCGCGGTCGGATTTGCCGATCTTGCGCACTTCCAGCGGAAAGGACAGGTTCTCGGCAATCGTCATGTGCGGGAACAGGGCGTAGTTCTGGAACACCATGCCGATCCCGCGTTTGTGCGGAGGGATGTTGTTGATCGGACGCCCGTCGAGCTTGATCTCGCCATGGGTGGCGGTTTCAAAGCCGGCCAGCATCATCAGACAGGTTGTCTTACCGGAACCCGAGGGGCCGAGCATCGTCAGAAACTCGCCTTTGGGCATGGTCAGATTGAGGTCTTTTACAACAAGCGTTTCGCCGTCATAACTCTTCTGGACACGTTCGAATTCAACGAACGTGTCGCTGCTGGTGCGTGTGGTCAATGCCAGCTCCCCGTACACTTACATTGCGATCTTGGCCGCTATTGCCCCGAGGTTAAGCGTGCACCGGGGGGAGTTGCAACCGATTTGCGACAATTGAGTGACGGATGCGACGCTTTACGGGACTGTGACCGCTAACGCCCCAAAAATGAGGTCAGGCCGGCCCCCAAAGGACCGGCCTGGGATTCTGTTTCTGTCATCCGTCGATCAGGCGGCGGATTTCATCAGGCCTTGTTTCTCGATCTCAGCCTGTGCCTCGTCCAGCGATTTGCGGATGCGCACGAACATCTCGTCGATCTCGGCAGGGGTGATCACCAGTGGCGGTGAAATGATCATCCGGTCGCCAACATGGCGCATGATCAGGTTGTTGGCGAAGCAGCGCTCGCGGCAGATGTAACCGATGGTGCCGGGTTCCGAGGCGAATTTGGCGCGACTTGCCTTGTTCGGGGTCAGCGCGATCGAGGCCATCATGCCGACGATCTTGGCCTCTCCCACCAGCGGGTGGTCGGTCAACGCCTCCCACTTTTCCTTGAGATAGGGCGCGGCCACGTTGCGCACATGATCGAGGATATTCTCTTCTTCCAGGATACGCAGGTTTTCCAGCGCCACGGCGGCGGCGACCGGGTGACCCGAATAGGTGTAGCCGTGGTTGAACTCGTCCTTGCCGATGACATGGGCGACCTCGTCACAGACGATCGAACCGCCGATCGGCGCATAGCCCGAGCTGAGACCCTTGGCGATGGTCATGATATGGGGGCGGATGCCCATGGTCTGGGTGCCGAACCAGTTGCCAGTCCGGCCAAAGCCGCAGATCACCTCGTCCGCGATCAGCAGGATGTCGTATTTATCGCAGATCCGCTGGATTTCGGGCCAATAGCTGTCGGGCGCGACGATCACGCCGCCGGCACCCTGTACCGGTTCGGCGATAAAGGCCGCGACGCGGTTCTCGCCCAGTTCCAGAATCGCCTCTTCCAACTCGCGGGCGCGGGCCAGGCCGAATTCCTCGGGGTCCATGTCGCCACCTTCGGCCCACCAGTTGGGCTGGTTGATATGGTGAACATCGGGAATGAGGCCGCTTTGGGCGTGCATGCCGGCCATGCCACCCAGAGCCGACGAGGCCACGGTCGAGCCGTGATAGGCGTTCTTGCGGCTGATGATGACGGTCTTTTCGGGCTGACCCTTGTTCTGCCAATAGGTCCGAACCATGCGGATATTGGTGTCATTGGCCTCGGACCCACCGCCGGCAAAGAAAACATGGTTCAGGTCGCCGGGGGCCAGTTCGGCCAGCTTCTGCGCCAGGGCGATGGCCGGAACATGGGTCGTCTTGAAGAAGGTGTTGTAATAGGGCAGCTCGCGCATCTGACGGGCGGCGACCTCGGCCAGCTCGTCGCGACCATAGCCGATATTGACGCACCACAGCCCCGCCATGGCGTCGAGGATCTCTTCGCCCTCGCTGTCGTTCAGCCAGACGCCGCGGGCGCGGGTGATAACGCGGGTGCCTTCTTCGCCCAACGCATTGTTTGCCGAGAACGGATGCAGGTGATGGGCCGCATCCAGCGCCTGCAATTCGGCGGTGGGCATGTGATTTGTGATGGTCGCCATCGGGTGAGTCTCCTGCAAAAACGGTCTTGATGGCAGAATATGATCAAATTTGTTCATGTCAAATCGAATCGTGATGTCAGGCGTTTTCCGCCAACACGCCGGCCATCTGCTCCATGCCCTGTTCGACATCCTGTTCCATCGCGCGGGCGACCCCGTCGACATCGCCGGCGCGCAGGGCATCCAGCATTTCCTTGTGCCTGTCGGGCAGGTTCTGGGTGCCGAACCGGCCACAGACGACCCGCAGCGACGGGCCGAACCGAAGCCACAGCCGCTCGGCCATTTCCGTCAGGATCGGTGCGTCCGCCACCTGATAGAGCAGGGCGTGAAAATCGTAGTTCGAGCGCAGGTAACCGCCCACATCACCGCTGTCGATCGCCATATCCAGCGCCTCGTCCAGCGTGACAAGCTGTGCCACCGCCTTGGGCGTCATCCGTTCAGCTGCGCGGCGTGCCAATTCGGCCTCGATTGATTTCCTTACGAAAATGACCTGCTGCAAATCGTTCTGGGTCAGAACCGGTACGCTGACCCGGCGATTGCCTTGAAATGACAGTGCGCCTTCGGACATCAGACGGCGGATCGCCTCGCGCACCGGAGTCATCCCGACACCGAGCGAATCAGTCAGCCCCTGAATGGTCACTGCCTGCCCCGGAGCCAGCTCTCCGAACAGAATTCGGGCCCGCAACATCTGATAAACCTGTTCGTGAACAGGTTGTTTTGCTTCGCTCTGAGCGGACACGGATGCACCTTTTTTGATCATATTCAAAGGACTTGCCTCTATTTCGTCATGACGACTTGTCAGACCTTCGACTAGGTGAAAACATAAACACTGTTGCCGCAGAAGGCAAAACTTGATCAAATCTACCGAGGTGGGAAAATACCCGCCACCTTGCAGGGAGACATTCAATGACATTCAAATCGCTGACACTCACGGCGGTGGTCGCGCTCGCAAGCTCGACGGCCTTTGCCGAAGAGGTGCGGGTCTACAACTGGTCGGACTATATCGACGAGGAACTGCTCGCCAAGTTCGAGGCCGAAACCGGCATCACGCTGATCTACGACGTGTTCGACAGCAACGAGGTCCTGGAGACCAAGATGCTGGCCGGCGGATCGGGCTATGACGTCGTGGTGCCCACCGGGACCTTCCTGCAGCGCCAGATTCAGGCGGGCGCCTTCCAGAAGCTGGACCTGTCCAAGCTGCCCAACCACGCCAACATGTGGGATCAGATCGAATCCCGTACCGCGCAATACGATCCGGGCAACGAGTATTCGATCAACTACATGTGGGGCACCACCGGCCTGGGCGTGAACGTCGGCAAGGTCAGGGAAGTGCTGGGCGAAGACGCGCCGATGAACAGCATGGACCTGGTGTTCAATCCCGAGAACATGGAAAAACTGGCCTCCTGCGGCGTTCATTTCCTGGATGCTCCGACCGAGCTCATCCCCGCCACGCTGAAATATCTTGGCGAAAACCCCGACAGCCACGACGCCGATGTGATCGCCAAGGCCGAACCGGTGCTGATGGCGGTGCGCCCCTATATTCAGAAGTTCCACAGCTCGGAATATATCAACGCGCTGGCCAATGGCGATATCTGCGTGGCGATTGGCTGGTCCGGCGACATCCTTCAGGCACGTGACCGCGCGGCCGAGGCCGACAATGGCGTCGAGATCGAATATCACGCCTTCAAGCAGGGCTCGCTGATGTGGTTCGACCAGATGGCCATTCCGGTCGACGCCCCGAACCCGGATGCGGCACATGTGTTCCTGAACTTCATCATGGACGCCCAGAACATGGCGGCTGCGTCGAACTATGTCTATTACGCCAACGGCAACAAGGCGAGCCAGGAACACCTGGTCGAGGACGTGATCGGCGACACCGCGATCTATCCGGATGCCGAAACCATGGACAACCTCTATACCACCACGCCCTATCCGGCGAAGATTCAGCGGACGGTGACCCGTCTGTGGACCAAGGTCAAATCGGGCACCTGATCCGGTTCATGCCACTTAGGGGGCGGGCCTGACGGCCTGCCTCCAGCCTCAACCCCATTCAGCCGTATACGGGGGCCAGCCTTGCAATCATCGACCTTTGCGCCTTGGGAAGATCCCAACGCGAAACCGCTGATCCGTTTCAAGAACGTGACCAAACGGTTTGGCGAATTCACCGCTATCGACAACCTGACGCTGGATATCTTCGAGCGCGAGTTCTTTGCCCTGCTTGGCCCGTCCGGCTGCGGCAAGACCACGATGATGCGTATGCTGGCCGGCTTCGAGACCGCCACCGAGGGTGTTATCGAACTGGCCGGGCAGGATATCGCGCCGGTGCCGCCGAACAAGCGCGCAGTGAACATGATGTTCCAGTCCTACGCGCTGTTCCCGCATCTCAGCGTGTGGGACAACATCGCCTTTGGCCTGCGCCGCGACCGCAAGTCCAAGGCCGAGATCGAAGCCCGGGTCGAAGAGATGCTGCGCCTGGTCCGGCTGGAGAAGTTTGCCCAACGCAAACCGCACCAGATCTCGGGCGGGCAGCGGCAGCGGGTGGCACTTGCCCGATCGCTGGCAAAGGCGCCGAAACTCTTGCTGCTGGACGAGCCGCTGGGTGCGCTGGACAAGAAGCTGCGCCAGGATACCCAGTTCGAACTGATGGACATTCAGGAGAAAACCGGCACCACCTTCGTGATCGTGACCCACGATCAGGAAGAGGCGATGACCGTGGCCAGCCGCGTCGCGGTCATGGATCAGGGCCAGCTGATGCAGGTTGCCACGCCTGACCGCATCTATGAAACTCCAAATTCGGTTTATGTGGCCGACTTCATCGGCGACGTGAACATCATCGAAGGCCGCGCCACACCCGAGGGCGAAGACGGCTATCGCATCGACTGGGCCGAGGGACAGCCGGCGCTGACCGCAAAATCCGCCACCAGGTTCGACAAGGGGCAGAAATGCCATCTGGCGATCCGCCCCGAAAAGGTGGCGATCAGCGCCGAACGCCCCGCCGACGCTGCCAATGCGGTGCAGGGTCGGGTGCATGACATCGCCTATCTCGGCAACCTCTCAACCTATTACGTGGAACTTGCCGACGGCACGATCATCAAGGCGCAGACCTCGAACACGCGCCGCATCTCGCGCCGCAGCTTTACCTGGGAAGACACCGTCTGGCTGTCATGGACAGCCACGGCGGGTGTGCTGCTGGCAAACTGATGCGCCGGTTCCTGCTGATCGCCATTCCCTATGCCTGGCTTCTGGTGCTGTTCCTGGTGCCATTTGTCATCGTGCTGAAAATCTCGCTGTCGGACGCGGCCATCGCCCGACCGCCCTATTTCCCGCAGTTCGACTGGGCCGAAGGTGTCATGGCCTTTGTCCGGGAACTGGATTTCGAGAATTTCATCTTCCTGACCCAAGATGATCTGTACTGGAAAGCCTATCTGAGCAGCCTCAGGATCGCGACAACCGCGACCCTGCTGACGCTGGTGGCGGGCTATCCGATCGCCTATGCCATGGCCCGCGCGCCAGAGGAATGGCGCCCGACCCTGATGATGCTTGTGATCCTGCCGTTCTGGACCTCGTTCCTGATCCGGGTCTATGCGTGGATGGGGATCCTGTCGAACGAAGGGTACCTGAACCAGATCCTGCTCTGGACCGGGATCATCAACGAGCCGCTGACCATCCTGAACACCAACACGGCGGTCTATATCGGTATCGTCTATACATATCTGCCCTTCATGATCCTGCCGGTCTATTCGGCGCTTGACCGGATGGACGGGTCGCTGATCGAGGCGGCCGAGGATCTGGGCTGTTCGCGGGCGCAGGCCTTTTGGCTGGTTACCATCCCGCTGTCACGGCCGGGTATCATCGCGGGCTGTTTCCTGGTCTTCATCCCGGTTCTGGGTGAATTCGTGATCCCCTCGTTGTTGGGTGGCTCCGGCACGCTGATGATCGGCAAGGTGTTGTGGGAGGAGTTCTTCTCCAACCGCGACTGGCCGGTTGCCTCGGCGGTGGCGGTGGTGCTGCTCTTGATCCTCGTGGTGCCCATCGTGCTGTTCCAGCGCAACCAGCAGAAACAGGCGGAGGCCGAGAAATGAACAGGATGAGCTGGTTCAACACCGTGTCGCTGACATTGGGGTTTGCGTTTCTCTACATCCCGATGCTGATCCTGATCGTCTACAGCTTCAACGAGAGCAAGCTGGTGACGGTCTGGGCCGGGTTCTCGACCAAATGGTATGGCGAGCTGTTTCAGAACGATGCGTTTCTGAACGCGGCCTGGGTCACGCTCAAGGTGGCGGTAATGTCCTCGACCCTGGCCACCATACTGGGCACGATGGCTGCGCTGGTGCTGGTGCGGGCAGGGCGGTTCATGGGCCGTACCCTGTTCTCGGGCATGATCTATGCACCGCTGGTGATGCCCGAGGTGATCACCGGTCTGTCGCTGTTGCTGCTGTTCATCGGGATCGGGCTGGATCGCGGGGTGATGACCATCGTGCTGGCGCATACGACCTTTGCCATGTGCTATGTCTCGGTTGTGGTGTCATCGCGGCTGGTCACCTTCGACCGTTCGTTGGAAGAGGCGGCGCTGGACCTGGGCTGTTCCGCAGCCGAGGCCTTTCGGCTGGTCACCCTGCCCATTATCGCGCCCGCGGTGATCTCGGGCTGGCTGCTGGCCTTCACCCTGTCGCTGGACGACCTGGTGATCGCGTCCTTTACCTCGGGCCCTGCCGCAACCACCCTGCCGATCAAGATCTTCTCGGCGGTGCGTCTGGGGGTCAGCCCCGAGATCAACGCGCTCAGCACCATCATGATCGGGATCGTGACCGTTGGCGTGATCAGCGCCTCGTTGATCTCGAAACAGGCGCTGGTGCGCCAGAAACGGGATGAACAGGCGGCGGCCCGCGGCTGATGCGCCGGATCTTTTCGGATTACGCCTATGGCAACGGGCCGCGTGCGGGCTGCTGGTGGGACGAGACCATCGCCGCGCCAGACTGGCCCGTAGCCGCGGGCGACATCCGGGCGGATGTCGCCATCGTCGGCGGTGGCTTTACCGGTATGTCGGCCGCATTGCACCTTGCCGAAAACGGAGTGTCGGTGGCCGTGTTCGAGGCCGAAGCGCCCGGTTGGGGCGCGTCGGGCCGCAATGGCGGGTTCTGCTGTCTGGGCGGTTCCAAGCTGAGCGATGCACAGAAACGCAGACGCTATGGCGCCGAGGGCACCCGGGCGTTTGATGAGGCCGAGAAAGAGGCGGTCCAGCTCGCAGCAAGCCTGATCGAGCGATACGGTATCGTTGCCGACACCCATTCGCGCGGCGAGACGCAGCTGGCGCATAACGCCCGTGCCATGGACGCGCTGCGCCGTCAGGCCGATGCAGGGCATGGCCGTCTGCACGAGAAACACGACTTGGCGAGCGAAGGTCTGAACGGAGAGTTTCACGGCGGTTTGACAAGCGATGTCGGCTTTGCCCTGAACCCGCGCAAGTACCTGTTCGGCCTTGCCGCCGCCGCCACCGGTTCAGGCGCGCGCATGTTCCGCAACAGCCCCGTAATCCGGATCGAGCAGGGCGCGCGGGGCCATGTCCTGGATACGCCCCTGGCCCGGGTCGAGGCGGATACGGTACTGATCTGCACCAACGGCTATTCCAGCGAGGACATGCCGCCCTGGCTGGCTGGCCGCTACATGCCCGCGCAATCGAGCGTCATGGTAACCCGCCCCCTGACCGAAGCAGAGCTGCAGGCCCAGGGCTGGACCTCGGATCAGATGGCTTATGACACCCGCAACCTGCTCCACTATTTTCGCCTGATGCCGGACCGGAGGTTTCTGTTCGGTATGCGCGGCGGGCTGCTGTCCTCCCCCCGGAGCGAAGCCGGAATCCGTGTCCGGCTGCGCCGGCATTTCGACACCATGTTCCCGGCCTGGACGGGGGTCGAGGCGACCAATCTGTGGTCCGGGATGGTGTGTCTGTCGCGCGCGCTGATGCCCTATGTCGGACCGGTGCCAGGGTCGCCCGGCCTGTTTGCCGGGCTGGCCTATCACGGCAACGGGGTCGCGATGGGGACCTATTCGGGCCGCGCACTGGCACGGCTGGCGCTGGGCGCCGACCCCGGTTTGCCGCAAGCGATGCAAGCGCCGTTGACACGTTTTCCGCTTGGCCGGTTCCGCCGTGCGATCATGCCGCCGGTCTATCTGGTGCTTGGGCTGGGCGATCTCTGATCGCTCAGCAGGCCGCCAGTGCCGCGTGCTCAAGCTCAAAGGCCGGGGCATAATCGGGCGCCCCATTTCGGGCGCGCCACCGGCAATAGGCCGCCATGCGCCAGTGAAACCAGGGCTTGAGCGACAGGTAACGCGCCACGGTGCCGGCGTTATCATAGGCGCTTAGAAACTGCTGCTCCTCTGCCGCTGTCAGAGGAGCGCCCCGATAGACCTGCTGCATGGCCGGCGACAGGAACATCGCCAGATCCTCGGCCGGGTCGCCGATGGCGGGACATTGCCAGTCGATCAGGATCGCCTGGTCGCCTGAAACCAACAGGTTTCCCGCAACCGGGTCGCCATGGATCAGGCAGGCGGGCCCCGGAGCGATCGTCGCTGTATGCGGCCGCGCTTTCAGGAGTAGTTCGCGGTCAGGTTGATCGCAACGAGACAGAATGGCCTCGGCATGCGTTCGGATGGCGGCGCTGCCATTGCACCCCGCTGGCGCCGGGATATCGAGCGCCCGCCTGTGCAGATTGGCCAGCATTCGGGCGGCGATCGCCGGGTCTGTCCGCCAAGGAGCGCCCGGGGCATGGTCGTAGACGACCCATGCCTCTTGCCCGAGCGCGCCCGAAGCCCGCAGTTGCGGGGCCAGCCCGGTGCCCTCCAGCCGGTCCAGGCAGAGCGCCTCGAGCTGGGCATCGTTGCCGAACAGAGGATTGTCGAAATCCCTGCGATAGAGCTTCACCACCAGGTCGTCGGCAGGGCCATGCAACCGCCAGACCCGGTTGGTGCGCCCACCATAAAGCGTTTCGAACCGGTCGCCGGTCTGCAACAGGCTTCGTTCGCGCAATTGCGCGACAAGACCCGGTGGCGGGATATGCTCTGTCTGTTCCAACTCGGCCTCTGGTTCTTGGCACGGGCAGTCCCGCCCGCCTTGGCAAACCGGAGCGGCGAGCAGATCAGCCGTTCGCGCGCACCCCGGTTACCATATTGGCCAAAATCGCCTGACCGCCCTCAAGGATCAAGATCACTTCGCCATTCTCGATCTGAGCTTCGCTTACCGGGTGATAGACGGCGGCGGCCTCTTCCAGCAGCAACTCGTCCGCCTTGTAGCTTTGCACTGCGAAACTGTAGAGGCCGTTGTCGCGTGGCTCCCCGTCATCATTCAAACCGCTCCAGCTTATCGGATCGGCGGAAACCGGAACTTGATAGCGCTCGACAGTCTCGCCCTTTGCGTCGCGAACCACCAGAAACGCCTTGTCTGCAGCGGCAAGAGGAGCGGGAGATATGGTAACGGGCGTTCCGTCGAAATTGGCCGGAGCAACCGCGCGGACCTCCTTGCCAATCCAGTTCGACAGTTTGGCCATATCCGTAGCACCCAGTTTTTCGACAAGGGCGGTCAGGGTATCGTTGGTTTTTGTTTGTTGCTCGACCATCGAAAACTGCGCCAGCTGAGCCGCGTATTCGGAAGAATCCAGAGGTTCGAGCGGGTTCTGATATTTGGCCTGGGTGGTCAGCATCCGGATGAACGTGTCGAAATCCGAACTGAGACTGCGCTTTTCCGGAGTCGTTGTCTGAGGCGCTTGCGACGTCGCCCCGGGGCGGGTGGAGTGTACAGTTTCAACCATGTTTCAAAGCCTCATATCCAGTCCGCCGGCGGAGATCCGGGGGCGATCCGGGGTGGTTCCGGTATGCTCGATATCGAGCGGTTGCCCGGCATGGGCATCATCCCCCGGCTGTCCGTGCCCACCGCCCCGCGCATCGGTTTGCGATCCTCCAAAGTTGAATGCGATGTCCTTGTAGCCCATTTCGCGAAACTCCGTCGCCAGCTGATCGATGTGGCGCCGCATCAGATCAAGCGTCTCCGGCCGATCGGTCGCGATCGTCAGGGTCAAGATATCCCCACGGGTTTTCAGGTTCATCTGAACCCGCCCCAGCTCCTCAGGGTCGAGTGCGATCTCGATGCTGCCGCTGTCGGGCTGATTGGTTACGGCCGTGGCGAGTTGCCCGGCAATCTGGCGGGCCGCTTCGGCGGGAGTCGCCGGAGGAGCCGCCGCGGGCGAGATACCGGACGTGGTTGGAGCGGCCAAGGCGATGTCCAAAGGCTGGTCGGGCCGGTGCTCCATGGCTGGTCCAGAGCGGACTCCCACCTGCACGACGGATGCCTGGTGGGGTGCTACGGTTCCAAACACTGCGGGCTGTGCTGCCTGGCTGGTGCGAACGCCCGGCTGAAGAGGCGGCGACGCAACCTCGCGCAGTGGCATTGGTGCTTCACCCCGTGGTGATATAGCCTCACGAGGTGGCGTTTCTGCCTCACGCAGTGGCGGTGCTACCTCATGAGGTAGCGGTGCGGCCACGCGGAGTAGCGGTGCCACCTCACGTGGCTGCAGTGCAGTCTCACGCAGTGGTGGCGCGGGCTCACGCGGTGACAGTGCGGTGTCAGATACCCTAACGGTTCTGTCTTTCGGGCCCGACGATTCGGGTGTGGTCGGTAGCTGGTCAGGATTGGTGTTGGGGGCACCAGCTTTGCGCTCCGCTATCACAAGCGGCCTCGTCTGGATATCATCCTGGGCAGATGGGCGCGGCATTTCCCGCTCATCAACGCCTCCGCTGGCCGGTTGCGCGACGGGCGCTCCGGTCTGCGACGCGGCGCTTTGCGCGGGCACCAGCCGGTCCGAAATGCCGACCGCGACAGGTGTTGGCGCCGCCTGGAACTGGGTCATCCGCTGGTCTGGTGCACCTTTCGACTGTGCAAAGACGCGGATCGGCTGCCTCGCTTCTTTGCCGCCAATGGCCTGTTCCTGCTGCAATCTGGGTGCTCCATCTCTGACCTTTGCCTGTACTGGCAGCATCTCGCCAAGAGGTTCCGTCTTTCTATCAGGGGTGGCTGGGGAGGCGGCCCCGGTTGCCGCGGGGGCCATTGGGGCGGAATCCGTGTGCCCGGCGCGCGGTGGCCGTGATTGACCACGCTGGGGAGGGAGCGAGGATATACGCTGCTCCTGGCTCGTGGACCGCGCTGGCCCGACCGGAACGGCCTCAGCAGCGTGATCTCGACGCCCCGGTTGCGATCGCTGATTCGCAAGCGGGCCAGTCAGCTCGGACTCTCCAGGATATGCCCGGGCCATTCCCTTTGCAGCGGGAGAGGCGGAGGCGGACTCGGAACGAGCGCTCGCATTTGCAACGGCCTCGGAACTCGTTGCAACGGCGAGAGAGATCTCTTCGGCTGTAGGGACCGGATTAAACTGGCTCGGGTCCCGAGTTTGGATCGATATCTTTCTGGCAGTCTCTCCTCCCTCATGCATTCGCTCCCTATCGCTGTCAGCAGGGGCGTTCTTGCTTTGGGGGGCCGCGAAATGAATGGTGCCGGGTGCGGTCGACGGGCCAGCGCCTTGCGCTTGTGAGGGTGCGAGTCTCATCTGACCATCACCGACAGGCAGCTCTTGCGGCGTACCGGCAGGATGTGGTTTCTCCGACCGGTCATACACCTTTGAAACGACTCGCTCTTGCGGCGCGGCCTCGGACACCGATGAAAAGCGGAACCGGAGCCAAGGGTCGGCTGGCAGTTCCCGGCGGGCGGCGGAATGTCCGGGCTGATCCGGTCGTACCAGTGTGGTCGAAACCGAGTTCTCGTTGCTGACCCGTGTTGAGCGAGGCCTTTCCGTCTGGCGCGTTTGGGCTGCTTGATCCGCGACATTCGGGGCCGTGTTCAGACGCTCGGCGGAACGGGTATCGCCGCGATGGGCATTTTCCTTGCGATCGCTGCTTTGAGATCGGCTTGCGCGTGGCGGTTCCTGCTGCGGAGCAAGCGCCATTGGCGCGCCCCGATCTTTGACTTTCGCCCCATCTTTGAGACTTTCGGTCTGCTCGCCGGTCAGGGTTTCTTCCTCGGCGACTGCGGTGTCACTCTCTTTGGTCACGGCATTTTCTTGGGGCGGTGCTGCTGTGATTCCTTCTTGGAACACGGCGGCGAAATCACCATGCGTGCGCCCGCTGCGCGGATCGGCTTGAGGGGCTGGCGCGCCTGGCTTTGCTGTCTGGCCGGCAAGCGGCAGGATGTTGGAACTCGTCAGTCCGGTCATGCGAATTTCTTTCGTTGCGAGCCTGACCATTGCCGCAAACCGGTTACGTTTATTTTAACCGCTTATCTGTCTGATCGGGAAAGTTCGAAACAATTTCGAGGCGCCCAATGGACATATCTACGACAGTCCCTATCGAACCCCGATCCGGCAAAGCGACGTCGCCTGACAGCGCCCTGCGCGCGGTCGCGGTCGAGCTGGAAGCGACGTTCCTGGCCGAGATGCTGAAGGCCTCTGGCCTGGGCAAGGCGCGCGATGCCTTTGGCGGAGGCGCCGGAGAGGAGCAGTTCTCTTCCTTTCTGGTCCGTCAACAGGCCGACCAACTGGCCAAGTCAGGCGGTATCGGATTGGCCGAATCACTCTTCAACGCATTGAAGGAGTCCCAAAATGGACAATGAAGACCTCGACGACTTGATCACCTCACTTGATGAGCTGCTGGAGCTGGAACGTGGCGCGCTGGTGCGCGGCGAACTGGATCAGCTGGGACGGATGACGGACGAAAAGGAAAGGCTGGTCGAACGAATCAATGCCGCTCCCGAATTGCGCCGCGACCAGCTGAGCCCGCTTCATCAGAAAGTGACCCGTAACCAGGCCCTGCTGAACAGCGCACTGGAGGGTATTCGGGCGGTCGCGAACCGCATGTCGGAACTGCGCAGGGTCAGGCAGGGGCTCGAGACCTATGACAGCGCAGGCCAGAAGCATCGCTTTGCGACGCCGGCCAAGACACGGCTGGAGAAACGGGCGTGATCGGGCAATTGAGTCAAATTCGCGGAATGCAACAGGCCCGCTTTAGCAATCCATTAGGGGATCGGGGGCAAATCTGGCGTCGCACCTCGGAATGAGTGTGGCGCGAGACCGGTTCCCGGACTTTCGCACTCGTCAGAAAGACGTTTCCGAACGCCTGAAGGGGCGGATGCAAACCCGGGCCAAAGGCCCACAAGATCAAAGGATGATGCTATGTCCAGCATTCTGACGAACAATGGCGCAATGGTGGCGCTGCAGACCCTCAAGTCGGTCAACATGAACCTGGGTCAGACCCAGAACGCCATCTCGACCGGCAAGAACGTGGCCACCGCCAAGGACAACTCGGCCGTCTGGGCCATCTCGAAAGTGATGGAATCCGACGTCAAGGGGTTCAAGGCAATCAAGGACAGCCTGAGCCTGGGTGAATCGACCGTCGCGGTTGCCCGCAACGCGGCCGAAACCGTGACCGACCTGCTGACCCAGATGAAGGGCAAGATCGTTGCCGCACAAGAAGACAACGTCGATCGCAACAAGATCAATGCCGACGTCACCGCGCTGAAAGACCAGATTTCGGCGGTTGTGGGCGCGGCCCAGTTCAACGGGCTGAACCTGGTCGACGGGACTGCCGCTTCGGCTTCGGTCCTGTCCTCGCTTGATCGTGACAACGCGGGCAATGTGACCGCTTCGTCGATCACCGTGACTGGTCAGAACCTGTCTACCGGCGGCTACACCGCAAAGGCGGTGTTCGATGCCACCAACACCGATGGTGTGTCGGCGGACGGTCAGGACACGTTCGGTTTCTCGCTGGATGCCAATGGCGGCACCGACGATAACGGCCAGATCGAGTTCGAGCCGCAGGGCACCGCCGCTTATGCGGCAGGTGACAGCTTCACCATTCGGCTTGGCGATACCGAGGTGAACTATACCGTCACTGCTGAAGACATCGCATCGACTTCCCAAGCGGATGTGATCGCGGTCGGCATGAAGGCGGCGATCGAGGCCTCCGGCGCGAATGTTACGGTGGACTACAACGCCGCAAACTCGGGTCGGCTGGTGATCACCAATGACGGCACCGACAGTCTGCAGGTGTCGGGTCAGTTCTCCAACGCCAACTCTGGCGGTCTGGGTGCGCTGGCGGCTATCGACGTGTCGAACTCTGCCGGTGCGGCAGCTGCCCTGGGCTCGATCGAAACCCTGATCGACACATCGATCGATGCGGCTGCGGCCTTTGGCTCTGTTCAGGGGCGGATCGAGACGCAGAAGACCTTCATCTCCAATCTCACCGACTCGCTGAAGTCGGGCATCGGTTCGATGGTGGATGCGGATATGGAAGAGGTCTCGGCGCGCTTGCAGGCGCTGCAGGTTCAGCAGCAGCTGGCGGTTCAGTCGCTGTCCATCGCCAACCAGGCACCGCAGTCGATCCTGTCGCTGTTCCGTTAAGCGATACGGCCGGGGCGTTCGCGCCCCGGTCCCCCTGCCGACATTTCCCAACAGTAAGGACATCACGTGAACGCGCTTCTTCAGGCACGACAGGCCTACTCGGCCGCTTCGGCTCCGACCCGGACGCCACGGAACATGGAATACGAAGTCCTGTCCCGGATCACTCACCGCATGCACAGCGCCGCCAAGCGCGGGCGCGCGGGATTCGGGGAACTGGTCGAGGCGTTGCACGAAAACAACCGGCTGTGGGGGGTTCTGGCGGCCAATGTGGCAGAGGGCGAAAACGCGCTGCCGCCTGAT
This sequence comes from Ruegeria pomeroyi DSS-3, assembly GCF_000011965.2. Classification (NCBI taxonomy): domain Bacteria; kingdom Pseudomonadati; phylum Pseudomonadota; class Alphaproteobacteria; order Rhodobacterales; family Roseobacteraceae; genus Ruegeria; species Ruegeria pomeroyi. The sequence goes on along the minus strand of NC_003911.12, from coordinate 3,661,841 downwards.
CTTCGGGCCCGGCTGTTCTATCTGGCCGAGTTCACCCAGGTACATACCAGCAAGGTATTGCGCCGCGAGGCATCGCCACGCCCCTTGCTTGAAATCAACACGGCCGTGCTGCGCGGCCTGCGTCAAGGAGGCGCGAGGGAATGAGCGGTTTGGTCCTGAAACTGGCGCCCAAGGAACGGGTGCTGATCAATGGGGCGGTGATCGAGAACGGCGACCGTCGTGGCAGATTGTCGATCATGACACCCGACGCCAATATCCTGCGCCTGCGCGATGCGATCCATCCCGAAGAGGCGACAACCCCGGTGCGCCGGGTCTGTTATGCCGCTCAGCTGGTTCTCTCTGGCGACAGCGATCCGGATCAGGCCAAGATGTCGCTTTTGCGCCGGATCGAGGAGCTGAGTCAGGTCTTCACCGATCCCGACAGCCGCAAGGCGCTGGCACAGGCGACCGAGGCATTGGTTGCGGATCACCCCTATAAATGCCTCAAGGCGCTGCGCACCCTTCTGCCCCGCGAGGAGCGCATCTTGGCGCTGCGACCGCAATGAGTTACCAGCCGGTTCTGATATCTGGCGGCATAGCCGGCTGGCGGTTCCTGCAGCGAACCTATGACGCTCAGGCGCAAAGCTTCTCCAATTCCACCGTTCGCAACCGCGAAAGCTCTTACTTCATGGAGAAGATCGGCCAGGTCAAAACGGCCGAGGACCTGGTATCGGACCGCCGGTTGCTTCAGGTGGCCTTGGGGGCGTTTGGCCTGGAGGACGATCTGAACAACACCTATTTCGTACGAAAGATCCTTGAGGACGGGACCACGTCGTCCGATGCGCTGGCCAACAAACTGTCCGACAAGCGCTATCGCGAGTTTTCCAAGGCCTTCGGGCTGGGCCCGGGCGAAATCCGTACCACTGGTCTCGTCACCTTCATGGAGGATATCGTTGCCAAGAACGAGGCGGCAGGGTTCGAGCAGGCCGTCGGCGCGCAGGATGAAACCATGCGGATCGCGCTTTATGCCCAGCACGAGCTGAAGGCCCTGGCCGACGACCGTTCCAGCGACAATGCAAAGTGGTTCAGCCTGATGGGCATTCCGCCGCTGCGCAAGATGATGGAAACGGCGCTGGGCCTGCCCTCGGGTCTGGGAAGCGTCGATATCGACAAGCAGTTGGAGATTTTCCAGGACAAGCTGCAGCGCCTGACCGGGTCGCCGCAAGTATCGCAGTTCACCGACCCGGAGATGGTCGAAAAGGTGACGATCGCCTATCTGGCCCGCTCGCAGATCAACAGTCAGTTTGCCGGTTCTTCGGCGGCCCAGAATGCCCTGACGCTGCTTGGCAACCTGCGTTGAACGGCAGTCGCGCTCAGCACTCCGGCTGCTTTGCCGGCAGCTTGGCCCGGTCCACTTCGACAGCATAGCAGGTCACGGGGTGGGACACGTTATGCAATGCGACCTCACCCAGAGGCAGGCAATTGCTGCAGGCGCTTTCGATGTCTTCGGACACCACGATCCTGTGGCCCACCGCCTTACCATAGTCACCCAGTCGCGCCGCGATATTTGCGGCCTGACCGATCACCGTGAAATCCAGACGCTCCTTTGAACCAACATTGCCATAGGTGACCCGGCCATAAGCCAGCCCGATCGAGCACTCCAGCGCAAGCGCGCCCTCGGAAGGCTGGCCCAGAGCGGTCACGATCTCGGTTGCCGATGCCATCGCCTGACGATGGGCGCTCTGCGCATCCACCCCGGCCGGGAATACCGCCAGAACCGCGTCGCCGATGAACTTCAGCACCTCGCCGTCATGGGCATGCACGATCTCGGAAACGGTCTCGAAGAACCTGTTGAGCGTCCCGATATAGGGGCCGCGACCCAGCTCCTCTTCAAGCCGGGTCGACCCGCGCAGGTCGCAGAACATGATGGCGGCGTCGATCTCGTCGCCGTCGCCGCGGCGGATTTCACCGCCCAACACCCGCGCGCCACTGCGTTTGCCTACATAGGTTTCCAGCAGCGACTGGGCGTTCTCACGCTGCATGAACACTTCGTAGAAACGACCGATCACGGCAGAGCATTCGAAGATCAGGCCCAGATTGGCGGTGGTGAACCCGTCAGGGTGATCGCAGCTCAGGGTCAGCACGTTGATGCGGCCATCGGAAAACGGCATCGGCATGGCGACATAATCGGTGGCACCTTGCGCGCGCAACTCCTGCATGATCGGGAACTCGGTCTCGGTCGGCCCATCGGCCAGCCGCTGCCGGACACCGCCCAGACCATTCGAGACATGCCGGAGCGGGCTGTTGGTAAAGGCCGGGTGATCGTGGATTTCATAGGTCGGCGCATAGGTCGAGATCTCGGCCTTGCCCTTCTCCCAGATGTAGTGCTTGCCCGCGATCAGCGGATGCAGCGACCAGGCCAGAACGCTAAGCCTGGACACTGCGATCCCGTGGTCCAGCATCTTTTCGGCGAGAGCGCGGGTGAACTCCTCGGCGGTGCGGAACGAGGCCGCGCCCCGCAAGAGCCAATCGACCAACGGGCCGCTGACATGGCCGCCCGCCGCCTCTTGCAGGGTGTTGTCACCCAGTTCGATCCGGGTGTGCGCCTGCGGCATGAAACCGACATAGCCGCGGATTCCGGCGCTTTCCGGCAGCGGCGTGTCATAAGACCAGACCGCGTTGGCGATCCGCTCGTCTCCGATAAACAGGTCGCGATAACTGGCGGTGCCCTTGAAGGGGCAAAAGGTCTGCAACTCGCTCGGTTCTCCCAATGGCACCAGCAGGTCCTCGCGCGGGATGTAGACGGTCGGCGCAAGGCGGGTTTCGTACATCACCTTTGCGCGGGTCGTCGCCGCAAGCAGCACATCGTTGCGATAGACCTCGACCTTGCCCTCGAGCGGCTCGATACTGATCTCATAGCTCTGGGCCCTTGGCGTGGCATGGACGTTCATCGACACCCTCCTGTTTGCCCGACAGGTTCTAGGATGGGGAGAGGTGGGGCGAATGCCAAGGGCACGAATTTGAAAATATCGGTGAGGCCGGTGATGCGATCGCTTCTGATGACGGTTCTTGTCAGTATCCCGCTTGTGCCCCTTGAGGCGCAGCAAAGCCTCTATCCGCAGCCGACGCGGGATCAATGCATCTGTATCGCGGTCTGCCAGGCGACGAACCGGCCCGCCTGGCTCTCGGTGCCGCCGCCACCGACCTGCTCGCATATCCGGGACGAACTGATCCTGGACAACCGTGCCAATTGCGCCTGTCCGGCCTGGCCGCCCGCGCAGCCGCGCCAACGCCCGGCACCGGGCCGCGAGTCCCCCAATCACTGATGCGTCAGACCATCTGGATCACGCTTTTCTCGATCGCCAGCATGTAGCCACGCTTGGCGATATTCTTGACCAGCAGGGCGCTGATCATCTGGTTGCCCAGCGTGTCGCGCAACCGCTTGATCCGGGTGGCACCAGCGGCCTCTTCGCAATCGGAGGCATCCCGGCCCGAGATCACGGCCTCGATCTGGGCGCCCGACAGCACGTCGTCGTCCATCCGCGCCTCGGCCAGCACGGCGAGGGTCTCGATGGCGGCGGGTGTCAGCTGGAATTCCATGTTGTTGAGATAGACCGTGTTCTCCTCGCGGCTGATCAGCAGCGAGGTCACCTGAATGCCGGTGCGCTCGATCTGCGCCATGCGCCGGTTGAGCAGCACCAGCATCACCAGAAAGGCCAGCGCCGCGATCATCATGGCACTGGCAAAGACCAGCAGCACGAAGATCACCATGCGATAGCTCGACAGGGTATCGGCAAAGGCGGTGCCGGATTGGGCCAGAATTTCCAGCAGCCGGATCTCGGCCTGGGTGGTCAGGTCGTTTTCGATGAACACCCGCTCGACCCGGGCGTTGAACGCGTTGGCGTCGGGCAGGGTCAGCAACAGAAAGGTGGCTGCCGTCGCCAGGATGACGACAATGGCGCCAATGCCGAAACCGATCAGCCGCGTGCCCGACCGGCGCGCGTCAGAAACGGAGAAAATAGGGTCCGGCATCGGCCTTCCTCTGGTCCAGTCCTTCGGGCCCAAAGACCGAAAGCACGTTGAGCAGGGTCCAGCCGGCGGCTTGCAGGCGGGCGGCGACCTCGGGTGCGGCCTGTCCGGCCGAGCAGCTGGACACCTGCATCACACCGTAATGCAGTCGCAGCGGTTGTTCCTGCTTGGCCTTGTAATCGGCATAGCATTCGGCGGCGCCGGCGCTGGCGGGGGCCGCGATCAGGGCCAGAACGGCCAGGGTTTTTGATAGCTGTCTCATGGACTGCATCCTGCGCCCTGAACCGAGGATATTCAATAACCGCAGGGCGATAGCGGGTCTGATATCGGATAACAGGGGGGCGATATTGCTTGTCCGGGCGGGGTGGGCGCAGGTTTGACCCATCACCACCGCCCGTGACGATGCGGGCCAGAGAACAGACAACCGAAAGGATCCCTCTCATGCACCGCAAGTTCATCGCCCTTGTCCTGTCCACCGCCATCGCCGTCACCGGTGTCTCTGTCAGCCAGGCTCGTGCCGCCGACGCACATGACATTCTGGGTGGTCTGGCGGCCATCGCCATCCTGGGTGCCGCCGTTCATCACTATGACAAGAAGAAGGACCGCCGCCGCCAGCAAGAGCAGGCCACCCGCAATCAGCATAACCCGTATCCGACACATGATCCGCATCGCCGCGCCAAGCCGCTGCCCACCGAGGTGGCACGCTATAACCTGCCGTCGCGCTGCCTGCGCGAGGCGGACGGCTATCGCGGGCAGGGGCCGGTGCTGGGCGCACGTTGCCTGTCGCGCCATTACGGCCACGCCAACAGCCTGCCGCAGCAATGCAAGGTCTCCTATTGGAATGGCGAGCGGACCCGCAACGCTTATGAGCCCAACTGCCTGCGCCAGTTCGGCTATCGCGTCGCCTATTCGCAATAAGATCGAGCAGATGGCCCGTAACGGGCCGCCTGGCAGGGGGCGCAGCTCCCTGCCTTTTTGCTTGTCCCGGGGCGTGAATTGCGGTCAATCAAGGGGTATGACACAGCCCGATTACCAACTAGAGGCGGCCCTGGCAGCGCAGGGCCATATCCGTATCGCTGGCGTTGACGAGGTCGGGCGCGGCCCGCTGGCGGGGCCGGTGGTCGCGGCTGCGGTGGTGCTGGACCCGGGAGCCATTCCCGAAGGGTTGAATGATTCCAAGAAGTTGACCGCGGCCCGGCGCGAGCGGCTATACGATATCCTGCATGCCAATGCCCAGGTGAGTATCGCCGAGGCCAGCGTCGAGGAGATCGACGCTCTCAACATTTTGCGCGCCTCGCATCTGGCGATGGAACGCGCGGTCGCTGCGCTGAACCCCGCGCCCGATTTCCTGCTGATCGACGGCAACCTGATCCCCGCCGGGCTGAGCTGCCCGGCAGAGGCGGTGATCAAGGGTGACGGGCGGTCGGTGTCGATTGCGGCGGCCTCGATTGTGGCAAAAACATGGCGCGATCGGCTGATGGTGGATTTGGCGCAACAGCATCCCGGCTACGGCTGGGAGCGCAACGCCGGATATCCGACAAAAGAGCATCGCTCCGCTTTGCAAAATCTTGGTGTAACCCCACACCATAGGCGTTCGTTCAAGACGGTACACAAGATATTGTATCAAGAGTAAATCGTAACCTCCTGATTCAAAAAAGAAATTGACCGCGAATCCCGTTTGACTCATCCTGTCATCAACCAAATGAGCGCAAAAAGCGCCGTGGAACTTGAGGCAGACCATGACGACGACCAAGACAAAGGGCGCAACCGCGCTCCCTTTAAACACGATTGTATCCGGCGACTGCATCGACGTGATGAACGCGATGCCAGAGGCGTCGGTGGATCTGATCTTTGCCGATCCGCCGTATAACCTGCAACTCAAGGGCCAGCTGCATCGCCCCGACAACAGCCAGGTGGACGCGGTCGATGACCACTGGGACCAGTTTTCCAGCTTTGCCGCCTATGATCAGTTCACCCGTGCCTGGCTGAAAGCCGCGCGGCGGCTGTTGAAACCCAATGGCGCGATCTGGGTGATCGGGTCCTATCACAACATCTTCCGGGTCGGATCGGCGCTGCAGGATGCGGGGTACTGGATCCTCAATGACGTGGTCTGGCGCAAATCGAACCCGATGCCGAATTTCCGTGGCAAGCGGTTCACCAACGCGCATGAGACGATGATCTGGGCCTCGAAATCCGAAGGCGGCAAATACACCTTCAACTACGAAGCGCTCAAGGCGCTGAACGAAGGCGTGCAGATGCGCAGCGACTGGGTGATGCCGATCTGTACTGGGCACGAGCGGATCAAGGACGAAAACGGCGACAAGGCGCATCCGACGCAAAAGCCCGAGGCGCTGCTGCACCGGGTTCTGGTCAGCTCGACCAATCCGGGCGACGTGGTGCTGGACCCGTTCTTTGGCACCGGCACCACCGGCGCGGTGGCCAAGATGCTGGGCCGCGAATTCATCGGGATCGAGCGCGAGGAGGCCTATCGCAAGGTTGCCGAGAAGCGCATCGCCAAGGTGCGCAAGTTCGACCGCGAGGCGCTGGAAGTCAGCGCCAGCAAACGGGCCGAACCGCGCATTCCCTTTGGCCAGCTGGTCGAACGGGGCATGCTGCGCCCGGGCGAAGAGCTGTACAGCATGAATCAGCGACACAAGGCCAAGGTGCGCGCCGATGGCACGCTGATCGGCCAGAATATCAAGGGTTCCATCCATCAGGTGGGCGCGCATCTGGAAAACGCGCCCTCGTGTAATGGCTGGACCTATTGGTGCTTCAAACGTGACGGCAAGACCGTGCCGATCGACGTGTTGCGCCAGCAAATCCGGGCGGAACTGGAAAACTGACCTCGTAAAACCCCAAGAATACCGCCGGTGCCTGTGGCCTGACACATGGCACTACACCTTGCCCCGCCGCATGTCGGCGGGGCTTTTTTCTTTGTCGCACCCGGTTACCAGCATGGCCTATTGTGCCTATCTGAGAGGGCAGGAACGAAGGAAAGCAACCATGACCGACAGCACAGTCGCGCCTCCGCGCCGTGAGCGGTTCTTCTTTACCCAGCCCGATGAGTTCGATTTCGACAACCGCTTTACCCAGGCGGCACTGACCAAGCACAAGCGCGAGGGGCTGGAACTGGCGGTGCGCGCGCGCTGGATCGCGATGGCGGTGATCGCTGTGCTGCTGGTCTTTGTGAACCCCCATTGGGACGTGGTCTATTATCACGCCATATTGGCACTGCTTGCGGTCAATGGCTGGTTCATCCGGCGGGCGGGGCGGGTCGGACAGTCGCGGCTGGAACTGCTGCTGATCCTGATCGACCTGCTGATCATGACGCTGGGCATGGTGTTACCCAACCCGCTTTCCGACGATGTCCGGCCACTGGCCATGCAATACCGGTTCGACAATTTCCAGTATTTCTTTGTCATTCTGGCCGCAGGCACGCTGGCCTATTCCTGGCGCACGGTGATCACCATCGGCACATGGACCGCGATGCTGTGGACATTGGGCTGGGTGATCGCCCGCTGGCAATCCGAACCGATTGCCGAGCTGAGCGCACGGGCACAGGCGGCATTTGCGGGTTTCCCCGATGTGGCCGAGCAGTTGGACCCAAACAGCTTCATGCTTCAGCTGCGGGTGCAAGAGGTGGTGGTGTTCCTGATTGTTGCGGTGACCCTGGGGGTGACGGTGCGGCGCTTCAACCGGCTGTTGACCACAAATGCCGGGCTGGAACGCGAACGCGCCAACCTGTCGCGCTATTTCTCGCCCAATGTGGTCGATGCGCTCAGTCAGAATGACGAGCCGCTGAAACAGGTGCGGCAAGAGGATATCGCCGTGCTGTTCATCGACATCATCGGCTTTACCCGCTTTGCCGCCGGGCGCGACCCTTATGAGGTGATCGAGGTGCTGCGCGGTTTTCACGCCCGGATGGAGGGCGAGGTGTTCCGTCACCACGGGACGCTCGACAAATATCTGGGGGACGGGCTGATGGCGACCTTCGGAACCCCGGTGGCCGGGCAGAGCGACGGCAGCAACGCATTGGCCTGCGCGCGCGCCATGGCCAAGACGATCGGGGACTGGAACCGCGAACGCCGCCGTGCTGGCGAGCCCGAGATCCGGGCCGGGATCGGCGTGCACTATGGCCCCGCCGTTCTGGGCGATATCGGCGCCAACCGGCTGGAATTCGCGGTGATCGGCAATACGGTGAACGTCGCCGCCAAGCTGGAAACGCAGACACGTGTCTATGACGCCTCGATCGTGATCAGCGACGATCTGCGCCGCAAGGTTCTTGCCGAAGGTGGGGCGATCCTGACAGATGGGTTCGACGAGCGCCGGGACGAGGCGATCCCCGGCATGGCCGCGCCGATGACGGTCTGGGTTCTGTAGAGTGCCTTAACGCGGCGCCGGGTTCAGTGCCTTGTTATAGGGCTTCCAGTCGGTGATCTCGGGGTAATACCGTTTCCGCCATGCCCGCACGCGCGGGTTCATTACCCGCCGCCAAAGCGGCGGGATCATCGCCGCGACCGTCATCACCGGATAGCCATAGGGCAGTTGCGGCGCATCCGCCTCGGTATGGTTTTGCAGCAGAGGAAACCGGCGGTCAGGCTTGTAATGATGGTCCGAGTGACGTTGCAGGTTGATCAGCAGCCAGTTCGAGGCCTTCTGCGCCGCGTTCCAGGAATGGCGCGGCATCACATGTTCATATTTACCCTCGCCCAGGTGTTTGCGGGTCAGGCCGTAATGTTCGACATAGTTCACCAGCTCCAACTGCCAGATCGCAATGCCCGCCTGCACCAGAAACAGGCCGATCCCGGCCCAACCTCCCAACAGCCCGGCCAGCGCCAGCATGCCCCCCTGCAAGGCCCAATAGCGCCAGAACGGGTTTGCCGGATCTGTCCATGGACGGTCCTTGCGGGCCAGCATCTCGCGTTCGGCGCGAAAGGCCGAGCGCAGGCATTGCACCAGAACGCGCGGATAGAACCGGTGGAACCCCTCGTTGTAACGCGCAGTGACCGGGTCGCGCGGGGTGCCCACATGGCGGTGATGCACCAGCAGATGTTCAGAGCGGAAATGCGAATAAAGCACCATCGCCAGCAGGATATCGCCCAGCCAGCGCTCGAAGCGGTTCTTCTGATGCATCAGCTCGTGCGAGTAGTTGATGCCGATGGTGCCGGTGATCACACCGACCCCAAAGAACAGCGCGATCTTTTCAAGGGTCGACAAGTGATCGGCGCGTGTGGCGTACCAGATCAGCCCGTAAAGCGTGACGAATTGCAGTGGCACCCAGAGCTTGGGCAGCAGGATGTACCATCCCAACGCCCCGTCTCCGGTCTGGGGATCGGCGTTTTCCTCATTCAGGCCCGTTACCTGGTCGTAGATGGCAAAGGCCCACCAGGTCGACAGCGGCACCGCCAACAGCCACCATCCGCCCTGGCTGGCCACGAGCCAGACCAGCGGGATCAGAAGAAAGGACAACCAGAACGGCGCGGCACTTTGCCAGCGCGCAAGGGTTTCCGTGGGGATCATCGCGGGCTCCACATCTGAATGTCTGAAACATAACCGTTTTTTCGGGGCCTGCCCATGACGCTATTGGCCGCGCCAGAGGTCGAAGGCCTTGCGCATCACTGTCGGCAAGTCCGATGGGCGAAAGGCGTGCTTGTCGACGATCACCAGCCCGTCGGGCGCCATGGTTTCGGGCAGCTGCGCCGTGTGAATGCGCAGGATCAGGTGGAAATGGGTAAAGGTGTGGCGCACCTCTGCGGGCAGTTCGCGCCATTGGGCCTCGAACGGGGGCGAGGGGGCAGGCGCCTCGGACCAGTCCGAGCCGGGCCAGCCCAGCATGCCCCCCAACAGGCCCTTGTCCGGGCGCCGTTCCAGCAGCCAGGCGCCATCGGCGCGCTGCGCCAGATAGACATGCCCGTGACGGGTCGGTTTGGGCTTCTTGGGGCTCTTGCGGGGCAGATCGGGCGCGGTGCCGCGCTGGCGTGCCAGGCAGGGGGCGCGCAACGGGCAGATACCGCAGGCGGGCGCGCGCGGGGTGCAGATCGTCGCGCCCAGATCCATCACAGCCTGGGCGTGATCGCCGGGCCGCGCCGTTGGGGTTAATGCGGCGGCGTGCTCCTTAAGCACCGGCTTTACCCCCGGCAGCGGTTCCTGCACATCGTAGAGCCGCGCCATCACCCGTTCCACATTGCCGTCCAGCACCGTCTCGGCCCGGTCAAAGGCGATGGCGGCGATGGCGGCGGCGGTATAGGGGCCGATGCCGGGCAGGGCGATCAACCCCTCGTAGCTGTCTGGGAACTGCCCGCCGTGCTCCTCACTCACCGCGCGGGCACATTTCAGCAGGTTGCGGGCGCGGGCGTAATAGCCAAGGCCCGCCCATTCGCCCATCACCGCCTCGTCCGGGGCGGCGGCCAGCGCCGCGACCGTGGGCCAACGGGCGGTGAAGCGGTGGAAATAGTCGCGCACCGCCGCCACCGTGGTCTGTTGCAACATCACCTCGGACAGCCAGACGCGATAGGGGTCGGGGCGCACGCCCGCTGCCCTGTCGGTGGGTCCGACCCGCCAGGGCATCTCGCGCGCGTGGCGATCATACCAGTCGAGCAGCGCGCCGCTCACGTCAAAGTGTTGGAGGTCGCGCACGAAATCTTCCTCTCATCTTTCGGTTTCACTGGTGCCCCGGTGTCTGAGCCTTAGAATAGCGGCAACAGAGTCGGATACCAGATGACAGGCAGACGTTCCTCGACCCGTGGCTTCAAGCGCACCGCCAGCGTGCTGGGTGACCAGATTCGCCGCACTGGCGAAACGCGCGGTTTTGCGGTGGGTCGGGTGCTGACCCATTGGGCCGAGATCGTCGGACAGGATCTGGCCGCGATCGCCCGTCCGGTCAATATCGGTTATGGCAAGGGCGGCTTTGGGGCGACGCTGACCGTGCTGACCACCGGTGCCCAGGCACCGATGCTGGAAATGCAGAAGGAACAGCTGCGTGAACGGGTGAACGCCGCCTATGGCTATAACGCCATCAGCCGGGTCCGCATCACCCAGACGGCGCCGACCGGTTTTGCCGAGGGTCAGGCCACCTTCGAGCACCGCCCCAAGGCCGCCACCAGCGCCCCGCGTCCCGAAATCGTGGCCGAGGCCGCGCGGGTGGCCGACGGCGCCAAAGATGAAGATTTGCGCGCGGCCCTTGAAAGGCTGGCCCAGAACGTTTTATCGAGACAGAAATCTTGAGAAAGGGCAGAAAGATGAACCGTTTGGGAACCTTGGTCTTTGCCGGTGTGGCGATTGCGGCGGGGGCCTATTGGCTGACCTTGCCGTCACAGGGCAACCTGCCCGCCAACCCGCTTGTCGGCAGCGCCGAGGCGCAGCAGGCCGAGATCGACACCTCGAGCATTGTCGAGATGGTGCAGGGCGCCGAGGACGCGCCGGTCGAGGTCATCGAATATGCCTCGTATACCTGCCCGCATTGCGCGGCGTTTCACGAAGGCCCCTACAAGAAGCTCAAGGCCGATTTCATCGACACCGGCAAGGTGCGTTTCATCTATCGCGAGGTGTATTTCGACCGCTACGGTCTCTGGGCCTCGATGGTGGCGCGCTGTGCGGGCCCCGAGAAATTCTTTGGCATCTCCGACCTGATCTACAAGGGGCAGGCCGAATGGTCGCGTGCCGGTGGCCCGGCCGAGATCGCCGAGGAGCTGCGCAAGATCGGCCGCCTGGCCGGGATCGAGAATGACAAGCTCGAGGCTTGTCTGGGCGACGCCACCAAGGCGCAGACCCTGGTCGCATGGTACCAGGAACACGCGACCCGGGATGACATCAACTCGACCCCCAGCTTCATGATCAACGGCAAGAAGGTCGAGAACCAGGCCTATGACGGGTTCAAGGCACTGATCGAGGCCGAACTGGGCAACTGAGCCTAAGGCGGGGGCGGCGCTGCGGCCAGCAGGATGGCGCGCAGCCTGTCCTCCTCCGCTACCTCCAGCCGGACGGGCAGGGTGATGACCTTGGAGCGGAACGCGGGCGGCAGGCGCACGGCATCCTTCTCGGTCGTCACCAACTGGGCACCCAGAAGCCGCGCTTCGTTTTCCAGCCGGGTCATCAGCGCCGGTGTCAACGGCTGGTGATCGTCCAGCGCCTCGGCCCGGCGCAGATCGGCGCCCTCGGCCCGAAGCGTGCGAAAGAACTTGGCCGGGTTGCCGATCCCGGCAAAGGCCAGCACCGGGGTCGCGGCCCAGTCCATACCGGTGCGCAGCGGCTTCAGCTCGGCAGTGACCAGCGGCACACTCAGCGCGGCGCCCCAGGTGTCGCGAAACTGCTCCTGTGCCTGTGCATCTCCCAGGGCCAGAACCAGATCGGCACGGGCAAGACCTGTTGCCACAGGTTCTCGCAGAGGGCCGGCGGGAATGCAGCGACCGTTGCCGAACCCTTGCGCCGCATCCACCACGACAATCGAAAGATCCTTGGCGACGCTCGGGTTCTGGAACCCGTCATCCAGGATGATCACGCTGGCCCCCGCCGCCGCTGCTGCGCGGGTGCCTGCGGCGCGATCCTTGGCCACCCAGACCTCGGCAAAGGCAGCCAGCAGCAATGGCTCGTCGCCCACCTGCTCGGCGCGGTGGCGGCGCGGATCGACCTGCACCGGGCCTTCGAGCGTACCGCCATAGCCACGGGTGACCACATGCGGTTCGTGCCCGGCATCGCGCAGCCGTTCGGCGACCCAGATCGCGCTGGGGGTCTTGCCGGTGCCGCCCGCGTTCAGGTTGCCGATGCAGATCACCGGTACCGGCACCGAAACCGGATCGCCCTTTGCCAGCCGACGCGCGGTGGCGCGGGCATACAGCGCGCCCAGCGGTGCCAGCAGCCGCGACTGCCAGCCCGGATGCGCGGGATCGTTCTGCCAGAACTCAGGTGCTCGCATGAACTGCCTTTCGCCGGTCCAGCCGGTCCTGCACCATTTCGATCAACGAGTCGGTCAGATGCGCGGTTTCGGTGGCCACCTGCCAACCGGCCAGCGCCATGCGCGCTGCCGCATCCGGGGCCAAAAGGTCGACGACCTCGCGCCCCAGCGCCTCGGCATCGCGCACCGAGCGCGCGGCACCGGCCGAGGCCAGCCGCACATATGTCTCCATGTGAGCACGCACATTCGGACCGTAAAGCAGCGCCGACCCAAGTGCCACCGCCGTCAGCGGATCGCGCCCGCCGGTGCCGAACTCGAGAGAGCTGCCCATGAATGTCAGCGGCGAGATCCGGTACCAAAGGCCCAGATCCTCGGCATGGGCGCTGATCACCACCTGGGTCGAATCCTCGATCCGGTCGCCCGCATCCCAATCGGCGCAGCGCAAATCCATCGCCTCAAGCCGGGCGCGCAGCGGTTCCGCCTCGGCCGGGTCGGCCACATGCACGATCAGCAAGAGCCGGTGCAGCAGCCGCAGCGCGTGGCGATGCGCGGTCAGCACCGAGATGAACTCCTTGGGCTGGGTCCAGGCCGACAGCCAGACCGGCCTGCCGCCCAGTGTCGCGTTGGTCTCGACCAGTTCCTCTTCTGGCCAGGGTGGCGGGTTGGCGCTGACCTGCAGCGGGCTTGAGACACGCACCTTGGCTGGCGGGATGCCAGCCCGGCGCACATAGCGCGCGGTTGCCTCGCCATCGGTCAGGATCAGGTCGAAACAGTCCAGCATGGTGCGCGTCAGATCGGGCAGCCAGCGGTGGCGGCGGGCCTGCAACTCTCGCTCAGAGACGTCGATCAGCAGCATCGGAATGCCCGCGCTGTCGGTCTCGTCGATCAGGTTGGGTTTCAGCGCTCCGCCCGACCACAGGCACAAATCCGGGCGCCAGTGATCCAGAAACCGGCGGGCTGGGCCCGGATGGTCTTCGGGCAGGACCGAAACCAGACCGCAAGGCGCCATCCAGTCATCGACCCGCGTGTCCGCCGGGATGGTGAACAGCAGGCTCAGATCGGGGCGCTGGGCGACCAGCCGTTCGGACAGATCGCAAAGCGCGGGGAAACGGCCGCGGTTGTTCACATGAATCCAGACCAGTTCACCCTTTGGCCGGGCCGGCATATCCTTGCCCGGCGGATGTACACCACGCCAGCTGAGCACCCGATAGGCCGCAAGGCTGAGAGACCGCGCCATGGCTCAGCCTCGCCCCGATGGTGAACGGCCATCGGATGCGCCGGGTCGCCGGTCGGTCGGGGCGGTGGATGCCATGCGGCGCTCCTGACGGAGAGGGGTTGAAATCGGCGGCACCCTAAGGGTTTGGCGGCCCGGGTCAAGCCATCGGGCGCGCGGGGCTGTTGCCGTCAATGCGCCGCAATACCCGCGCTGGCGGGGTCGAGGGCGCCGAACAGGCCGCGATGCACGGTGTGCCCACCGGCGATGACCCCGTCCAGCCGGGGCTTGGGATTGTTGAAGCGCAGGGCCGCACCGCTCCGGTCGGTACAAAGCCCGCCCGCCTCGCGCAGGATCAACTCGCCAGCAGCGATATCCCATTCCCAGCTGGGCCGCAGGGTCAGCATCCCGTCGAACCGTCCCTGCGCCACCAACGCCAGACGATAGGCAAGCGAGGGGCGATAGTCGCGGTGGAACGCGGGCACCTGGCCCCCGGTCCAGTGTTCCGGCTGCAGGTTGGGGCGCGCGGCAAGAATATGCGCCTGGGCCAGATGCGCAGGCGCCGAGACCCGGATCGGCGCGCCGTTCAGAAAGGCGCCGCCCCCGGCCGAGGCGGAAAACAGCAGGTCGCGCTGGGGCAGATAGACGGCGGCGGCAGTGACCACGCCCCGATCCGCCACCGCCAGCGCATGCGCCCAGGTGCGCGACCCTTCGGCAAAGCTGCGGGTGCCGTCGATCGGGTCGATGATGAAAACGCGGTCGTGATCCAGCCGCGCGGCGGTGTCCTCGGTCTCTTCGCTGAGCCAGCCATAGCCGGGGCGGGCCGCGGGCAGCATCTGCGCCAGCATGGCATTCACCGCCAGATCGGCCTCGGTCACCGGGCCCGCGCCATCGGGTTTGTCCCAGCGCCGGGCGTCACGCCCCGAATAGCGGGTGGCGATCTGCCCGGCCTCGCGGGCGGCGCGGATCAGCAGGTCGACGTCAGTTTCCGGCAAGCGTCATCCCCTCGATCAGGATCGACGGCACCACCCGCGTCAG
This sequence comes from Ruegeria pomeroyi DSS-3, assembly GCF_000011965.2. Lineage (NCBI taxonomy): Bacteria > Pseudomonadati > Pseudomonadota > Alphaproteobacteria > Rhodobacterales > Roseobacteraceae > Ruegeria > Ruegeria pomeroyi. Next base: position 3,646,692 of record NC_003911.12, on the reverse strand, counting down.
CCAGGGCCGGGCATCGTTTGCCGGGATCATCCCCAGCAGCATGTCGCGCAGATTGCCCGCGATGGTGCATTCGTTGACCGGATAGGCGATCTGGCCTTTCTCGACCCAGAACCCCGAGGCCCCCCGCGAGTAATCGCCGGTGTTGGGGTTGATCGTCGATCCGATCAGCGAGGTCACCAGCAGCCCGGTTCCCATGTCGCGGATCAGATCGTCGCGGCTGGCCGTGCCGGGCGTCAGCGTCAGGTTCCAGTTGCTGGGCGAGGGCGGACCCGACACGCCACGGGTGGCATTGCCGGTCGAGGCCAACCCCAGCTTGCGTGCGCTAGCCAGGTCCAGCGTCCAGCCGGTCAGCACCCCGTCTTCGACAATGGCGCGGGCCTGCGTCGGCAGGCCCTCGGCATCGAAGGGGCGCGATCCAGAGACACGCGGGCGATGCGGATCTTCGATCAGCGACAGGGCAGCGGGCAGCACCTGCTCGCCCAGATTGTCCTTGAGCCAGGACGAGCCGCGCGCGACAGAAGCGCCATTTGCCGCCGCCAGAAGATGCCCGATCAGCGAGGCTGAAATGCGTTCATCAAACAGCACCGGATAGCTGCCGGTCGCCGGTTTGCGCGCCCCTTGCAGGGCCACCGCTCGTTCGCCGGCGCTGCGGCCGATCTCTTCGGGGCTGCGCAGGTCGGACTGATAGGTGCGGCTGTCGCCATCGGCGTCCCGCTCCATCCCCGTTCCGCTGCCCGAAATCGCCACGCAGGAAAGCGAACGCACACTGCGCCCGTAGCCGCCGGAAAACCCGTTGGTGGCGGCCAGGTGCACATGGTGCTGACCGTAAGCGGCGGCGGCATCCGACACCTGGGTCACGCCGCTTACCGCTGCGGCGGCGGTCTCGGCGGCCAGCGCGTCCTGCATCAGTGCCTGAGGGTCGGGTTCGGCGGCAGGGTCACGCAGGTTCAGCGCGGCAAGGTCCCAGCCGCGCGCCAGCTGATCGGGCTCGGCCAGCCCGGCATAGGGGTCCTCAGGGGCCTCGCGTGCCATCGCCACAGCGCGCTCCGCCATTGCGGCCAGCGCCTCGGGGCGGCTGTCCGAGCTGGACACGATCGCCTGCCGCTTGCCGACGAACACCCGCAGGCCCAGATCGGTCCCCTCAGAGCGTTCGGCATGTTCCAACGCGCCGCCGCGCACCTCGACCGAGACCGATGTACCCTGCACCACCAGCGCGTCGGCGGCTTCGGCGCCAGCCTGGCGGGCGGCGTGCAAAAGGGCGTGGCTGAGGTCTTCGGCCTTGTGCGGCATGGGCTGTCCTTTGCTGTTGTCAGGGAGGTAGCCCCCGCCGCCGCCCGCTGCAAGCCCCATGGGGCGCGGCGCGGGCGACCGGGGTGTCAACGGGGCGCGCAGCCGATGCACGCGCCCCAAAGGCGGTTACTTGATGCGCTGACCGTTGGCCAGCACATGACCCTGTTCATTGATCTCGATCTTCGAGTTCAGCGTATCGGGCGCATCGCCGGGCACCGCCAGCATGCCCATCATCATCCGCGCGCCCATGGCGTCATCCTCCGAGACGAAGCCCATCGCGATCAGCTTGTCCAGCAGCGCATTTGCCCCTGTCAGCGTCAGGTTGGCCACACCAGAGGGTGCGGGCATCCCGCCAAAGGACTCGTAGTCGGAATTGTCGAAGGTGAAGGCGCCGGTGCCGGTCAGCTTGGCCCCCACCAGCGAGACCAGCAGCTGGTTGATGGTCAGCTCGTTCAGCTCGCCCGGGGCACCGCCGGTCGCCTCGAGCGTTTCTGCTACGGTCGGATCGAGGAAATCGACCAGAACCGTCGCCAGGCCCGACAGGTCAAGCACCACGGTCGCCGGATCGCGCGGCAGGGCGCCGGCGGGGTCGAACATGCCCCAGATCATGTCGGACATGGTGAAATCGGTCAGGTTCATGCCAAAGCTGAAGGGTTGCGGATCGTCGCCCGCCTGCGTGGGGATATCCAGCTTGAACCCCGATTCCGCCATGGCCAGATCAATGGGAAACGGCAGGTCCTGCGTCGTCATCGAAATCTGCGACTGGCGGCCCTTGAGGTCATAGACCACATGGCCCGCGTCCATCGCGATCCGGAAATCGCCGCCCTGCGAGGAAGAGGTCCAGGCAAACTCCTCGCCATCGCCCTTGGCGGCCACATTGCCGCTGCCGGCGCCATAGCTCATCAGCGCGTCAAAGGCGAAGCCCGACTTCAGCATGTCCGAGAAGTTGGTCGCATCAAAACTGGTCGGCAGGCTGCCGCTCCCCGAATAGCTGACATCCGACAGCGTGCCCGAGAAGTTCCCCGCATCGTCCGAGTCCGGGTCGTCGAAGGACAGCGCATAGGTCAGGCCCGCTGCGGTGAAGCTTTGCACCAGATCGCGCATCTCGCCCAGGCTCATCTGCGATGTGCCGCTGACAGAGGTCATTTCCATCAGGAAGCTTATGGCGTCGGCGGGCATCGCCTCGCCATCGGCCATCAGCGAGGCAAGCCGCACACTGATCTGATCGGCGTTGTAATCATAGGTGATGTTGTCCGGATCGCCGCTTGCAACCATGGACATGTTGCGGTTGGCATAGGTGACGGTGCCGGTCACCGGCGCCTCATCCTCGACACTCATAGTGAAGGAAAGCGGGAATTCTTCTGGCAGGCCGATCCGGACTGTGCCGTCACCCTGATCGGTCAGGGTGATCTGCGGCATCGAGAACGACATCGCGCTGTCCTGTTCCGGCATGTTCATGGACATGGCGAAATCGGCGATGGTCAGCGTGTCACCCGATCTGCTTTCCGTGCCTGCGACGTCATAACCCATGCCGCCGAGATAGGCGTTCCAGTCGGCCCAGACCTGATCGGCGGTCAGGTCCGCCCAGGCGATCTGGGTTGAAATGGCATAAACAAGAACGGCGCCGGACGTGCGGCGTAGAAAAACGGGCATCAGAAGAACCTCTCTGGATCAATTTCGCGCCTATCGTGTTGCGGCAAGGGGCGGGCGTCAAGGGGGGCAGGCACTGGATCCTTCCCCTGTCCCGGCGTAGGACTGGCGCAGCAGACATGGGAGGAAGATGCATGACCGCAGTGAAAGGAAAAACCGTTCTGATCACAGGCGCAAGCCGGGGGATCGGGGCCGAGGCGGGGCGTGTCTTTGCCCAGGCCGGGGCCAATGTCGTATTGCTGGCGCGCAGCGCCGAGGCACTGGCCGCGCAGGCGGCAGAGATCGGCGATCGCGCGCTGGCCCTGGCCTGCGACGTGGCCGACGCGGCGCAGGTGGCAGGCGCGGTGAACGCGGCGGTGTCGCGGTTCGGCGGGCTCGACGTGCTGATCAATAACGCAGGTGTGATCGAGCCGATCTCGCATCTTGCCAGCTCGGACCCCGTCGGGTGGGGCCATGCCATCGATATCAACCTCAAAGGTGTCTATTACGGCATGCGCGCGGCATTGCCGGTGATGCGCAAGGCTGGCGGTGGCACCATACTGACCGTCAGTTCGGGCGCCGCCCATAACCCGGTCGAGGCCTGGAGCCATTATTGCGCCTCCAAGGCCGGTGCAGCGATGCTGACCGCCTGCCTGCATCTGGAAGAGGGGCATCATGGCATCCGCGCCATGGGCCTGTCGCCGGGCACCGTGGCCACCCAAATGCAGCGCGAGATCAAGGGCTCGGGCATCAACCCGGTCAGCCAGCTGGACTGGTCGGCGCATATTCCCGCCGACTGGCCGGCACGCACCCTTTTGTGGATGTGCGGGGCCGAGGCGGACCCGTTTCTGGGAACCGAAATCTCGCTCAGGGACGAGGATATCCGCAAGCGGGTGGGGCTGGCATGATCGAGCTGGAAAAGGAGGGCGGTCTGTGGACCGTCACCCTGAACCGCCCCGACAAGGCCAATTCGCTGACCGTGGCCATGCTGGAGCGGCTGGTCGAGATCGCCGAGACGGCGGGCGAGGCGCGGGCGCTGATCCTGACCGGGCGCGGCAAGGTATTCAGCGCCGGTGCCGATCTCGAGGCCGCGCGGGCGGGGTTGGCGACCTCGGACTTGTGGGAGCGGCTGTCGGGCGCGATCGCGGCGCTGCCCTGCCTGACGGTCGCGGCCCTGAACGGGACATTGGCGGGCGGGGCCAATGGCATGGCGCTGGCCTGTGACCTGCGCATCGCGGTGCCCGAGGCCAAGCTGTTCTATCCGGTGATGAAGCTCGGCTTTCTGCCGCAACCCTCCGATCCGGTCCGCATGGCGGCGCTGATCGGACCGGCGCGGACCCGGCTGATCCTGATGGCGGGCCAGAAGATCACCGCGCAGGAGGCCTATGAGTTCGGTCTGGTGGACCGTATCGTACCAGCTGACCAGCTGCTGGAGACCGCCCGAGCGCTGGTGGCCGATTCCCTTGCCGCCGATCCCGGGATCGCCGCAGGCATCGCCCGGCTTTGCCCCTGATCCCATCTGTCCGCGAGGTGCCGGTTTCGTGCAACGAAACCGGGCCGGAAACCTTGCAGGTTTCCGGTCGCCGTCGCGCATCAAGGCTCTGAACCGCTAGCGTTTGCGTCGTCCGCCCGGCACTTTCGAGCGAAACCCAGGCGGCCGCTTGCGCACCCAGGCGAGAAATTTCGCCAATCGGGGATGGCTGCGCAGGGCTTCGATCGTGTGAAAGCTGCGCGCCAGTTCCGCCTCGGTCAGGGTTGCATGGATCTCCTTGTGACAGATGACATGCAGCAGGACAGTCGGCCCGCCCTTGCCGCCTTTCAATCGTGGGATCAGGTGATGCTGGCTGCCGTCCCCATCGGGTATCGGCCGCCCGCACAGCGGACAGAGCCGCCCGGGCAGGGGGAATTCGAGGCACTTGTTTTCCTTGTCGGTCATGGGCAAGAGGATGCACCACCGTGCAAACGGTGCAAGTGGAGAGACCGATGGAACTTGGAACCCAGACCCAGACCGAGCTGTTGAACAACCTGCTCGTACAGGTCGAACGTCTGTGGGATATTGCGCTGGGCTGGGTGTCGAGCCCGGCCGCCTGGTCGCAATTTGCGTTGCTGGTGGTGGCCTATCTGGCCGCGCTTTATGCCGCGCGCCGACTGCGTGGGCCGCTGTCGCGCCTGCTGACGCCGCCTGTGGAGCAGATGGACCCGCTGTCGCGGACCCGCCGTTTCGTGTTGATCTTCGTGCCGCTGTTGCTGCCGCTTCTGGCTTATGTCTTTACCGGCATCGGCGAAAGCGTCACCCGTTCGCTGTTCGGCTCGGGGGCGGTGATCGCCTTTGGCAAGCGGGTGTTCCTGTTCCTGGCCGCCCGCATTCTGGTGCGCGAGATTCTTGACGATCCGCTGATGAAACTGCTGGGCCGCTACGTGCTGATCCCTGTGGCGGCGCTTTATGCGCTGGGGCTTCTCGAACCGGCCATGGCCAAGCTGGACCAGACCGTGGTGCCGCTGGGCAACCTCTCGTTCTCGCTGCTGTTTGCGCTGCGTTTCCTCGTGGTCGGCGGCGCCATTTTCTGGTTGGGGCGCTGGTCCAACGACCAGTCGGTGAATTTCATCAAGCAGCAGCGTGAAATGCGCCCCGCCATGCGCGAGCTGACCGCCAAGGCGGTCGAGATCGGTATCTTCGGCATCGCTTTCCTTCTGGTGATGAACATCATGGGGATCAGCCTGACCTCGCTGGCGGTGCTGGGCGGTGTCATCGGTGTCGGCCTCGGCTTTGGCCTGCAAAAGATCGCCTCGAACTTCATCTCGGGCGTCATCCTGCTGCTCGAAGGGCAGGCGACCGTGGGTGATTACGTGGAACTCGACGGGGGCGAGGCGGGTACCATCATCAAGATGACCGCGCGCGCCACCATCCTCGAGACGTTCGACGGGCGCTGGATCGTGGTCCCGAACGAGGATTTTATCACCACCCGGGTGGTCAACTTCTCGGATCAGGGCAGCGCCAACCGGTACGAGGCGCCGTTTTCGGTGAGCTATGACACCGATATCAACCGGGTGCCTGCAATCATCGAGGCGGTGGTGGCGACACATCCCGGCGTTCTGGCAAAACCCTTTCCGCCCGATTGCGAGCTGCGCGGTTTCGGCGATAGCGGGGTCGATTTCGCGGTCGAATTCTGGGTCGAGGGGATCGACGACGGCAAGAACAAGTTCATGTCCGATGTGCTGTTCCTGATCTGGAACGCGCTCAAGGAGAATGGCATCGAAATCCCCTATCCGCATCGGGTGGTCGAGCTTTCGGGCAGTATCGAGACGCGGCAGGCATGAAACCGGCGCTTGTCATCGGGGCGGGACCTGCGGGTCTGATGGCGGCGGGCGAGTTGGCCCGCGCCGGCCTGCCGGTGCTGGTGGCCGAGGCCAAACCCTCGGTTGCGCGCAAGTTCCTGATGGCGGGCAAGTCAGGTCTGAACCTGACCAAGGACGAACCTCTGGAGCGGCTGCTTGCCGCCTATGGCGATGCGGCCGACTGGCTGCGCCCGATGCTTGCGGCCTTTGACGCCCAAGCGGTGCAGGACTGGGCGCGCGATCTGGGGCAAGAGCTGTTTACAGGCTCGACCGGTCGGGTCTTCCCGACCGCGATGAAGGCCTCTCCGCTGTTGCGGGCCTGGCTGGCGGAACTGGCGGGCCTCGGGGTCGAGATTCGCACCCGCTGGCGCTGGACCGGTTGGCAGGGCGATGCGTTTTGTTTCGACACGCCCGAGGGTGCACAGAAGATCGAGCCCTTGGTCACTGTTCTTGCGCTGGGCGGGGCCAGCTGGGCCCGGCTTGGCTCGGACGGGGCCTGGGCCGGGGTGCTGGGCGCGCGCGGGGTCGGGCTGACAGCCTTTGCGCCCGCCAATGTCGGGGTGTTGGTCGACTGGTCCGCGCATATGGCGCCGCTGGCCGGGCAGCCGGTCAAGGGCGTGGCCTGGCAGGCGGGCGCGCTGAACAGCCGGGGCGAGGCGGTGATCTCGACCCGGGGACTGGAGGGCGGCGGCATCTATGCGGTTTCGGCGGCGGTCCGGCAGGGCGCGCCCCTCTTTGTCGATCTGTTGCCCGACCTGCCGCTGGAACAGGTTACTGCCCGGCTGGCGCGCCCGCGGGGCAAGGCCAGCCTGTCCTCGCATCTGCGCAAGGCGCTGAAGCTGGCGCCGGAAAGCCGGGCCTTGCTGATGGAATTCGCTCGCCCGCTGCCGCAGGCGCCCGGGGCACTGGCGGCGCTGATCAAGCGATTGCCCGTCCAGCATGCGGGCCTGCGCCCGATGGACGAGGCGATCTCGACCGCGGGCGGGGTGGCGCGCGCGGCATTGGATGACGGGTTGATGCTGAACGCACTGCCCGGCACGTTCTGCGCGGGCGAGATGCTGGATTGGGAGGCGCCGACCGGCGGCTACCTCCTGACCGGGTGCCTGGCGACCGGCCGTTGGGCCGGACGCGCGGCGGCGGCCTGGGCTCAGGCCGGGGTCAATGCGCCCATGCGCTGAAACGCGGGGCGGGCGCGCATTTCTTTGCCATAGGCCTTGATCCGGTCCGAGGTGATCGGGAACCCGGCACCAAAGGCCCAGTTCAGGCAATGCACCAGCAGGATGTCGACGATGGTCACCTTGTCGCCCATCGCAAAGGGGGCGCCCAGGCGGGATTCAAGACGCGCCAGATTGCGCTCGAACTCCCATTTTGCACAGTCGATCACGGCGGGGACGCGCTTGTCCTCGGGCAGGACAAAGCCGTGGCGCGCAGCCACCCACAGCACCCCATCGATCTCGTCCAGGATGGTGTGCAGCAGCGCGTCCTGCTTGGCGCGTTCCGGCGTGCCGGCGGGATAGGTCAGCTGGCCATGCTTGTCGGCCAGATAGGTCATGATGGCAGAGCTGTCGGTGATCACGTGGTCACCATCGACCAGCACCGGGATCTTGCCGCTGCCGTTCAGGGCCTTGACCTGCGGGTCATGCGGGCCGACATCGACGAATTCGTAGGGTTGCCCCAACTCTTCGAGCAGCCACAAAACGCGCGAGGCGCGGCTTTTGACCCGCCCATAGACCTTGTACATGATCGTCTCCCATTTTGATGATCTGGTTGCAGCATGGGGCCGGCGGGCGCTGGGTCAAGCCCCGCAGGCGAGGCCGTAACGTTACCGTGACCGGGATAGCCACGCCAGACGGATCATCGCCCGCTCGACCAATGCCATCTGCGGCGCCGATTGCCCCGCCGAGCGCAGGGCGAGGTCGGTATCGGTCAGCACCGTCAGCGCCGCCTCGAGCCGCCTCGCACCCCAACGCTGCGCCTGGTTCAGAATGCGGTCGCGGCGGGGGCCAAAGACAGGTGGGCGCAGCGCGCCGATGCCCTGTGACGGCCCGCCGGGGGCCGAGGCACAGGTATAGAGCGTACGGAAATGCCGGGTCGCCCCGATGCATAGGCTGACCGGTGTGGTGCCCTGGGCCTGAAGCCGGCGGATCAGCGGCCCGATCTCGCCCTCCTTGCCCTCGGCCACAACGTTCAACACGTCGTCCAACGCTGCCTCGGTCGAGCGGGGGGCGCAGGCGGCGATATCCTCAAGCACCAGCGGGGCGGTATCCCCCAGCTTGTAAAGCGCCAACTTTTCCATCGTCTGCGCGAAATCTCCCGGCCCCAGATCGCGCGCCAGATCGGACAGGACCGTCATCGGCTCGGGCGGAACGTCGCGGATTCCGGCGGCGGACAGCATCCGCTCGATCTCGGCCCGCGAGGGCGGGTCGTCATAAATACCGGCGGCATAGGCGTTGGGATGGGTTTCGAACGCCTTGCGGATCTTGGAACTGGGTTTCAACTGGCCGGCGGTCACCACGATCTGGGCATCGCCCGGCTGCCAGTCCTCCAGCGCCGTCAGCACCGCAGGGGCCGAGGTTTCGGGGCAATCCTCGACAAAGACCACGCGCGGGCCGGGAAAGAAGCCCACCGCCTTGACCGCATCCAGAAGCTGGGCCGCGTCCTTGCGCAACTCGGCCCCGGGCATCCGGGTCAGGCGCATCTCTTCCTCGCCACCCGGGCCAAGAAGTGCCGCGATGATCTGCTGGCGTTTCAGCGCGATGCGCATGGCATCGGCCCCGTGGATCAGGATACCGGTCTTGCCCGCGTCGGGACGGGCGAAATAGCCATCCGCCTCGCGCGGGGACAGCTTCATGCCGGCGGGTCCAGCGTTGCGTAAAGCTGGGTGACCAGCTGATCGGAGAGAATCACCATCAGGCGATGACGGGCATCGCGTTCAGCGGCCAGCGTGTCCACGGTCGAGCCGGTCGCGGAATATCCGGTGAAACTGCGCACCTCGCCCGAGGCCATCACCGCGCCGCTCTCCTTGCCGGTCAGCGTATAGGTGGCGGTGCCGACGATGGAATAGCGCGTGGTGTCGTTCGAGGCGGTGATCGCCTGACCCTGCGAGGCAGTGCGCACCTTGACGTCCAGCAGATAGTCGGTACCGGCAGCGGCGGTCCGGCCAAGGTTTTGTTCCAGATTCTGCACCAGCCAATAGCTTTCGGCATCATCGGGGGCCGAAACCTCGACCCGGCCGCGCAGCGCGTCACCGGCGCCGCCGGGGCCATAGACCGGCTGCAGGCCGCAGGCGGCCAGCGCCACCGGCAGCATCAGCAGGGTTCTGCGGTTACACGACCACATTGACGATCCGACCCGGCACGACGATCACCTTTTTCGGGGCGGCGCCATCCAGCGCCTTTTGCACAGCATCGGTGGAGAGGGCCAGTTTTTCAACCTGCGTCTTGTCCATGTCTGCGGGCACGCTGATTTCCGCGCGGCGCTTGCCGTTGATCTGCACCGGCAGGGTGACCAGCGCATCGACCAGCATCGCCTCGTCCGCGACCGGCCAGGGCGCCGCCGCAATCAGCCCCTCGCCGCCCTGATGGGCCCAGATGTCCTCGGCCAGGTGCGGGGTCATCGGCGACATCAGCTGTGCCAGGGTCATGATTGCCTGCTTTTGCGCCGCCGCGCCAGCTTTGGATTTCGCCAGCGTGTTGGTGAAGGCATAGAGCTTGGCAATCGAGGCGTTGAAGCCGAAGCTTTCGATCCCGTTGGTGACATCGCGAATGCATTTGTGCATTTCACGCAGCAGGTCGTCATCCCCTTCGCCAGGCGCGGCGGAGTCCATTGCGGCGATCCTGTCGCACAGGTTCCAGACCCGGTTCAGGTGCTTGTGTGCGGCCTCGGCACCGGCATCTGTCCATTCCACATCCCGCTCCGGCGGGCTGTCGGACAGCACGAACCAGCGTGCGGTATCGGCGCCGAAACGATCGATGATGGCGACCGGGTCGACCACGTTGTTCTTGGATTTCGACATCTTGGCCGAAGGGATGATCTCGACCTCGGTGCCGTCCTCGAGATACCCCTTGCCGCCCTCAAGCCGTACCGCCTCGGGATAGTGATAGACCGGGCGGTCATCGGCGCCGGTGGTCTTGTAGATCGCGTGCGTCACCATTCCTTGCGTAAAGAGCGCGTTGAACGGCTCTTTCGACTTCTCGGGCAGGTGGCCGCAGATATGCATCGCGCGGGCGAAGAAGCGCGAATAGAGCAGGTGCAGAATCGCGTGTTCGATGCCGCCGATATACTGGTCGACATTCATCCAGTATTCGGCCTCGGCCATATCGGTGGGTGTTTCGGCACGCGGCGCGGTGAAGCGGGCGAAATACCACGAGCTGTCAACAAACGTGTCCATCGTATCGGTCTCGCGCCGGGCGGGTTTGCCACAGGACGGGCAGGCGCAGTCGCGCCAGGTCGGGTGACGGTCCAGCGGGTTGCCGGGCACGTCAAAGGTGACATCGTCGGGCAGGCGGATGGGCAGGTTTTCCTTTTTCTCCGGCACCACGCCGCAGGCATCGCAATGCACAACGGGAATCGGGCAGCCCCAATAACGCTGGCGCGACAGGCCCCAGTCGCGCAGGCGGAACTTGGTGACGCCGGTGCCCAGGCCCTTGGCCTCCATCCAGTCGATGGTGGTGTCGATCGCCTCTTGCCCGGTGGCCACATCCAGCCCGGCGAAATGGTCGATCCATTTCACCTTTTCGGTTTTCAGCGGCACAAAGGCCTCGGTCGCGATCGGCTTGGGATCGTCGAGCGCCACGAAGGTGTCGATCACCGGCAGGTCGTATTTGCGGCAGAAATCGAGGTCACGCTGGTCATGTGCCGGGCAGGCAAAGATCGCGCCGGTGCCGTAATCCATCAGGATGAAGTTGGCGACCCAGACCGGCAGTTCCCAATCCGGGTTCAGCGGATGGCGCACGCGCAACCCGGTATCGGCGCCCAGCTTCTCGGCCTTTTCAATGGCTTCCTCGGTGGTGCCGCCCTTGCGCATCTCGGCCACCTTGGCGGCGAGGTCGGGGTTCTCGGCCTCCAGCGCCTTGGTCAGCGGGTGGTCGGGGGAAATACCAAGGAAGGATGCCCCCATCAGCGTGTCGGGCCGCGTGGTATAGACGTCGAGCGCCTCGATACCATGCGCAGGCTCGGTCAGCGCCCAGGAAAATTGCAGACCGCGCGACTTGCCGATCCAGTTGGCCTGCATCAACTTCACTTTGGCGGGCCAGTCATCCAGCGTGTCGAGCGCGTCCAGCAACTCGCCCGACATGTCCGAGATCTTGAAGAACCATTGCGTCAGTTCGCGCCGTTCCACCAGCGCGCCCGAGCGCCAGCCGCGCCCGTCCTCGACCTGCTCATTGGCCAGAACGGTCATGTCGACCGGGTCCCAGTTCACTACCGCGTTCTTGCGATAAACCAGCCCTTTTTCAAGGAAATCGAGGAACAACGCCTGCTGCTGACCGTAATACTCCGGGTCGCAGGTGGCGAACATGCGCGACCAGTCGAGGCCAAAGCCCAGCGGCTTCATCTGCGCGACCATGGTCTCGATGTTCTTGTAGGTCCAGTCCTTGGGGTGGCCGCCGCTGGCCATGGCTGCGTTTTCGGCGGGCATGCCAAAGGCATCGAAGCCCATCGGATGCAGCACGTTGAACCCGTTCGACAGCTTGTAGCGCGCGATCACGTCGCCCATCGTGTAGTTGCGCACATGGCCGATATGGATGCGCCCCGACGGATAGGGGAACATCTCGAGCACGTAGTATTTCGGCTTGTCCGCCGTGCGCGCGGCCCTGAAGATACCGGCCTTGTCCCAGGCCTCTTGCCATTTGGCTTCGATTTCGGTGGCGGAATAGCGCGACATGGCGGTTCTGGTCCTTGATGAATGCAAACGCCGGGCGTGAACCCGGCGTGGTGATAAAGCGAATTGGCGCGAGGTTCTAGAGTTTGTCGTCGCCAATGCGTAGCTGGCGCGCCCGCGACAGAATCGCGTCTTCGACCGCGCGGGCGGTTGCGGCGCTGACCGGTGAGCCACCGCTGGTTTGCAGCGACACTTTCAACGACCGCGCCTCAAGTGCGGGATCCTTGATATGCACGGTGGCCCGGTACGAGCGGCCGCCACCCGGCGGGGTGCCATATCCGGTGACGATCACGCCGGTGAATGGATCGACCGACTGGATCGGCAGAAAGCTGAGCACATCCAGCGAGGCCGCCCAGAGATAACGGTTCACCTGAACAGTCTGCTCGGCCTTGGAGGGGCCGAACACATCCCAGATCGAGGATTTCTCGTAATTGGTAGGCGCGCTTTCGCGGTTGTTGGTGATATAGGAATCGTCCGCCGGCGGTGCGTCCGTGATGCGCACGCCCGCGCGCCGGTTGCCGCAGGCAGCCACGCCCAGGCACAGGGCAAGGACGAGGGTGGCTTTGAACGCGTTCTGCAAGGTCATTGGACGGTCCCGCTGCTTTCTGTTGGGAAATGTCCTACCCAAGCCACGTGAGGGGAGCAAGCCTCTATAGGGGGAACGCGCGCGTACGAGGCGGATTTGTCTGTTTTCTGATGGGCCGTGAGGGGGAAAAACCGCTGCCGGGTCACCGGACTGTGGCAAAGCTGCACCATCCGTGACGACTTTGCGTCGGGCTTGCCGCCAAGACTTGCAAACAGGGGGGCGAAAGAGCGAAACCCCTGTCCATACCCACGCCGGATTCACTGGTTTGGGCGTATGAATGAAAACCGAGGGAAACACGATGAAAAAAGTTCTCTTCGCAACGACTGCGCTGATCGCTACCGCAAGCGTCGCAGCAGCAGACGTTCGTATCAGCGGTTACGGCCGCTTCGGTCTGGACTACAACGACGCCAACGACCGCGCCGTGAACGGTGTCTCGAAGACCACCATCACCAGCCGTCTGCGTCTGCAGTTCGACATGTCGGCAGAAACCGACGCCGGTGTTGCGTTCGACGCTCGCTTCCGTGCACAGGCTGAAAGCCGTGACAACACCCCCGGCGGCGCGACCTTCAACGGCGCTCGCTTTGGTGTGTCCTACCAGGGCTTCCGCGTGAACGTCGGCAACATCATCGGTGCAGTTGAAAACATGCCCGGCACCTACCTCGAGACCCGTACCGCAGGTATCGGTATCGACGGCGCCAGCTTCTACTCGCACGTTGGTAACGTGAACAACGAGTTCTTCAACTGGGATGCATACTCGTCGGCAGGTACCGGTGTGAACGGTATCGAAGCCATCTACTCGACCGGCGGCTTCACCGGCCACCTGTCGTACTCGACCCGTAACGGCGCCGTTGCTTCGGACCGTATCGGCGTGATGCTGTCCTACAACTTCGGTGACTGGACTGTCGCAGCTGCGCACCAGTCGTCGGACGCCATGTGGGAAGACAAGACCCTGGTGTCGGTCGCATGGGACGGTGGCCAGTTCGGCGCACGCGTCGCATATGCTGACAACGACGGCATCTCGAAGTTCGGCATCTACGGCAACATGGATATCGGCGCATCGTCGAACATCCTGCTGTTCTACACCGACGAAGAAGCAGTCAGCGCATCTGACGTTCTGGCCGGTCGTGGTGACAACCGTGACGCAGTCGCCGGTTCGAACATGAACGAAGGTGGTTCCTATGGTATCCACTACTCGTACGACCTGGGCGGCGGCGCTTCCTTCGAAGCAGGCTACCGTCGTGCGTCGAACGACAACGACACCTTCCAGGCCGGTGTGTACTTCAGCTTCTAAGCTGTACACCGCTTGACGGTATCGAATGGGGGCAGGTCTTCGGACCTGCCCTTTTCTTTTGCGCCGACATGGTGTTTTTCTGCGGCAAGCCAGATCGGGGGGACGACATGTCGCTGCAAGAGATTAAGAACCGCATCGCCAGGGCCGAACAGGCCGCAAACCGCCCGGATGGGTCGGTCAAGCTGATCGCGGTGTCCAAGGTGCAACCCAACGAGCGCGTCGAGGCGGTGCTGGAACAGGGGCATCGCATCTTTGGTGAGAATCGCGTGCAGGAGGCGGCGGGAAAATGGCCCGCCTTCATGGAACGTTACGATGGTGTGGAGTTGCACCTGATCGGCCCGCTCCAGACCAACAAGGCGCGTCAGGCGATGGAACTGGTGCATGCCATCCACTCGGTCGACCGGCCCAAGTTGGCCACTACGCTTGCCCGGCTGGCGCAGGAATTGGGCCGGTGTCCGGACCTGTTCATTCAGGTCAACACCGGGGAAGAGGATCAGAAGGCCGGGATCATGCCGGCAGAGGCGGACGGCTTCATCGCCGAGTGCCGCGCGCTTGACCTGCCGGTGCAAGGGTTGATGTGCATCCCCCCGGTCGAGGAGGAACCTGCGCTGCATTTCGCGCTGCTAGCCAAGATCGCGGCGCGCAATGGGTTGAGCGGCCTCAGCATGGGGATGAGCGGCGATTTCGAAAGCGCCATCGCGCTGGGGGCAACCCATGTCCGGGTCGGCTCTGCCATTTTCGGCGACCGGGTCAAAGCGGCGGGATGATCAGCCGCGTTCCGGGCCGTACCCGACGTGTGAGCCAGTGCAGATGCGGGCGGCTGAAGGCGACGCAGCCTTCGGTCGGATAGCCCGGCCGGCGCCATTGGTGGACAAAGATGGCCGAGCCGCGCCCAGGTTCCGCTTCGGGCCAGTTCCAGTCGGTCACCAGCACCAGATCATACAGCGGATCACTGCGGCGCAGCCGTTCGTGGCTGTGCCCGTAGGGCGCGCTTACGAGATGGTTATAGGCCGCATCGCCCATATCGTCAGACCACAGATCACCCGGACCGATGGGCCGCGCCCAGGGGGCAGGCGGTGCGATCCGGTCGGCGCGATACAGCATGCCGACGATGCGATGGATGCCGACGGGGGTCGCTCCGTCGCCCTCGCGCTTGTCGGTCCGGATGCCGCCCTTGCCGATCGAACAGGGAAGGTAGCGGCCCCAAAACCGCACCCCGCGCGGAGTCAGAACTACATCCCACGGGCTCACAGCATATGGCCCGATTTGGCCGCCTTGGTCGCCAGATAGCCCCGGTTATGTGCGGTTTCCCCCACCTTGAGCGGCACCCGTTCGGTCACCGCGATGCCGGTGCGCTCCATCATGGCGATCTTGGCGGGGTTGTTGGTCAACAGCCGCACCGATTTGAACCCCAGCGATTTCAGGATGTCCGAGCCCAGGCGAAAGTCACGCTCGTCATCCTCGAAGCCCAGGCGGTGGTTGGCCTCGACCGTGTCAAACCCCTGATCCTGAAGGAAATAGGCGCGCATCTTGTTGGCCAGCCCAATGCCGCGACCCTCTTGGTTGAGATACAGCAGGACCCCGGCACCCTCGGCGCCCATCTGCGCCAGCGCGCCGCGCAACTGCGGGCCGCAATCGCATTTCAGGCTGCCCATCAGGTCGCCGGTGAAACAGGCCGAATGCAGCCGCGCAAGCACCGGTTTGTCCCGGTCGGGGCGGCCGATCTCGACCGCGTAATGCTCTTCGCCGCCGTCCTCGGGGCGGAACACATGCAGGCGCCCGGCCTCCGACACCTCCATCGGCAGGCGCGCGGCCGAGACCACGTGCAGCGGGCTGCGCTCGGACAGGTGTGGCGCGGCCTGCGCGTGGTCGATCGTGGTCAGCCCGTGATCGGCAGCGAATGTGCGCCCCTCGGGCAGTGCCACCAGCACCGCCGCCGGCAGCAGCCGGGCGGATTTGGTCAGGCTGATCGCCAGACGGTGCAGCCCGGCCTTGCCCTGCCGCATGGTGCCCAGTGGCCCCTTCATCGGTGTGTTCAGATCGTCCGATGGATCGGCCACCGCCTGAACCCAGCGCAGATCGGCCCCGGTGGGCAGGATCACCCGCGCCAGATCGCCGTCATAGGCGCGCGCCTTGAGCGTTTCCGCCCGGCGCCCTGTGATGGCAATGACCGGATCGCCCAATTGCCGCAGATCCGCCAGCCGCGCCGCTGTCAGCGTCTCGGCCGCCAGCGCCAGCGCGCTATCGCCACCCTCGTCCCGCAACACGACCGGGACACCCATGCGCAGGTCGGCGCGGGCGCGGGCCAAAAGCTCGGTGATATCCGGGATCAGACTCATCGGGTGTTATCCTATAACGTTCACGGCTTTTACCTAGTCTCTGTCGACGGAAATGTGAAATAAATCTCGCAGGTAAAACACGACCGCGTGAGAGAAATGCAGTAAAACTTGCCGAACTCGTGCTGCGCCCTCACCTGTTGGGAAACGAAATCTGGAGGATGCCGTTATGGCGCAGCTGAAGAAGATCCTGCTGGTGGATGACGACGACGACCTGCGCGAAGCGCTGAGCGAACAGCTGGTCATGACCGAGGATTTCGATGTCTTCGAGGCCGAGACCGGCCATGCGGCATCGGAACGGACCAAAGAGGCGATCTATGATCTGGTGATCCTGGATGTGGGCCTGCCCGATACCGATGGGCGCGAACTCTGCCGGCTGATGCGCAAGCAGGGCGTCAAGAGCCCGATCATCATGCTGACCGGCCACGACAGCGATGCCGACACCATCCTGGGCCTGGATGCCGGTGCCAACGACTATGTCAGCAAACCGTTCAAGTTTCCGGTGTTGCTGGCGCGCATCCGCTCGCAGCTGCGCCAGCACGAACAGTCCGAGGACGCGGTGTTCCAGCTGGGGCCCTATACGTTCAAGCCAGCGATGAAGATGCTGATCACCGAGGATGATCGCAAGATCCGCCTGACCGAGAAAGAGACCAACATCCTCAAGTATCTCTATCGCTCGACCGACGGCGTGGTGCCCCGCGACGTGCTCCTGCACGAGGTCTGGGGATACAATGCCGGGGTCACCACCCACACCCTGGAAACCCACATCTATCGCCTGCGCCAGAAGATCGAGCCCGATCCGTCAAACGCGCGCCTGCTGGTCACCGAATCCGGCGGATACAGGCTTGTGGCGTAATTCGAGATATTGATTCAGGTCAAAGTGGAATTTCTGTGGTACCTTTAACCTGACCCCAACCCGCGCATGTCCGGGTCATGACATGCACCTCCCTGTTGGACTGGCCGGGCTTCGTGCCCGGCCTTTTTTTGTGCAGGCCATGGACATCGCCGGGTTAGGCGATAGGTTTCGCCAGACTGGATGAAAGCGAGACGCGCCATGCCCTTTACCCTTGCCACCTGGAACATCAACTCGGTCCGCCTGCGCGAACCCATCGTGTGCAAGCTTCTGGCCGAAGAAGGGCCGGACATCCTCTGCCTGCAAGAGATCAAGTCGCCCGTCGACAAGATGCCGGTCGAGGGTTTTGCCGACCTGGGATACCGGCACGTCGTGGCGCATGGGCAAAAGGGCTATAACGGCGTCGCCATCCTGTCGCGCCTGCCCATCGAGGAAGTTGGGCGCGAGGACTTCGCGACGCTGGGCCACGCCCGCCATGTCGCGGCGCGGCTGGAAAACGGGGTCACCATCCACAATTTCTATGTTCCCGCCGGCGGCGACGTGCCCGACCGCGAGGTGAACGAGAAATTCGGCCAGAAGCTCGATTACCTGACCGAGATGCGCGACTGGTTCCATGCCAATGCCCCCGAGAAATCCATTCTGGTCGGTGACCTCAACATCGCCCCGCGCGAGGATGACGTCTGGAACCACAAGCAACTGCTCAAGATCGTGTCGCATACGCCGATCGAGGTCGATCACCTGGGTCAGGTGATGGATTCGGGCAAATGGGTCGACATCACCCGCCAGGATATCCCTCAGGGGCTTCTCTACTCCTGGTGGTCCTACCGCGCCAAGGACTGGAGCGCCGCCGACAAGGGCCGCCGGCTGGACCATGTCTGGGCCACGCCCGACATCTCGAATGCGGGCCATTCCAGCCGCATCCTTCGCGACGCGCGCGGATGGGAGCAGCCCAGCGACCACGCCCCGGTCTTTGCCAGTTTCGATCTCTAGGGCGTTTTCTAACCAATCTGAATTGAGATATCGGAAATGTCCTGAGAATGCCGAAGGCATGGCAGGGTATTTCCGGGTCATTCCGTTCGAAAACTGCCTTAGCACCCCGACGGATATTGCCGCGCCGTTCCGGCGACCTTACGCTCACCTCAACCAGAGGTGAGAGTAATGAGTGACGCCGACAAAGCCTATGCCGCTGCGGAACGGCGGATTGAAGAGGCGAAGAGGGAGGGGGACGACTCCCTCAGTTTTGACCAGGAAGAGACCCACGCCCTCGACCACCTGCCGCCGTCGATTGCAGAGTTGACGGAACTGCGCGATTTAGATCTGAACAACACGCAAGTATCGGATATCGCGCCGCTTGCCGCCCTGACCCGGCTGAACGCGCTGTCGCTGAACGACACGCAAGTATCGGATATCGCGCCGCTTGCCGCCCTGACCCGGCTGACCATGCTGTCGCTGAACAATACGCAAGTTTCGGATATCGCACCGCTTGCCGCCCTGACCCGGCTGACCGGGCTGTGGCTGCACAACACGCAAGTTTCGGATATCGCGCCGCTTGCCGCCCTGACCCGGCTGACCGGGCTGTCGCTGAACAAGACGCAAGTATCGGATATCGCGGCGCTTGCCGCCCTGACCCGGCTGACCACGCTGTCGCTGAACAACACGCAAGTTTCGGATATCGCCCCGCTTGCCTCCCTGACCCGGCTGACCACGCTGTCGCTGGAGAACATGCAAGCATCGGATATCGCGCCGCTTGCCGCCCTGACCCGGCTGATCATGCTGTCGCTGAACAACACGCAAGCCCGTGATCTGCGGCCGTTGCGGCGGCTGACGCGCCTTGTTACCGACCCCGGACCAATCGGCCTCACCTTCACCAATTGCACTGCGGCGCAACAGGACCCTGAGATCGCGCGGATTGCCAAGATCGAAGACAACAAAACCCGCGCCCGGATCCTGTTCGACTATCTGGAAGATTGGCAGCCACCCAGGAACACCGGGCCAACCCCGGCCCCCGATCCGCTGTTCCCGGTGGCCGAGCAGGAGGGCAGGCTGGAGGTGACCGCCAGTTGCCCGACCGCCGAAGAGCAGGAAGACGCGCTGAAACGCGCGATGCACCGGTCGCTCCCGGCGCTTCTGGAGCGTTTGGCGCAAATGGCGGGCAATCAGTTTCCCCGTCTCGCCGATCTGGCGCGGCATCTGGTCCCGATGCTGCAAGACGAGTTCGAGGCGCTGGACATGGCGATGATCCATCTGGCGCTGAACGAGCTGCGCGCCGCCGAAAGGGCAGGGGCCGAAGAGGGCATGCCCTTTCCCGGCCCGCTTGCCGCCCTGCTGTCGAGCGTCTGCGACGCGGGCGGCGGGCTGACGGTGGATCACCCCACCGTGACCCTCTTGATGGAACGCGCCCGCAAGGCCCGCGACAATCCCGACCCCGAACAGGATACCGCCGCGCAGGATGCGCTCAGCCACCAGATCATCGCGGGCCAGCAGGCGATGGGCGACCGCCTGCGCGCGCTTGAAAGCGCGATTGTCGAAAACCCCTCGGCCCAGGCGCGCGAGGCGCAGAAGGCGGTGAACCGGAACGTCTTGTGGCGGATCGCGGTGATCTCTAGCTCCATGACAATGGTGGTGGATGCTGTGACAGGGAAGGTACTCGGTGACCTTCTGGGTCAGCCCGTCGTCGACTTCGTTTTGGCCAACCTTCCGACCCTCCAGAACGCCGCGCTGACCTATGGTGCCCCCTTTGCCGAATGGTTCCTGTCCGCGCTCTCGAAAGTGCCGGAATTCGCGGCGCTGATCGTCAATGTCCCGGACCGGCCAGACCGCCGCCAGTGACCCATATTTCCGGCGGAACGGGTTGGCACCACCGCGCGCGCAGTCCATATATGTCCCAACTCATTCCGTAAGGACGCCCGATATGCTTGAACTTGGACAAAAAGCCGCCCCCGCCGCCGATCTGATCAAGGACACGAACGAAGCCACCTTCATGGCCGACGTGGTCGAGGCCAGTCAGACGGTTCCGGTGATCGTCGATTTCTGGGCGCCCTGGTGTGGCCCGTGCAAGACGCTGGGCCCCGCGCTTGAGGCTGCCGTGACTGCCGCCAAGGGTGCGGTGAAGATGGTCAAGGTCAATGTCGACGAAAACCAGATGATCGCGGGCCAGATGCGGATCCAGTCGATCCCGACCGTCTATGCGTTTTATCAGGGCCAGCCGGTCGACGGGTTCCAGGGCGCGCTGCCCGCCTCCGAGATTTCGGCCTTTGTCGACCGGGTGATCGCCGCCGCAGGTGGCGAGGCGCCCGGCGCCCAGCTGGAAGAGGCGGTCGTCGCTGCCGAGGAGATGCTGGAGCAGGGCGCGGCTGCGGATGCGGCCGAGACCTTTGCCGCGATCCTGGGCGAGGACCCGAACCATGCCGCCGCCTATGGCGGGCTGGTGCGCGCCCATATTGCGCTGGGCGATCTGGATCAGGCCGAGGCGATCCTGAACGGCGCGCCCGCCGAGATCTCGACCAAGCCCGAGCTGGAGGCCGCGCATGCCCAGCTGGAACTGGCCCGTCAGGCGTCGAATGCCGGACCGGTCGCCGA
This sequence comes from Ruegeria pomeroyi DSS-3, assembly GCF_000011965.2. Lineage (NCBI taxonomy): Bacteria > Pseudomonadati > Pseudomonadota > Alphaproteobacteria > Rhodobacterales > Roseobacteraceae > Ruegeria > Ruegeria pomeroyi. The sequence continues at coordinate 3,625,911 of NC_003911.12, read as the reverse complement.
ACTGGCCGCCGCTGTCGAGGCTGATCCGGACAACCATCAGGCCCGATTCGATCTGGCCCAGGCGCTGCATGCCGCCGGTCAGACAGAACAGGCGGTTGCCGAATTGCTCGACCTGTTCCGCCGTGACCGCGAGTGGAACGAGGGCGCGGCCAAGGCACAGCTGTTCACCATCTTCGATGCGCTCAAGCCCAACGATCCGATCGTGCTCAATGGCCGGCGCAAGCTCAGCTCGATGATATTTGCCTAATCGCGCGATAGAGCTACAGTTGAAGGCATGATGCAATCCGCTGACCTTCCCGATACGTTGGCGGTTTTTCCGCTGCCCGGAGCGCTGCTGCTGCCCCGGTCGCGGCTGCCGCTGCATGTTTTCGAACCGCGCTATCTGCAGATGCTGGATGACGCGCTGCGCACGCCGCAGCGGCTGATCGGCATGGTCCAGCCCAATCCCTGCCGGCAGGATGGCAGCAAGCTGCACCAAATCGGATGCGCCGGGCGGGTCACCCAGTTCTCGGAGACCGAGGATGGGCGCTACATGATCACCCTGACCGGCGTCTCACGCTTTCGGATCAAGTCCGAGGTCGACGGGTTCGCGCCCTATCGCCGCTGTACGGTGTGCTGGAAAAGCTTCGATCACGATCTGGCCGCCGCCTGCGCGCCCGATCCCCGGTTCGACCGCGATGCCTTCCTGCGCCTGCTGCAACGGTTCTTCGAGGCGCGCGACATGTGCACCGACTGGGACAGCCTGACCCAGGCCGATGACGAGCTGCTGGTCAATTCGCTGTCGATGCTGCTGGATTTCACGCCCGAGGACAAACAGGCCCTGCTCGAAGCGCCCTGTCTCAAGACCCGGCGCGAGACGCTGGTCACCCTGATCGAATTCGCCCTCTGCGGCAACAGCGGCAAGGACCCCCTGCAATGAGTGAAACCCCCGCCGCCTTTGATCGCCGCATGCTCGAAGCGCTGGTCTGCCCGGTGACCCATGCCACGCTGGAATACGATGCCGGGGCGCAGGAACTGGTGTCGAAGGGCGCCAAGCTGGCCTTTCCGATCCGCAACGGGATCCCGGTGATGCTGGTGGACGAGGCACGCCCGCTGGATGACTGACCGGCCTGCGGCCTATATCATCTGCGGAACGCCGCGCAGCGGCAGTACCCTGCTGTGCGGCTATCTGGCGGCTACCGGCGCGGCCGGTGACCCCGATTCCTTCTTTCGCACCCAATCCATCGATTGGTGGGCCCGGTATTGGGGCCTGCCCGAGACGCTGCGCCCGGGCGTGGTTGGGTTTGACCGCGCCTATCTGGAGGCGGCACTGCGCGAGGGGCGAGGCGAGACGCCGGTATTCGGGCTGCGCCTGATGCGCGAGAATCTGGGCGATATGCTGGGCATGCTGGACCATCTCTATCCCGGACTGCCCGGCGATACCGCCCTGATCGAGGCGGCATTCGGACCAACCCGCTATCTGCATCTGCGCCGCCGGGACAAGGTGGCGCAAGCAGTGTCGCGGGTGCGGGCCGAGCAATCGGGGCTCTGGCATATTGCGCCCGATGGGCGCGAGATCGAACGGCTCGCCCCCCATCGCGACCCGGTCTACGATTTCGACGCGATCGACAGCCATGTGCGCGCACTTGAGACTTATGAAGCGGGCTGGACCGACTGGTTCCTCGCCCAGGGCATCACTCCGCTGGGCATCGACTACGAAGACCTCGCGAACACGCCGATAGAGGTGGTCTCGGCCATTCTTGCGCATCTGGGTCAGGACCCGGAGCGGGCGCAGGGTCTGACCCCGGCGGTTGCCAAGCTCTCCGGCGAAGAAAGCCGGGACTGGGCGCGCCGGTACCGGGCACAACGCGAAGGACGCGCCTGAGGCGAGGACGCCCGCAAGGGCGGAGGAGCCGCACTCAGATCGCGCGGCCCTGCATCAGTTTCGGCAGATCACCGGTCAGCCCGGTCGCCTCGCGCACGAAACCGCGCCGCAGGCCGGGGAAAGCGCCGATCACGCCCATGCCGACATCGCGACCCAGCCGCAAGAGCGGGTTGTCGTTGGAAAACAGCCGATTGAAGGCATCGGTCGCCAGTGCCAGCGTTGCCGTGTCGAACCGGCGCCACTGCTGATAGCGCTCCAGCACAGGGGCTGCGCCGATATCTTCGCCCCGCCGCGCGGCCAAAATCAGAACCTCGGCCAGCGCGCCCACGTCGCGCAGGCCCGCGTTCAGCCCCTGACCGGCAATCGGATGCATCCCGTGCGCCGCATCTCCCACCAGCGCTAGCCGTTCAGCAACAAAGGCATTGGCCACGGTCAGGTTCAGCGGATAGGTGAACCGGGCACCCTCCAGCCGGATCTCGCCCAGGAAATCGCCAAACCGGGGCCGCAGGATTTCCAGATATTCCGCCTCGGGCAGCGCGTTGATGCGGGCGGCGGCCTCGGTTCGCTCGCTCCAGACGATCGAGCTGCGATTGCCGGGCAGCGGCAGGATCGCCAATGGCCCCGGCGGCATGAAGAACTGATGCGCGATGCCATGATGGGGCCGCTCATGCGCGATGGCGCAGACCAGCGCGGTCTGGCCATAATCCCAGCCGGTCCGCTTGATGCCCGCCCGCGTGGCGGTGCCGCTCTTGCGTCCGTCGCAACCCACCACCAACCCGGCGCGCAGGTGCGATCCGTCGGCCAGCGTCAACACCACGCCGGTACCATCCGTCTGTTGCGCGGTAACGGCGGCGCCGTTCAGGCGGGTGATGCGGGGCGCGTCTTCCATCGCAGCCAGCAGCGCGCGCCGCAGATAGCGGTCCTCGACCATGTAGCCCATCGGCCCTTCTTCGATCTCGGCATGGTCGAAATGCAGAAAGAAGGGGGAGGGGCCGGCGCCGGCATGTCCGTCGCTGACCTTGATCTCGAGCATCGGTTGGGCGGCCTCGGCCACATGATCCCAGACGCCCACAGCGGCCAGCAGCCGTTGCGAGGCCAGCGCCAGCGCATAGGCGCGGCCATCGAATTCGGCGTCGGTGCGCAGCGGGTCGGGCAGGGCATCCACCAGGACGACGCTTTGCCCGCTTTGGGCCAGCGCCAGCGCCAGTGCGGGGCCGTTCAGCCCGCCGCCCACGATTGCGATATCGGCTCTGTGTTCCATGAGTCGCACTATGCGCGCCGGTTCGGGATTGTCCATGCGCAGTCCTGTCGCTACCGTCGCGGCAACGGCAAGCGGGAGGATAAGATGAGCGATTGGCTGACCATGACGGCAAGCGATCTGGGGCGCGGTATCGCGGCGGGCCGGATCGACCCGGTCGCGTTGACCGATTGCTATCTGGACGCGATCGAGGCCCACCCCGACAGCGAGCGCATCTATGCCCGCGTCACCGCCCGCCGCGCCCGGGCCGAGGCGCACGCCGCCGCCGAGCGCGCCAGGCTGGGTCTGCGCCGGTCGCTGTTTGACGGGGTGCCGATCAGCTGGAAGGATCTGTTCGACAGCGCGGGTGTGGCCACTGAATCCGGCTCTGCCCTGCTCGCGGGACGCGTGCCCGAGGCGGATGCCCTGGTGCTGCGCAACGCCACCGCCGCCGGCGCCGTCTGCCTGGGCAAGACCCATATGAGCGAGCTGGCCTTTTCCGGCCTTGGCCTCAACCCGATCACGGCGACGCCGCCGAACCCGCATGATCCGGCCTGGGTGCCAGGCGGGTCGTCCTCGGGGGCGGCGGCCTCGGTCTCGTTCGGTCTTGCCGCTTGTGGCATCGGCTCGGATACCGGCGGTTCGGTCCGCATTCCCTCGGCCTGGCACGATCTGGTCGGGCTCAAGACCACGTCGGGGCGGCTCAGCCTCGAAGGGGTGGTGCCGCTCTGCCTGAAGTTCGACACGGTCGGCCCACTGGCCCGCTCGGTCGAGGATGCGGCCGAGGCGCTGGCCCTGCTGGAAGGGGGGCGCGCCGCCGATCTGCGCGGCGCCTCGCTCAAAGGGTGCCGCCTTGCCGTTTTGCAGACGGTGGCGTTGGATGATCTGCGCGAGGAGCCCGGGTCTGCCTTTGACGATGCGCTGTCGCGCCTTTCCGCCGCCGGGGCCGAGATCGTGCCTTTGGAGGTTCCCGAACTGGTCGATGCCATGGCCCTGTCCGGCGTTCTCTATACCGCCGAGGCCTATGGCCTGTGGCGCGATGTGATCGAGGCCAATCCGGATGCCATGTATGACCAGATCCTGGAACGGTTCCGCGCGGGCGCGGGCTTCTCGGGCCCCGACTATGTGGCGGCCTGGGCGCGGCTGGAGACCTGCCGCGCGGCCTGGGATGGTGCGGTTGCCGGGTTCGATGCCGTGCTGATGCCCACCGCGCCAATCCTGCCGCCCGACCGTGACCGACTGCTCAGCGACCATGACTATTACGTGTCCGAGAACCTGCTGGCGCTGCGCAATACCCGCATCGGCAATCTGATGGGCCTCAGCGGGTTGAGCCTGCCCACCGGGACGCCGGCCTGCGGTCTGACGCTGCTGGGCCGCCCGGATGGCGAAGAGGCGCTGTTGCGCGTAGGCGCGGCGGCAGAGCATGCGCTGACCTGAATACCACAATTCCCTGCGCGGGCAACGCTTTGTCTGGACGCAAGCGGGGATCGTCTGTACTTTGGTTTGCAAACGGGGCGCTCATGATCCCGACACGAGGCAGACCAGATGAATTTCCCCGAGCGGTTCTCGAACCTACCGGCCTATGCATTCCCGCGCCTGCGTGCGCTGCTCGACCACCATCCGGCGGGCGGCGAGGTTGTGCATATGACCATTGGCGAGCCCAAGCACGCGTTTCCGGCCTGGGTCACGGATGTCATCGTCGAAAACGCCCATTTGTTCCAAAGCTACCCGCCGAACGAAGGCTCGCCCGAGCTGCGCGGCGCGATCACGGACTGGATCGCGCGCCGCTATGGCGTGACGCTCGACCCTGAGAAAAACGTGATGGCGCTGAACGGCACGCGCGAGGGGCTATACAACGCGGCGATGGCGCTCTGCCCAGAACAGAAGAACGGTCAGCGGCCCATCGTGCTGTGTCCGAACCCGTTCTATCAGGTCTATATGGTGGCTGCGATTTCAGTCGGGGCCGAGCCGCATTTTGTGCCCGCAACCGCCGCCACCGGCCATCTGCCAGATTACGCCAGCCTGCCGGTCGAGGTGCTGAACCGCACCGCCGTGGCCTATATCTGCTCGCCCGCCAACCCGCAGGGCGCAGTGGCTAGCCGCGAATATTGGGCCGAGTTGATCGGACTGGCCGAACAATACGATTTCCGCATTTTCGCTGACGAGTGCTACTCCGAGATCTATCGCGAGGAAGCCCCGGCAGGGGCGCTGAGCGTCGCGCAGGAGATGGGCGCCGATCCCGAACGGGTGGTGCTGTTCAACTCTCTGTCGAAACGCTCGAACCTGGCGGGTTTGCGCTCGGGCCTGATCGCGGGCGGCCCGGAAACGCTGAAACATGTCAAGCAGTTGCGCAACTATTCCGGCGCGCCGCTGCCCGGTCCGTTGCAGGCCGCCGCCGCCCGGGTCTGGGCGGATGAGGCGCATGTGGCGGAGAACCGTGCGCTCTATCAGGAGAAATACGCGCTGGCCGATCAGGTCTTTGCCGGGGTGCAGGGCTATCAGCCGCCCGAGGCTGGGTTCTTCCTGTGGCTGCCGGTCGATGACGGTGAGGCGGCATCGCTCAAGGCATGGCGCGAAACCGGTGTCCGGGTGCTGCCCGGCGCCTATCTGGCACAGGGTAAACCGGGGCAGAATCCCGGAGAGACATATATCAGGGTCGCGATGGTGGCCCCAAAACAAGACTTGCAGCGCGGGCTCATCGCCCTACGCGACTGCATCTATCGCTGAGGTTCGAGGGTAGCATGGCATCATATCACGCACGCAGTCGCGATCCACTTCTGGACAGCAACATGCAGGCCGCGATCGAGCGGCGCGGGAAGGAATTGCTGGGACTGGCGCTGATCGTGCTGGGCCTGCTCGCGGCGGCGATGGTGGGCACCTATACGCCCGACGATCCCAACTGGATGGTGTCGACCGATGCGCCGGTGCAGAACTGGACCGGACGGATCGGTGCGTCGATCGCGGCGCCACTGTTCATGATCGTCGGGGGCGGTGCCTGGGGCATCCCGTTGGTGCTGATCGCCTGGGGCCTGCGCTTTGCCCTGCATTCGGGCGAGGACCGGGCCATTGGCCGGCTGGTCTTCATGCCGATCTGGATCGCGGTGGTGTCGGTCTATGCTGCGACCCTGGTCCCCGGCGAGACCTGGCGCGCGACCCACAGTTTCGGCCTGGGCGGTCTGTTTGGCGACACCGTGATGGGGGCGCTGCTGACGCTGGTTCCGCTCGGCTCGCATCTGATGGTCAAGCTGACGTCGCTGGCCATGGCCGTGGTCATGCTGACGATGGCGGCTTTTGTGCTGGGCTTCACCTGGCCCGAGATCCGGCGTGGTCTGCGCCATGCGATGGTGGGCGCGATCCTGGTCTATGGCGGGGTGATGACCCTGCTGGGCCGGGGCGCATCGGCCGGGGTCGCTGCTGCGCGGGCGCGGCAGGCGCTGCGTGCCGAGCGGCGCGAAGCGTCGAGGCGCGCCGCCGAAGAGGCCAGGATGGCCGAAGAGGCGGCCTATGCCGAGGCTCTGGTCGAAGAAGACGATTTCCCCGAACCCGCACCGCAACCCAAACCGGGCCTGCTGGCCCGGATGCCGGCACTGATCCGCCGGTCCGAGCCGATGCCGCAGCCCGAGCTGATCGAACCCGAGCCGGTGCAGGGCTATGACGTCATGCCGGGAACCGAGCGTATCGCCTCAAAGATCGCCGCGGTCGTGCGCAGCCGCAAGGAGGCTGCGGGCGTCGTCGCGCCGCCGCCCGATCCGCAGCGCCCGCTGACCAAGGGTCGCGGGCGCGGTCCCGATCCGCTGCTGCTGGACACCCGCCGCCGGGGCGACCTGCCCGCCGAGCCGCCGGTGACCGCCGCGCGGGCCCCGCAGGCAACTCAAGTACAGGCCCCGGTCCAGGCGGCCCCGGAGCAGCATGCGCCGGTCACGACCGTGCCCTCTGCCTTCCCGGACATGTCTCAAGCCGCGGGTTTCCGGGCGATGCCGACAGAGGAATTCGACCAGGATTGGGAACTGGAGGAGCGGTTCGAGCCCGACCCCCTGCCCACGGACGACGCCGAGCCGTATCAGGCGGCCCCCACACCGCAACCGCAACCGATGCCCAACATCCCGGCCGCCCAACCGCGCAAGCCGGTGGTGGCGCAGCCGGTGCGGCGCAACCCGGTGCCCTCGCGCCGCGCTCAGGCCGAGGCGCAGCCTACGCTTGCCTTCGAGGAGTCGTCGGTTGCCTTCGAACTGCCGCCGCTGAACCTGCTCTCCAACCCCACCAGCATCCAGCGCCATCACCTCAGCGACGAGGCGCTCGAGGAGAACGCGCGCATGCTGGAAAACGTGCTGGACGATTACGGCGTCAAGGGCGAAATCGTCTCGGTCCGCCCCGGCCCGGTGGTCACCATGTACGAGCTGGAACCGGCGCCGGGCCTCAAGGCCAGCCGCGTCATCGGTCTGGCCGACGATATCGCACGCTCGATGTCGGCACTTTCCGCACGTGTCTCGACCGTGCCGGGCCGCTCGGTCATCGGTATCGAACTGCCCAATGAGCATCGCGAAAAGGTGGTACTGCGCGAAATCCTCGCCAGCCGTGATTTCGGCGACAGCAACATGAGCCTGCCGCTGGCGCTGGGCAAGGATATCGGTGGCGATTCGGTCGTGGCCAACCTCGCCAAGATGCCCCACCTGCTGATCGCGGGCACCACCGGTTCGGGGAAATCGGTGGCGATCAACACGATGATCCTCAGCCTGCTCTACAAGCTGACGCCGGCCGAATGCCGGCTGATCATGATCGACCCCAAGATGCTGGAGCTTTCCGTCTATGACGGTATTCCGCATCTCCTCTCTCCGGTTGTGACCGACCCGAAAAAGGCCGTTGTTGCCCTGAAATGGGTGGTGGGCGAGATGGAGGACCGCTATCGCAAGATGTCCAAGATGGGCGTCCGCAATATCGAGGGTTTCAACGGCCGCGTCCGCGAGGCGCTGGCCAAGGGCGAGATGTTCAGCCGCACGGTGCAGACCGGATTCGATGACGACACCGGAGAACCCGTGTTCGAGACCGAAGAATTCGCGCCCGAGGTGCTGCCCTTCATCGTTGTCATCGTCGACGAGATGGCCGACCTGATGATGGTGGCGGGCAAAGAGATCGAGGCCTGCATCCAGCGTCTGGCCCAGATGGCGCGGGCATCGGGTATTCACCTGATCATGGCGACCCAGCGCCCCTCGGTCGATGTGATCACCGGCACCATCAAGGCCAACTTCCCCACCCGGATCAGCTTCCAGGTGACGTCAAAGATCGACAGCCGCACCATCCTTGGCGAGATGGGTGCCGAACAGCTGCTGGGGCAGGGCGACATGCTGTATATGGCGGGCGGGGCCAAGATCACCCGCTGCCATGGCCCCTTTGTCAGCGACGAAGAGGTCGAGGAGATCGTCAACCATCTGAAACAGTTCGGTCCGCCCGACTATATCGGCGGCGTGGTCGAAGGCCCCGATGACGACAAGGCCGACAATATCGACGCGGTGCTGGGGTTGAATACCGGCGGCAACACCGATGGCGAGGACGCGCTTTATGACGCTGCCGTGGCCATCGTGATCAAGGACCGCAAATGTTCGACCTCCTACATTCAGCGGAAACTTGCCATCGGCTACAACAAGGCCGCCCGGCTGGTCGAGCAGATGGAGGACGAAGGCGTTGTTTCTTCGGCAAATCACGTCGGCAAACGCGAAATCCTGGTGCCGGAGCAGGGGTGATCTTTTCCGGCGCCGGGCGAATGCTTATCTGGGGTGACATGAAACGGATTGCACTCGCTCTTGCGCTGACCCTGGTCGCGCCGGCGGCCTGGGCGGCGGACAAGCTGCCCCTGGCCGAGATATCGACCTATCTGAACGGCCTGAAAACCGTTCAGACAACGTTCACCCAGATCAACGATGACGGCTCGCTGAGCACCGGCAAGTTGTGGCTGCACCGGCCCGGCCGGATGCGGTTCGAATACGACCCGCCCGACCGTTCGGTGGTTCTGGCCAAGGGCGGCACCGTGATCATCCACGACCCCAAGTCGAACCAGCCGCCCGAGCAATACCCGTTGAACCGCACGCCCCTGTCGATCGTGCTGGCGCGGACCGTGGATCTGGACCGCGCCAATATGGTGGTTGGGCACGCCTTTGACGGCACCGCCACCGTGGTCACCGCACAGGACCCCGAGAACCCCGATTACGGGCGTATCGAACTCAGCTTTACCGGCGACCCGGTAGAGCTGCGCAAATGGGTGATCCATGATGGCGCCGGGTCGCGCACCACGGTGATTCTGGGCCAGCTGACCAAGGGCAACAGCCTGAATCAGAATCTGTTCATCGACGGTCAGCCGGGCGTCTCGGTCAACCGCTGAGCGGTTGCAAAAAACGGACCCGTCAGCCCCGGTAGCGGCGGCAGCTTGACAGCTGCCGCTGGTACATGTTCGCGCGTGCGGCCACATCGTCGGCAGTACGCAGCAGCCAGGACTTGCCGTTGTGGCTGCCCCGGGCATAGCCCGTATGCCCCTCGTGATAGGCCAGATACTGGTTGCGCGCATCCCCCAGAGCGATGCCGTTACGCTCGCGGGTCTTGTTCATATACCAGCCGATGAAATCCGACGCGTCCTTGATCCGGTCACGCTTGGCGCCGCGCCGCCCGGTTTCTTTGCGATACTGGTCCCAGGTTCCGTCCAGTGCCTGGCTGTAGCCATAGGCGCTGCTTTGCCGGCCAACCGGAATGACGCCCAGCACGAATTGATGCGGCGTGCGCGCATCGGCGCGATACCGGCTTTCGTAATAGATGGTCGACATCTGGACATGCACCGGCACGCCCCATTTGCGTTCTGTCTGCTTGAACGCCTTGATGTATTCGGGGCGCTCGCCTGCGATGCTGCATGCATCATCCAGATTGCGCGGCGGGTTTTTCGACCCACCGCTGCACGATACCAGCAACAGCACCGCAACCAGCGCGCAAAGAGATCTGCTCATCTGCCTCTTGCCTTTTTTCTGGCATTCTAACGCATTCAGGGGGGCGATGGAATCACATTCGCTAGAGCACGGCCGCCAGAACCAGAGGCAAAGCGCCGACCGCCAGCAGCGTCGAGACCATGACCATGCCGGCCACGGCATCCGCATCGGCGCCGAACCGCTCGGCCAGCAGATAGGCCGAGACCGCCGCGGGGACCGACATCTGCACCACCAGCACCCCAAGCGCCGGGCCGCTCAGCCCGAACCCTTGCGCCACCAGCCAGCCCACCGGGAAACAGATTGCCAGTTTCAACAGCGACAGCCCAAGTGCCTGGCCGATCCGGCGGATCGACAGGCGGGCCATTGCAACGCCCAGGGTGATCAGCATCAGCGGCACCGCCATCTGGCCGATCAGTTCGAGCGCATTGGTCAGAAAGCGCGGGGTCTGCCAATCCTGGCTCAGAAACAGCGCCCCCAGCAGCGTCGCCCAGACCATCGGCTCTCGCACAACCTTGGACAGCGATCCCTGTCCCGCGACCACGTGGATTCCATAGGAGAACGACCACAGGGCGCTGAGCGAAAAGAACACCACCGCATAGCTCAACCCTTCGATCCCGAAGGCGAACATGCACAGCGGCAGTCCCAGATTGCCGGTATTGCCGAACAGAAGCGGCGGCAGATAGGTGCGCCGGTCCAGCCCGCTGAACCGCACGATCAGGCCAAACACCACGGTCAGCGCCAGAATCGCCAGCGCCGAGGCCAGGGTGAAGCGGCTGAGATCACCGCCCGGAATCTCGGTCTTCATCAGCGCGACGAAGATCAGGCAGGGCACGGCCAGCATGGTTCCCAGCCGGGTAACGAATTGCAGCCTGTACTCGAATCCCATCCGCACCCAGCCGAACCCGACGGCGGCCAACAGAAAGACGGGTGCGACGATTTCAAGCACTGTTACGGCAAGGTTCACAGACTGTTTCCCTTAATTTTCGATCAATTGTTGGACACCGGACGGCGGTTGACGGTACTAATTGCACCAGGGGCTGAAATGACAATGATGAAATCACACGCCAAATATCATTTGGGGCAAGTGGTCCGTCATCGCAAACACCCGTTCCGGGGTGTTGTGTTCGATGTGGATCCACAATTTGCCAACACCGAAGAGTGGTACCAGGCTATCCCCGAGGATAGCCGGCCGCTCAAAGAGCAACCGTTCTACCACCTGCTCGCCGAGAACGACCAGAGCTACTATGTGGCCTATGTGTCCGAGCAGAACCTGATCGCCGACTATTCCGGCGAGCCGGTGGATCATCCGGATATTCCCGACATGTTCGGGCCGTTCCAGGATGGAACCTATCCCTTGCACTTCCAGTTAAACTAGGCGGCGCGGCGCGCGCGGGGCTCAATACCCCAGCGCGCAACCGTCCTTGCGTGCGTCGCTGGCGGCTTCCAGCACGCCATCGGCGCGGATGCGGATCGCCTGTGCGCCGCCCAGCGGGACCTCGGGCGTGACCACCTTGTGGCCCATGTCGGCAAGTGTCTGGCGCACCGCGTCCGGGTATCCGCGTTCCAGTTTCAGCACGCCCGCATCGGCAAAGGCGCGCGGGGCGTCGATGGCCGTCTGCGGATCCATCCCGAAATCGACCAGGTTCGAGGCAAAGCGCGCATGGCCCACCGGCTGATAGGCACCGCCCATCACGCCAAAGGGCGTCAAGGTGCCGGGCCCCTCGCGCAGCATGCCCGGGATGATGGTGTGCATCGGCCGCTTGCCGCCCGCCATCTCGTTCGGGTGGCCCGCTTGCAGGGTAAAGCCAGCGCCGCGGTTCTGCAGCAGGATGCCGAATTTCTCCGAGGCGATGCCCGACCCGAAGCCATGGAAGATCGAATAGATCAGCGACACCGCCATGCGGTCACGGTCAACGACGGTGATATAGATCGTGTCCTTGTGCACCGCCTCGGTCAGGGGTGCTGCAGCGGCCATGGCGCGTTTCGGGTCGATCAGTGCCGCCAGACGCGCTGCCGTTTCCGGGGCCAGCATGTGATCCAGCCGGTCGGTATGGTCGGGATCGGCGAGGAACCGGTTGCGCGCGTCATAGGCCAGCTTGGCCGCCTCGGCCTCGATATGGATGCGCGCGGCGCCCAGCGGGTCCATCGCCGCGATGTCGAACTGCGACAGGATGTTGAGCAGCAGGATCGCGGTCGCGCCCTGTCCGTTGGGCGGATGTTCCACCAGTTCCGTCGATTTGTAGGTGCCCGAGATCGGCTCGGTCGGGGTGCAGGCGGTGGCGCCGAAATCCTCGGCCCGGTGCGGGCCACCCAGGGCGTTCAGTGCCGCCAGCATGTCCTCGGCCACCTCGCCGGTATAGAACCCGTCGCGCCCGAGGCGCGCAATGCGGCGCAGCACCTCGGCCTGTCCGGGCGCGGCAAAGACCTGACCAGTGACCGGTGCGCGCCCGTCCAGCAGATAGTGGTGGCGGGCCGCGCCCTGCAATGTGCCCGCCTCTCGCGCCCAGTCAAAGGCCACGCGCGGGGCCACCGGAACGCCGCGCTCGGCATAATGGATCGCGGGTTGCAGCAGAGTGTCGAGGCCCAGCCGCCCCTCGGTTTCGGCCAGGTGGCAAAAGGCGTCGATGGCGCCAGGGATGGTCACCGCATGGGGGCTGCCAAGCGGAACGCGATCCAGCCCCTGTTCGCGCAGGGCAGCCGCAGAGGCGCCGGCGGCGGCGCGGCCCGAGCCGTTCAGGGCGCGGATCTGATCCTCGCCCGCCCGGGAATAAAGCACGAAACAATCCCCGCCGATCCCGGTCATCTGAGGCTCGCAGATGCCCAGCACCAGACCGGCGGCCAATGCGGCATCCATCGCGTTGCCGCCGCGTTTGAGCAGATCGAGCGCAACCTGCGCCGCAAGCGGGTGCGAGGTGGCGCACATCCCCTCGGTGGCATAGGTCGGCGAACGTCCGGGCAGGTGAAAATCGCGCATATCGATGTCTCCCTAGTGGTATGGCGACACTAGGGGGCGGGCGCGGGAAATCAATCCGGCGATGGCGCAAATGGGTCGATTCCACCGGTGATACAGACGTATGAGTTTTGGCAGTAGCAGCGATTTTGCGCTGCGGTTGGTCGCTGCTTCCTCAAGTGCGTGTAGTTTGATCGGTAAACAGCGATTGAGGCCACCCGTGAAGACCATGCCCAGGTCATTTTTGAACCGGTAGAGCACCTTGGCTTTGATGTCGTCGATCTCTACGGGCATAGTCTGGGCGGTACGGTTGCCGTTGAAGCGGCCACTTTGCTCAAAGATCGCGTTAGGCGCTTGGTTTTATCCGAAGCCAATCTTGATAAGGGGCGGTCAATTCAGTCTTGATATCGCCAGTCGAGATGAAGAGAGCTACGTCCACGAAAAACACATGCAAACGGTGAAGAGTTCGAGCGCGTCCGGTGATCCACAATGGGCTGCGACTCTGCGCCTTAGCGATCCCGGATCCGTTTATCGGGGCGCAAAATCCTTTGTTGAAGGGTCGGCATCCAACTGGCGTGATCTCCTTTACAAGCACGGGGCATCGAAGAGTTACATCTTCGGAGAACGGTCTCTCCCCAACCCTGATGCCGATGTGTTGCCCGAAAACGGTATCTGAACTGATGTGGTGCCCAGGGCCGGTCATTCAATGGGTTTGGAAAACCCAGAAGACCTTGGCGCCGCTATTGGAAAGGCACTGACTTGGTCCTAGCATCAGGTAACCTTGGAATTTCTGTTGTTGGACAGAAACTCCTTGCCAAAAGTTGCGCGGCACAACGGGTGGTTTTCAGGAGGGAATGTGGGGAGAGTAGTCCTCGGCGCCGCGCACTGGGTGGGGGCTGTAACGCGCAACGCCGAGGGAAGCCATATGCAGCTACAGGTTCTTTTCTGACCGGTCATTGCGGCATGAGTTCGGAGTGATTGGGGCAAGATTGTGGCGCGCTCGCTTTTGGTCACGATACCTTTGGCAGGTCGAACCGCAGCGACAGCAGATTGCTGTTCTGGCGCCGTTCATAGCGGATTTCGCTGACCAGTTGCCGGATCAGGAACCAGCCAAAGCCCCCTTCGGGCAGGTCGGCCGGATCGGTCTCGACATTGGCCGGTTCGCCCTTGGGTAATTGGCCGTCGGGCAGCGGGCGCCCCTGGTCGGAGATCCGGATCAGCAGCTTGTCGTCGCGCATCTGGCACCGGATACGGACCTGACCGGGCTCGATATCGGCATAGGCATGTTCGACGACATTGTTGATCGCTTCGGCCAAAGCGATTTCGACGTCGCCGGCCCGGTCTTCGGACAAGCCGCGCTGGCGCAGCTGGGTCGCAACCGCGCGAATGCCCTCCCTGGCCTCCATCTCGGTGGCCCGGAAATTCAGAGCAAAGCCTTGCCGATTCGCGTTGAACTGCACGGTGCCAACCTCCCCGGGCAGGTTACTTTGGGCTTGCCGCCAAAGCGTCATCAAGCGTTGTGAACAGATTGAACACGGTATCCATGCGGGTCAGGCGAAACACCTTGTCCACGACCGGGGTCAACCCGGCGAGGTCCAGCCGCCGGTTGCCGCCCAGTTGTTTCATCGAGGCGACGATGGCGCCCAGCCCGCTCGAATCGATGAACGTGACCTGCGAGAGGTCGAGAACCACGCGATCGGGCCCCTCTTCGGTTTCGCTGCGCATGTCCTCTTTGAACTGGATTGCCATGGCGGCATCTATTCGCTCCACATTCACGGTGATCACCCGTGTGTCACCGTCGACGGTGCTGGTCAGACTCATACTCCCACTCCTCGGGTGGCTACTTTTCGCCGCACGAGGGTAGACGGCAATTCTTACCATTCGGTATTCAGGCGCAGGGCTTTCCTCAGGAGGACAGGATGAAAGAAGTTGTCATCGCCGGTGCCGCGCGCACACCGATGGGCGGGTTTCAGGGCATGTATGACGGTGTCAGTGCCGCCGAACTGGGCGGCGCCGCGATTCGCGCCGCGCTGGCCGGGGCAGGGGCCGCCACCGTGGACGAGGTGCTGATGGGCTGCGTCCTGCCCGCCGGTCAGGGACAGGCGCCTGCACGCCAGGCAGGCTTCGCCGGGGGCCTGGGCGAAGAGGTGCCCGCCACCACGCTCAACAAGATGTGCGGCTCGGGCATGAAGGCGGCGATGATCGCCTTTGACCAGATCGCTCTGGGCCAGACCGGCACAATGATCGCGGGCGGGATGGATAGCATGTCGAATGCACCCTACCTGCTGCCCAAGATGCGCGGCGGCGCCCGCATCGGCCATGGTCAGGTGATCGACCACATGTTCCTCGACGGGTTGGAGGACGCCTATGACAAGGGCCGCCTGATGGGCACCTTTGCCGAGGATTGCGCCGAACATTACCAGTTCACCCGCGAGGCGCAGGACGAGTATGCGCTGCGCTCGCTGCAAAACGCGCTCGAGGCCCAGGCCTCGGGCGCCTTTGACGGCGAGATTGCCGCCGTCACCGTCAAGACCCGCAAGGGTGAGGTGGTGACCGATGCCGACGAACAACCCAAAAGCGCCCGGCCCGACAAGATCCCGACACTGAAACCCGCCTTCCGCAAGGATGGCACCGTGACCGCGGCCAATGCCTCATCGATCTCGGACGGCGCTGCGGCCCTGGTGCTGGCCTCGGCCGAGGCCGCCGCTGCCCAGGGCCTGACCGTGCGCGCCCGCATCCTGGGGCACGCCAGCCATGCCCAGGCGCCGGGCTGGTTCACCACCGCCCCGGTTCCGGCCGCGAAGAAGCTGCTCGCCAATATCGGCTGGAGCGTCGAGGACGTGGACCTGTGGGAGGTCAACGAGGCATTCGCCGTGGTGCCGATGGCCTTCATGCATGAAATGGGCCTGTCCCGCGACAAGGTGAACGTCAATGGCGGCGCCTGCGCGCTGGGCCACCCGATCGGCGCCTCGGGCGCGCGGATCATGGTGACGCTGCTCAACGCATTGGAAAAGCGCGGGCTGAAACGCGGGGTCGCTGCGATCTGCATCGGCGGCGGCGAAGGCACCGCCATCGCCATTGAGCGGGTCTGACCCTTTGGAAAAGTGGCGCGCCGGAGCGATCCGGCGCGTCTCAGGCGTCTTGCCGTGACAGGGCCGGGAGCAGGCGCACCAGCACCGTGATCGCGGCCAGTTGTGCAGCGATCACGGCGGGCCAGATCAGCGGGAACTGCGGGTCGAGGTATTTCTGCGGCCCGAACGAGACCAGCGCGCCCAAAACGGCGAGCAGGGCCAGCACCCGCGCGGCGCGACTCTCACCCAGCACAATCGCCGCAATCGCCGCCGAGACCGAGGCGCCGATGAACGGCCCGATGCCAAAGAGCGGCGTTGCAATGGGCGGGTGCGGCGGCACCCCGGCAAAAAGCGAAAACAGCATGATCAGCTGCAACAGGATCAGTATCACGAGGGCGGCAAGGCAGGGGCGATCGGTCTGAGTCATGTCTTTCTCCTGAATGAGTTACCGAAAGGCGTAATGGAGATTACGGTTGCGAATATCCGTAATAAAGATTACGGTGCGGGTCAAGCGAAAGGAAACCCGATGAAGGACGACAGCCGCGCCGAGCGCCAGCAGCAGATCGAGGAAGCGGCCTATACCCTTCTCGAACAAAAGGGCTATGCGGGTACCTCGATGCAGGGCATCGCCCGGCTGGCGCGCGCCTCGAACGAGACGCTCTATAGCTGGTATGGCGACAAGCAGGGCCTGTTCCGGGCGCTGGTGATCCGCAACGCCGCCGAGGTGCGCGCGCAGCTCGAGGCCGATCTGGCCGCAGCCCGCCCGCCCCGCGATACCCTGACCGCGCTGGGGCCGCGGCTGCTGTCTCTCTTGCTGGGCGACCGGGCGGTGGCACTGAACCGCGCCGCTGCCGCCGACCCAAGCGGCGAGTTGGGCGGGCTTATTGCGCAATCGGGGCGTGACAGCGTGATGCCGCTGATCGTGCAGGTGCTGGAGGCGGCGCGGGCCGAGGGCCTGCTGCACTTCGACGATGCCGGGGCGGCGGCGGGCCTTTACCTCGACCTGCTGGTGGGCGACCAGCAGATCCGCCGGGTGATCGGGCGCCTGCCTGCGCCATCCGAGGCTGCGTGCCAGGCACGTGGCGCGGCGGCGGTCACGCATCTGTGCCGCCTGCTGGGCTAGCGCGCCTCTTGCCTTTGACCACGCGCCACGCGATAGGCTTGTTTCACGCCACACCCAGCGGAGCCTTGCCATGACCGTCGATTACCCCAGCCTCGCCAAGACCATCGCCGCCCTCACCGAGGGCGAGACCGATCCGGTGGCGCTGATGGCGACGGTCACCTGCGAGGTGCATCATTCAGATGATCGGTTCAACTGGACCGGCTTCTACCGGGTGACCGAGCCCGGAGTGCTCAAGATCGGCCCCTATCAGGGCGGTCACGGCTGTTTGCGCATCCCCTTTGACAAGGGCGTCTGTGGTGCCGCGGCGAGCACCGGTGAGGTGCAGCTGGTTCCTGACGTTGATGCCTTCCCCGGCCATATCGCATGTGCCTCTTCGACCCGGTCGGAACTGGTGCTGCCGGTGTTTGGCCGGACCGGCGCGCTGATTGCGGTGTTCGATATCGACAGTGACCTGCCGGATGCCTTTACGGTTGCCGATGCCGAAGCGCTGGGCGCGATCCTAGAGCAGGTCTTTGCCCAGTAGGATCACCAGGGCGGTGATCTGAAACAGCACGATCGACCACAGCCAGCGACCAAAGGGCTGCTTGCGGGTCTTGTGCCGGAACAGCCACCGCGACAGCAGCGCTGCCGGGCTGCCGCCAAGGGCCGACAGCCAGAGCAGCAGGTGTTCCGGTACCCGGCCTCGGTTCCACCGCGCACAGAGCTTGTCCCAGGCAAACAGCGCCACCGTCAGCCCGTTGAGGACCCAGAGATAGAGGATCGCGTTCCACATGGTCCGGGTCTTAGCGTTTGCCCGGTTGGAGATGCAAGAACCGGCGGTGGAAAAGGGGGCGTTGCCGCCGCCGCCGCAAAGCGACGGCTCCCTCGAAGTATTTGCAGCAAAGTGAAGGGCCGCTTTGATGGTTCGTGAAATTTTTGTTGAGAATTTCACGAGAATCGCGTCATCATGAAATTCGAAGAAGATTTTTCACGAAGCTTGGGAGGCGCCGGTGAATACGCAAGCCCCGTCCAGCGCGACGCTTGGCGCCGATCTGCGCGCTCTGCGCAAGGCGCGCGGCCTGACGCTGAGCGAGATCGCGGCGCGGCTCGGGCGCTCGGTCGGCTGGCTCAGCCAGGTAGAGCGCGACATGTCCGAACCCTCGATCTCGGACCTGCGCCAGATCGCGGGTTGCCTGGGCGTGCCGATGTCGATGCTGTTTGCCCATGCCGCCGCCCCGGCCGAGGAACAGGGATACGTGGTGCGGGCAGGCGCGCGGCGCCCGATGGGTTCCGGCGAAGAGGGGCTGATCGAAGAGCTGCTGTCGCCGGATTTGACCGACGATTTCGAGATGGTGCATTCCACTTTTGCGCCGCAGTCGCGAATGCAGACCCCGGCCAACCGCCCGACGCAAGAGGTGGGATACATGCTGTCCGGGCGGTTGGAGCTGACCATCGGCGGCCGCCAGTTCTCGGTCGGGCCGGGCGACAGTTTCCGCATCCGCCATGAACCCTATCAATGGGCCAATCCCCATGACGAGCCCGCCGTGGCCGTCTGGGTGATCGCCCCGCCGGTCTATTGAGGGCGCGGTCATGAGCTTCGAGGCCTGGACCATTTTCGCGCTGTTCTGGATCCTGTTCGCCGCCACGCCGGGGCCGAACGCGGTCAACTGCATCTCGAACGGGATGAGCCTGCCCTTTGGCAAGGCGCTGCTGGGGGTGCTGGCGATCCTGACCCAGGCCAGCGTCTTTCTACTGCTGTCCGCACTGGGGGTGACGGCGCTGATCACAGCCTCGCCCACCCTGTTCCTGGTGGCCAAGCTTGCAGGCGCCGGGTTCCTGATCTGGCTGGGCATCCGGGGCTGGCGCAACGCCGCCAAACCCGTGCCCACGGCCGTGCGCCCGGCACGTCATGTCTATCTGCATGCGCTGGCCGTCGCGACGCTCAACCCCAAAAGCGTCGCGGGCTACCTTGCGGCATTCTCGCAATTCGTGCAGCCGGATGTGCCGATCTGGCAGCAGATGGGGGTGATCATGCCCACCGCCCTGATCATCACCGCGCTTTGCTACACCACCTTCACGCTTTTGGGCGCGCTCATGGGCCGCGCGGCGCTGGGCGCGGTGTTCAGTACCTGGCTGCGCCGGGGAATGGCGCTTTGTTTCATCATCTACGGCGTGTTGCTGGGTACCAGCGCCGCGCCCGCAACACGGGGTTAGACCATGATCAAAGGGTCCTGCCTGTGCGGCGACATCCGCTACACGACCGAGGCCGCGCCGCAGGGCGCCTCGATGTGCCATTGCGGCCAGTGCCGGCGGCAATCGGGCGGCGTCTGGTCCTCGGCTTTCGTACCCGAGGCCGACCTGACGATCACCGGCCCGGTCAGCTGGTTTGCCGCCAGCGACACCGCCAAACGCGGCTTCTGCGCCCGCTGCGGCTCGTTCCTGTTCTGGAAGGCCAATGACGAAGACACGATCAGCTTTTCGCTGGGCTCCGTCGATGGCCCCACCGGCCTGCGCCTGACCAAGCACATCTTTGTCGCCGGCAAGGGCGATTATTACGACATCGCGGACGATGCGCCGCACAAGGACTAGGGAGTGAACATGTCCGATTTTCCCAACAAGGCCCGCGTGGTCATCATCGGCGGCGGTGTGGTGGGGGTTTCCTCGCTCTATCACCTGGCCAAGAGGGGCTGGACCGATTGCGTTCTGCTGGAAAAGAACGAGCTGACCGCGGGCTCCACCTGGCATGCCGCCGGCAACGTGCCGACCTTTTCGACCTCGTGGTCGATCATGAACATGCAGCGTTACTCGACCGAGCTTTACAGCCGTCTGGGCGAAGAAGTCGATTATCCGATGAACTATCACCAGACCGGCTCGATCCGGCTGGCGCATACGCGCGAGCGCATGCAGGAGTTCGAGCGCGCCTGCGCCATGGGCCGTTATCAGGGCATCAAGATGGAGATGCTGACGCCCGACGAGGCCAAGGCGCGTTATCCTTTCCTGGAAACCCATGACATGGCCGGGGCGCTCTACGATCCGACCGATGGCGATATCGACCCGGCGCAGCTGACTCAGGCATTGGCCAAGGGCGCCCGCGACATGGGCGCCAAGATCATCCGCTTCTGCCCTGCGACCGGCGTCACCCAGCAGGATGACGGCAGCTGGATCGTGCATACCGACAAGGGCGATATCGCGTGTGACTATGTGGTCAACGCCGCCGGTTACTATGCTCAGCGCGTCGGCGAATGGTTCAAGCCCTATGGCGGGCGCACCGTTCCGATGATGGTGATGAGCCACCAGTACCTGCTGACCGAACAGATCCCCGAGCTTGAGGCCTGGTCCAAGGAGAACGGCCGCAAGCTGCCTCTGCTGCGCGATGTGGACGTGTCCTATTACCTGCGGCAGGAAAAGAACGGCATCAATATTGGCCCTTACGAACCCAACTGCCGTGCCCATTGGGATGTGGACAGCGACCCGATGCCCGATGACTTCAGCTTCCAGCTCTGGTCCGACGATCTGGACCGGATCGCCGATATCGTCGCCGACGCGATGGAACGCGTGCCCGTCACCGCCACTGCAGGTGTCAGCCGCATCATCAACGGCCCGATCCCCTATGCCCCCGACGGGCTGCCGCTGATCGGCCCGATGCCCGGCGTGAAAAACGCCTTCGAGGCCTGCGTCTTCACCTTCGGCATCGCCCAGGGCGGCGGCGCGGGCAAGGTGCTGGCGGAATGGATCGTCGATGGTCAGACCGAATGGGACATGTGGTCCTGCGATCCGCGCCGCTATACCGATTACACCGATCACGACTACTGCGTGCAAAAGGGGATGGAGGTCTATGGCAACGAATATGCCATGCACTTCCCCTGGCATCGCTGGCCCGCAGCCCCCGACAGGAAACTCTCGCCCGTGCATGACAGGGTCAAGGCGCAGGGCGGCGTCATGGGTGTCTATAACGGCTGGGAACGCGCCAACTGGTTCGCGCAGCCGGGCGATGACACGTCCGAGGAAAGCACCCACACCTGGGGCCGCTCGGGCCCGTGGGAGCAGCGGATCAAGGAGGAATGTCAGGCCGTGCGCGACCATTGCGGCGTGCTCGACCTGCCCGGTTTCTCGCGCTTCCTGGTCAAGGGCGCAGGTGCCGCCGAGGCGCTGCGCGGCCTGATCACCGGCGGCCTGCCCAAGGTGGGGCGGATGAACCTCGTCTACATCTCTGAAAGCAGGGGCCGCATCCTGACCGAGATGTCCTGCATCCGCCTGGGTGAGGACGAGTTCGTGATGATCACGGCGGCCACCGCGCAGTGGCACGACCGCGACATCCTGCTGGGCGCCATGCCCGCAGGTGTCACGGTCGAGGATGTGACCACCACCCGCGACACGCTGATCGTTACCGGCCCGAAATCGCGCGAGATTCTTGCGGGCCTGTCCGATGCCGACCTGTCGCAAGGCTGGCTGACGCATCAGGCCGCCACCGTCGCGGGTCAACCCGCCTTTCTGATCCGGGTCTCCTTTGCCGGGGAACTGGGTTGGGAGGTGCACGCGCTCAACGAACACATGCCCGCGATCTATGACGCGCTCCTTGGTGCCGGGGCCAAGCCCTTTGGCATGTGGGCGCTGAACTCCCTTCGCCTCGAAAAGGGCTATCGCGCGTGGAAGGGCGACCTGTCGACCGATTACTCGATGCTCGAAGGCGGGTTGGAGCGCTTCGTCAAGCTCGACAAGCCACAGGATTTCCCGGGCAAGGCCGCGATCCTGGCCGAGAAACAGCGCGGGGTGAAGAAGAGCTTTGTCACCCTGCTGGTCGAGGCCGGAGATTGCGACGCGCCCTATATGTCCTGCCTCTGGCATGACGGGCAGATCGTGGGCGAGACCACCTCGGGCGCCTGGGGGTATCGTATCAACGCCAGCGTGGCGCTGGGCATGGTGCGCGCCGATCTGGCGGTGCCGGGCACCGAGTTGGAGGTCGAGATCTACGGGCAGAAATGCCGCGCCGTGGTGCAGCCCGACGCCCCGCTCTGGGATCCGGAGAACGAGCGGCTGCGCGCATGACCATCCCCGCCACCATGTCCGGCGTTTATCTGACCCGCCATGGCGGGCCAGAGGCGCTGGCGTGGCGCGATGACATTCCCGTCCCGGCCCCCGGGCCGGGGCAGGTTCTGGTCCGGGTGCAGGCCGCCGGGGTCAACAACACCGACGTCAACACCCGGATCGGCTGGTATTCCTCGGATGTCACCGGCGCCACCGACAGCGGCGAGACGGGCGAGGCGGGCGGCTGGGCCGGGGCACTCAGCTTCCCCCGTATCCAGGGGGGCGACCTCTGCGGGCGCATCGTGGCGCTGGGCGCGGGCGTGACCGGCTGGGCCACCGGCCAGCGCGTCACCTGCCAGATCAACCTGCCGCGCCCGACACCCGACAACCCCTTTGGCTTCGTGGCGCTGGGCTCGGAGCTGGACGGCGCCTTCGCCGAATACTGTCTGCTCTACGCGGATGACCTCTTCGACGTCACCGCCTCGCCGCTCTCGGACATCGAAATCGCCGCCATGCCCTGCGCCTATGGCACCGCCTGGAACCTGCTGGCGCGCTGCGGCGTGGGGCCGGGGGATGCGGTGCTGATCACCGGCGCCTCGGGGGGCGTGGGGCTCGCCGCCGTGCAACTGGCCGCGCATCTGGGGGCGACCGTCACCGCGATGACCGCGCCCGCCAAGGCCGAGGCCGTCACCGCCGCCGGGGCGACAACCATCCTGGGCCGCGACGACACGCCTCCGCCCGCCCAATTCGACCGGGTGATCGACGTGGTCGGCGGCCCGCTCTGGCCCGACCTGATCCGCGCCCTGAAACCCGGCGGGCACTATGCCGTCTCGGGCGCCATCGCCGGGCCGATGGTCAGTGCCGATCTGCGCCAGATCTACCTGCCCGACATCACCATTCACGGCGCCACCTACCAGCCGCGCGAGATCTTTGCCGACCTGATCGCCCTGATCAACGCAGGCGCCATCCGCCCTCTGGTTTCGGCCACCTTTCCGCTCGATCAGATCGCCCAGGCACAGGCCGAGTTCATGACCAAACGCCTGCCCGGCAAAATCGTCCTCATCCCCCCACAGGAGCACCCATGACCGACATCACCCTGCTTGATGGCTCCATCGGCCAGGAACTTGTCAAACGCGCGGGCAAGCGCCCGACGCCGCTCTGGTCCACCTCGGTCATGCTCGAAGCGCCCTATCACGTCGGCGCCGTGCATCGCGACTATTTCGACGCGGGCGCCACCATCGCCACCACCAACACCTATGCGGTGCTGCGCGACCGGCTGGAGCCCGCCGGGATCGGTGACCGGTTCGAGGCGCTGATCGACACCGCGCTGGACCAGGCCGAATCCGCCCGCGCCGCGCATGGATCGGGCCGCATCGCGGGCGCGCTGGGGCCGCTCGGCGCCTCCTACCGCCCCGACATTTGCCCGCCGCCAGAAGAGGCCGAGGCGCTTTATGCCGACAGCGTGCGCGCGATGAACGACCGGGTCGATCTGTTCCTGATCGAAACCGCCGCTTCGGTCGCCCAGGCTGAGGGCGCGCTGAGGGGTGCGTCCCTGGGCACCAAACCCGTCTGGCTGTCGGTCACCGTGATGGATGACGATGGCAGCCGCCTGCGCTCGGGCGAGGGGGTGGGCGAGCTGGCCGCTATCGTCAAACAATACCAACCTCAGGCGGTGCTGGTGAACTGCTCCCGCCCCGAGGCTGTGGCTGCCGCGCTCGACATCATCGCGGGCTTCGGTCTGCCTTTTGGGGCCTATGCCAACGGCTTCACCCGCATCACCGAGGCGTTCCTCGAATCCCGCCCCACGGTCGAGGCGCTCACCGCTCGCGTCGACCTGACGCCCGAGGCCTATGCCGATTTCGCCCTGGGTTGGGTCGACCAGAGCGCCACCATCGTTGGCGGCTGTTGCGAGGTCGGCCCCGACCACATTGCGCATCTGGCCCGTCGCCTGCGCGCGGCGGGGCATCGTATCGTCTGAGGAGTGCGGCACATGGGGGCCGAAACAATGCTGAAACTGGTCAAGGCCGAGACCCGGCAAAAACAGTTCGATATCATCGTCGCACCCGGTTTCGTGCTGACCGAACTGGCCGCTTTGGTCGATGTGCTGCGGATCGCCAACCGGGTCTGTCCCAACCCGCCCTTTGCCTATACCTACCGATCCCTGCGCGGCGGTCTGATCGAAAGCAGCAGCGGCGCCGTGGTCGCGACCGAGCGGGTGCCGACCCCGCCACGGGCGGACTATCTGTTCGTCATCGGCAATTCCGACCCCGACCAGCCCGAATTGTCGCTGGGCCGCGTCGTCAAGGATTACACCTTTCGCGGGGCGCAGGTGTTTCTGCTGGCCGAAGCCGCCAGCCGCTATATCAACGAACGCGGCACCGCCGATCTGGCCACCCATTGGGAAAACGCTGCCTTTCTGCGCGAGCGGGGCGCGCGCTTCGATGCGACCTTCTCGCTGGCGACGCAGCAGGGGCCGGTGGTGACCTGCGCAGGCATGGGCGCCACCGTCGATGTGGTTCTGTCGGTGATCGGGCGGCATATCTCGGGGCCCGCCAAGATGACCGTTGCTGATATCATGCTGCACGAACATATCCGCGACTTTGCCACCATGCAGCCGTTTTCCGGGGTCAAGACCACCTCGACAGGGGATGAGGCGCTGGATCAGTGCATCAAGATGATGCAGGCCAATATCGAGGATCCGCTGCCGATCGGAGAGATCGTGGCGGCGCTGGGCCTGTCGAACCGCTCGCTGGAGCGCAAGTTCAAGACCTATCTGGGCACCACGCCAAACAACTTCTATCGCGAGATGCGGCTGGCCAAGGCCAATACCCTGCTTTTGAACACCGCGATGAGCGTGCGCGAAGTGGGGCTGGCCTGTGGTTTCCCAAACGGATTCTCGGCGGTGTACAAGAGTTTCTACGGCATCACCCCCTTTGTGCTGCGGCGGCAGAAACGCGCCGCCGCGCAGCGGTGATTTTCACCGCTGCCATGACGTTTTTGATGGATTTCCTGTCGTCCGGCCGTGCCATTGTCGGGCAAATCGCAAGTTGTGGAGACATAGATGGCTGATCTTCCCACCCAGGCCCGCGTGGTCATCATCGGCGGCGGCGTCGTCGGCTGCTCGGTCGCCTATCACCTGACCAAGCTCGGCTGGAAAGACGTGGTGCTGCTGGAGCGCAAACAGCTCACCTCGGGCACCACCTGGCATGCCGCGGGCCTGATCGGCCAGCTGCGCGCCAGTTCCAACATGACCAAGCTCGCCCGCTACTCGGCCGAGCTCTACATGGGGCTTGAGGCCGAAACCGGCGTTGCCACCGGCATGCGGCAGGTGGGTTCGGTCTCGGTCGCGCTGACGGGTGAACGGCTGGAGGAACTCTATCGTAACGCGGCCATGGCCCGCGCCTTTGGCGTCCCGGTCGAGGAACTGTCGCCCGCCGAGGTCAAGGAACGCTATCAGCACATCAACCTCGATGGTGTCACCGGCGGTGTTTGGCTGCCGACCGATGGTCAGGCCGACCCGGCCAATATCGCGCTGGCCCTGGCCAAGGGCGCCCGCCAACGCGGCGCCGTGGTCAAGGAACGGATCAAGGTCACCGGCATCGCGAAACAGGGCCGCCGGGTCACCGGCGTCGACTGGATCAGCGATGATGGCAGCGAACAGGGCCATATCGCCTGCGAGATGATCGTGAACTGCGCCGGCATGTGGGGCCATCAGGTGGGCCGCATGGCGGGCATCAACGTGCCGCTGCAAGCCTGCGAACATTTCTACATCGTCTCGGAACCCATCCAGGGCCTGACCCAGATGCCGGTTCTGCGCGTCCCCGACGAATGCGCCTATTACAAGGAAGACGCCGGCAAGATGATGCTGGGCGCGTTTGAGCCGAAATCGAAACCCTGGGGCATGGACGGCATCCCCGACACATTCGAGTTCGACCAGCTGCCCGAGGACTTCGACCATTTCGAACCCATCCTAGAGGCCGCCGTGAACCGCATGCCGATGCTGGGCAGCGCGGGTATTCACACTTTCTTCAACGGACCCGAAAGCTTTACCCCCGACGACGCCTATCACCTTGGCCTTGCGCCCGAGATGGACAATGTCTGGGTCGCCGCCGGGTTCAACTCGATCGGGATCCAGTCGGCGGGTGGTGCGGGCCATGCGCTCAGCCAGTGGATGGACAGCGGCGAGAAACCCTTTGACCTGGGCGATGTCGACATTGCCCGCATGCAGCCGTTTCAGGGCAACAAGCGCTATCTTGTCGAACGCTCGACCGAGACGCTGGGCCTGCTCTATGCCGATCACTTCCCCTACCGCCAGAAAGCCACCTCGCGCGGGGTGCGCCGCACCCCGTTCCATGAGCACCTGAAAGCAAATGGCGCAGTGTTCGGCGAATTGGCGGGCTGGGAGCGCGCCAACTGGTACGCGCGCCCGGATCAGGAACGCGAATACCGCTATAGCTGGCGGCGGCAGAACTTCTTTGACAACGTGGCCGAGGAACACAAGGCGATCCGCACCGGGCTGGGCATGTATGACATGTCCTCCTTCGGCAAGATCCGCGTCGAGGGGCCGGATGCCACCGCCTATCTCAACCATATCGCGGGCGGTCAGTTCGACGTGCCGGTGGGCCGCATCGTCTATACCCAGTTCCTGAACGTGAATGGCGGGATCGAGGCCGACGTTACCGTCACCCGCCTGAGCGAGACCGCCTATCTGGTCGTCACCCCTGCCGCCACCCGCTATGCCGACCAGACCCGGATGATGCGCCTCGTGGGCGATTTCCGCGTGGTGATCACCGATGTGACCGCAGGCGAGGGTGTGCTGGCGGTGATGGGGCCGAAGGCGCGCGAACTGATGGCGCGGGTCAGCCCGAACGACTTCTCCAACGACGTGAACCCCTTTGGCACCGCGCAGGAGATCGAACTGGGCATGGGCCTCGCCCGCGTCCACCGCGTGACTTATGTGGGTGAACTCGGGTGGGAAATCTACGTCTCTTCCGACATGGCGGGCCACGCGTTTGAAACCCTGTTCGAGGCGGGTCAGGATCTGGGCATGAAGCTCTGCGGCATGCATGTGATGGATTGCTGCCGGATCGAAAAGGCGTTCCGCCATTTCGGCCATGACATCACGCCCGAGGATCACGTGTTGGAGGCGGGCCTGGGTTTTGCCGTCAAGACCGACAAGCCCGATTTCATCGGTCGCGACGCCGTGCTGCGCAAGAAAGACGAGGGGCTCAAGACCCGCATGGTTCAGTTCCGCCTGACCGATCCCGAACCGCTGCTCTATCACAACGAGCCGCTGCTCAGGGACGGTCAGATCGTCGGCTATCTCAGCTCGGGCGCCTATGGCCACCATCTGGGCAGCGCCATCGGCATGGGCTATGTCCCCTGCGAGGGCGAAAGCGCGGCGGATGTTCTGGCCTCGACCTATGAGATCGACGTGATGGGCACCCGTGTCCGTGCAGAGGCCTCGCTTGCTCCGATGTATGATCCGAAATCCGAGCGGGTGAAGGTCTAGCGTTCTGCCAAAAGGAGCGCCTGCGGCGCGCTTTGTTGGTGCCGCGCATTCCGCGCTGGATGCGAGGCGCTGCCTCGCGCTCCGGGATGTTTC
The DNA here is from genome assembly GCF_000011965.2 of Ruegeria pomeroyi DSS-3. NCBI lineage: Bacteria > Pseudomonadati > Pseudomonadota > Alphaproteobacteria > Rhodobacterales > Roseobacteraceae > Ruegeria > Ruegeria pomeroyi. Next base: position 3,598,092 of record NC_003911.12, on the reverse strand, counting down.
GGGCAAGAGGAAGGCGCGATATCACGGGTCTTGATGGCTCGGTTCACCGATAAGAGGCTTTCCTTTCCTGTCTTGCCTGTTCACAACGGGCGCGCAGAGGAGAATGCGAGATGAGCGATCAGCGGCCCGAGAATGTGGACACGCCCAAGGGGCTGGCGCTGGCGATCACCGCCTATCTGCTGTGGGGGTTTCTGCCGCTTTACATGAAGTTGCTGGCGCATGTTCCGTCGATCGAAGTGGTGGCGCATCGGGTGATCTGGTCGGTGCCGGTGGCCGGGGCGCTGCTGGTGGCGCTGGGGCGGACCCGCGATCTGCGCGCGGCACTGCGTAATCCGCGCATGCTGGGCATGGCCTGTCTGACCGCGGCGCTGATCTCGGTCAACTGGGCGATCTATGTCTGGTCGATCAACAATGGCCGGGCGTTGGACGCGGCGCTTGGATATTACATCAATCCGCTGTTCAGCATCGCACTGGCGGGGCTGTTCCTGGGAGAGCGGCTGAGCCGGGCGCAGATCGGTGCCATCTTGTTGGCTGCCGCAGGGGTGGCGGTGCTGATCGTGCAGGCCGGAGAGCTGCCCTGGGCGGCGCTGGGCCTGACCTTCAGCTGGGGGTTTTATGCGTTGTTCAAGCGGTCGCTGCCAATCGGCCCCAACCAGGGGTTCCTGCTGGAGGTGTTGATCCTGACACCCTTTGCGCTGGCCTATGTCCTCTGGCTGATGGCGCAGGGTCAGGGGCATTTCGGCGGCTTCGGGGCTGACAGTCTGTTGTTGGCCGGCGCAGGGGTGGTGACGGCGGTGCCGCTGTTGTTCTATGCCAACGGGGCCAAGCTGGTGCGCCTGTCGACCATGGGTATCCTGCAATACATCGCGCCCACGATGATCTTCATCAGCGCCGTAGCGCTCTTTGGTGAAGAGATCGACCGGGGCCGCATGATCGCCTTTCCGATGATCTGGGCCGCGCTGGTGATCTATTCGGTGCCGATGCTGCGGCAGATGCGCCGCACGGCCTGAGCGCGGATCAGCGCGGCCAGCCCCTCGGCCCAGCGGTCATAGGCCAGCGGGCTGGGGTGATATCCATCGCGGGCTGCCATTGCCGGGTCGGGTGGGATGATCGGATGGTGATGCAGCGCAGACGGGTAGCGTTGCACGACCCGCTGCAAGGCATGGTCGAGCCGACGTGCCTGTGCTCCCAGCACCCAGGCCAGCGGCTGCGGCAGGGCCGGAAACAAGGCCATGTCGGGTACCGCCGTCACGATGACCATCCGCGCACCAAGTGGCCCTGTCAGATGATCCAGCAGTGCGGCCTGGCGCCGGGCGAATCCGCGCGCGCTGGTGGCGCGCGTGGTATCGTTGACCCCCAGCGCCGTGATGGCGATGTCGAACGGCCCGCCGAGACGGGTGAGCCGGTCCAGCGTGTCGCGGGTGGTGTGGCCGGTTGTCGCCTCAAGCCGCCAGTCGAGCGTAAACTCCTCGGCCAGCCGCGCCACCAGCCGGCCACTCAGCGCCTCGTCCTGGGTCGCGGCGCCGACCCCGGCGGCCGAGCTGTCGCCCGCGATCAGCAACCGCAACTGCGGGCCGCTGCCCGCCCTGCCGGTGCGCGGACCCGCGGGTTCGGGCAAGAGCTGTGCCTTGCGCCTTACCGCCAGCCCCTGCGCGGCCAGAACCGGCAACAGGGGCAGGCGCAGGATCTGGTCGATCCCGATCAGCTGAGCGCCTCGCGATACTTGAGGAAGCGCGCGTCGGTCATCACCCGCGCGTTCATCGCATCGCGCAGGGCGCCCACGGTCTTGTAGGGGCGCATGACCACTTCGAAGTCCTGGATCAGCCCGCCCTCGTTGAGGGTGATCAGGTCGACGCCGACCGCATCCAGTTCGCCGACCTTGCACTGGAACTCCAGCGCCCAATCCTTGCCCTCGCCCATGATCCGGCGGTACCGGAACTCGGAAAACACCTGCCCGACATGGCCCAGAACCGCGGCGACCGGGTCACGCCCGGTCCAGGTCTTGTAGTAGGTCGGCGGCATGAAGCGGACATCCTCGGCCAGCAATGCGTGGATCAGGCTTTCGTCGCCCTTGGCCACCACCTCCTGCATCCGTGCAATCGTGGGGTGCATCTGCGTTCTCCTCTCGATGGTTTGAGCGCAGCCTTGCGCCACCTGCCCAGCGGCGCAAGCGCGACGTTGCGAGAACCCGCCGTCTGCGCTAGGGCATGCGGCCATGAGTGACGATTACAATCCGCCCCAAGACCCGCTGGACGTGCTCCACGAGGATGCCGAACTGATCGTGCTGAACAAGCCCGCCGGTCTGTTGTCGGTGCCGGGGCGCGGCGCGCATCTGGCCGATTGCCTGCTGTCGCGGGTGCAGGCTGCTTTTCCCGGCGCGTTGCTGGTGCATCGGCTGGACCGGGACACATCGGGGGTGATGGTCTTTGCCCAAACGCCCCATGCGCAGCGTAACCTTGGCCGCCAGTTCGAAGAGCGCAAGACCCGCAAGACCTATGTCGCGCGGCTTTGGGGGCGGCTGGAACCGAAGACGGGCACCGTCGATCTGCCGCTGATCGTCGATTGGCCAAATCGGCCGCGCCAGATGGTCTGTCACGAGACCGGCAAGCCCGCCGTCACCGATTGGCGGGTGCTGCGATACGAAGGGGATACCACCCGCGTGCGTCTGCTGCCGCGTACAGGGCGGTCGCATCAGTTGCGGGTGCATTGCCAGGCGCTGGGTCACCCTATCCTGGGTGATCCGTTCTATGCCACCGGCGCCGCACAGGCTTTTCCGCGCCTGATGCTGCATTCCGAGGAACTGCGCCTCAAACATCCCGAAAGCGGTCGTTCGATGACCTTTCGCGCGCCCGCGCCCTTCTGAAACGCCGTTACCCCCTTCACTTTGCAGCAAATACTCCGAGGGGCAGGGGGCAGCGCCCCCCCGCCGCGCGTGTGCGGCGCGCTCAGACCTCGATCTTCAGCCAGTCGGGCGGCAAGAGGTCGGGATTGTGCAGCTTCGCATCGCCGAACCAGCTGGCGGGGGCGGCAATTCGCTTGCCCGGGTGCGCATTCAGCCAGGCCGCCCACCACGAGAACGAGGAATTGCCGATGATGTTGTGCCGGCACAGGCTCATCAGGCGCATGTCCTCGAAATCGGTTTCGGGCCCGTTGAAATCCACCACCACCTTCTGAACCGGCAGCGCCAGGTTGTCCCGGGCCCAGGCGGGGTCGTCCGAAAACAAATAGACCACCGGGTCGCCCGCGACCCCTTCCAGCAGCCGGGTCAGCGCCGCCGCGTAATAGCGCTGGTCGCACAGCGTATGAGCGGCCAGCGCCACATAGTCCCCCCGCCGTACATGCAGCGAGATGGCATCGGTGTCGCCGATCCGTGCGGCCATTTCGGCGTTCTGGCTGTTGGAAAAGGCCGGAAAGGCGAAATCCGCGCGGATACGCGCGGCGATATGGGCGAAATAGCGTTCGGACTGCCAATAGCCGTGCAGATAGGTGCCATCGTCCCAGGTCTCGATAGCGGCGTTGTAGCCCAGTCCGTGCTCGCGCCGGAACCGGGGCGCCAGACCCAGCAGCCGCCAGGCGCCATGGCGCAGGAGCCCGTCACCTTTCAGGGGCGGCAGCTGGTCGGGCTGCGCCAGGTCCAGGTCGAACACCCGGGTCAGCACGCCCTCGCCGCGGCTCTCGGCCAACCGGGTGTCCAATGCGACTTGCGTGCCCAGCCGTGCGGCCAGGCCGCGCGCGGCGGCATATTGGAACATCTGGTTGCCAAGACGGCCATGCAAGCGGGTGGTGATCATGAATATTAACTTCTTGGTTTTCGCACTTAGTAAAGAATCCGTGATGAATTGTGTAGGATCAAACGCCTTCCACGGCGGTCTTGTTGACAGGCCGGGGTCCTCTCCCTATCTAACCGCCAGGTTCGGGTTCCCTGCCGCTCGCGGCCCATGGCCATGGTGAAACCCGCTTGATGACAATCCTTGCCCTTTCCCGGCGCATGGATGGCAATGCGAGCCCCGTCCGTTCTGATGCGCCCGTTTTGGAAAACGAGGCAATGATGACACATGTAATACCCACCGCGCCCATCGAGGCGTACAAGACGCAGGCCCGCCGCCTGCGCGATGACCTGCATGCCGCTGGCACCCCGGTCAGCCATTCTCGGGCGCTGGAACTTGTCGCCCACCAGCATGGTGCCCGTGACTGGAACACGCTGGTGGCCGGGGCAGGCAACCGGCTGCGTTTCAGCGTTGGCGATCGGGTAAGCGGAACCTATCTGGGCCAGCCCTTCACTGCCGAAATCCGCGGTCTGACACTGCTGGGCGATGGCAGCCACCGCCGCATCACGCTGCATTTCGACCAGCCCGTTGATGTGGTCCGGTTCGACAGTTTCTCGGCGCTGCGGCAACGGGTCAGCGGGGTGATCGGCTGGGATGGCCGGTCGAGCCACTGCACCTCGGACGGTCAGCCGCAACTGATCGTGCGCCCAGTCTGAGCCGTTGACACCAAGGCGCGCGCCGCATCCCGTGGCGCGCGCCATTTCGCTTTTAATCCGGCCCAAACTCATGTATGGGCGCAAAATCTGAGACGTGGTGCCCCGACCCCGGCACCGTGAAGGAAATGATAACGGGGTCGGCGGCAATGGGGCCGCCATTGAAACGGGAGACCCGGGATACGCCTGGGAGTGCTCCCATCTAGGATACGCACATGTTTGATGTAACGACGAAATCGATGCAGTGGGGCGAAGAAACGCTGACACTGGAATCGGGCAAGATTGCCCGTCAGGCCGACGGTTCGGTGGTCGCCACCCTGGGCGAGACCCGCGTGATGGCCAACGTGACCTTTGCCCGTGAGCAGAAGCCGGGCCAGGACTTCTTTCCCCTGACGGTTCACTATCAGGAAAAATACTATGCCGCCGGCAAGGTGCCGGGCGGTTTCTTCAAGCGCGAGGCGCGCCCGACCGAGAAAGAGACGCTGACCGCGCGTCTGATCGACCGTCCGATCCGCCCGCTGTTCGTGCCGGGCTTCAAGAACGAAGTGCTGGTGATGTGCACCGTGCTTTCGCACGACCTCGTCAACGATCCCGATATCGTTGCGATGATCGCCGCTTCGGCTGCGCTGACCATCTCGGGCGTGCCCTTCATGGGCCCGATCGCAGGCTGCCGCGTCGGCTATGTCGATGGCGAATATGTCCTGAACCCGACCGTCGACGACATGCAGGACCTGCGCCTGAACCCCGAACAGCGTCTGGACCTGGTTGTTGCCGGGACCAAGGACGCCGTGATGATGGTGGAATCCGAGGCCTATGAACTGACCGAGGCCGAGATGCTGGGCGCCGTGACCTTTGCGCACGCACAGATCCAGCCGGTGGTCGACCTGATCGTTTCCTTTGCCGAACAATGCGCCAAGGAACCGTTCGATTTCACCCCGCCGGATTACTCCGACCTCTACGCCGCCGTCAAAGCCGCCGGTGAAGAGCAGATGCGCGCCGCGTTCGCGATCACCGACAAGCAGGAGCGCACCGCGGCCGTAGCCGCCGCGCGCGAGGCCATCAAGGCCGCGCTGACCGAGGAACAGCTGGCAGACGGCAACCTCGGCTCGGCCCTGAAGAAACTCGAAGCCGGCATTCTGCGCGGCGACGTGGTCAAGGGTGGCAAGCGGATCGACGGACGTGACACCACCACCGTGCGTCCGATCGTGGCCGAAACCGGCCTGCTGCCGCGGACCCACGGGTCTGCCCTGTTCACCCGGGGCGAGACCCAGGGTCTGGTCGTGACCACGCTGGGCACCGGCGATGACGAACAGTTCATCGACGCGCTGCACGGCAACTTCAAATCCAACTTCCTGCTGCATTACAACTTCCCCCCCTATTCGGTGGGCGAGGTTGGCCGCGTGGGGTCGCCCGGCCGTCGCGAAATCGGCCATGGCAAACTGGCCTGGCGCGCGCTTCAGGCGGTGCTGCCGGCGCCGACCGACTTCCCCTATACCATCCGCGTGGTGTCCGAGATCACCGAGTCCAACGGCTCGTCCTCGATGGCATCGGTCTGCGGCGGGTCGCTGTCGATGATGGATGCGGGCGTGCCGCTGAAATCCGCCGTTGCCGGTGTGGCCATGGGCCTGATCCTGGAAGACGACGGCTCTTATGCGGTTCTGACCGACATCCTGGGTGACGAAGACCACCTGGGTGACATGGACTTCAAGGTGGCGGGCACCGAAAACGGCATCACCTCGCTGCAGATGGACATCAAGGTCGCGGGCATCACGCCCGAGATCATGGAGAAAGCCCTGTCGCAGGCCAAGGATGGCCGGATGCACATTCTGGCCGAGATGAACAAGGCGCTGTCCGGCGCTGCCGACTTCTCGGTCCACGCACCGCGCATCGAGACCATGCAGATCCCCACCGACAAGATCCGCGAAGTGATCGGTTCGGGCGGCAAGGTGATCCGCGAGATCGTCGAAGTGTCGGGCGCCAAGGTCGACATCAACGACGATGGCATCATCAAGATCGCCTCGCCCAACGGCGACTCGATCAAGAAGGCCTATGACATGATCTGGTCCATCGTGGCCGAGCCCGAAGAGGGTCAGGTCTATACCGGCAAGGTCGTGAAGATCGTCGATTTCGGCGCCTTCGTGAACTTCTTTGGCAAGCGCGACGGTCTGGTGCATGTGTCCCAGATCGAAAACCGCCGCCTGAACCATCCCTCGGACGTTCTGAAGGAAGGCCAGGAAGTGAAGGTCAAGCTCTTGGGCTTTGACGATCGCGGCAAGGTGCGCCTGTCGATGAAGGTTGTCGATCAGGAAACCGGCGAAGAGATCGTTCCGGAGAAGAAAGAAGCCTCTGAGGCGGAATAAGCCTAATTCTTCTCGCGCTAGTGGAAGCCCCGGCCCTGTGCCGGGGCTTCTTTTTTGGGCTGGGCTAAATCGCGGTTGTGTCTTTTGCCTGCGGTATTGATCTCTGTGGGTCTTGCGGTTTCCTACCGAATGGGTGTCCGCAATTCGCCGAGGGTGATGCGGCGCAGCTTCGGAGTTTGACATACCAGAGGTATTTGAAATACCTTTGGTATGCGAATCAAGGAGCGCGGCGCAGAAACATGCCAACACAAAACCGCAGAGAAGAAAGCGCGGCCGCGACGCGCCAGCTTTTGCTGGACGCGGCAGCCCGGATGTTTTCACAGCAGGGTTTTGCCAAAACCTCGCTTTCGGATATCGCCGCCAGAGCCGGTGCGACCAAAGGCGCTCTCTATCATCATTTTTCGGGCAAGGAGGCGCTCTATGCCTCCTGTTATGAACAGCAGGCCGCCAAGGTCGCCGCAATCGTCCGGGCCGCCGGTACCAGCGGTGATCCCTGGCAGGACACGCTGGAGAAATGCCGCGCCTTTCTAGGCTGTGCGCGTCTGCGTCACTTGAATGCAGTGCCGATTCAAGAAGCGATCATCGTTCTCGGCTGGCAACGCTGGCGCGAGCTCGATTCCGCACACACCATGGGGGAACTGGAACTTGCGCTGGCTCGCCTGTCCGACGCGGGCCTGTTGGGCAGCTTTGACCGGCGTCTTTTGGCCGACTCTCTTTTTGCCGTGTTGGTGAGCGCGATGATGACCTTGTCAGAGTCCCGGGACAGGGCCGCGACGGAGGCAGAACTGATGCGTCAGCTGTCAGCCTTTCTTTCAGGGGTGATGTCCGCTTCGAACAGGCCGATTGAGAGCGAAGGCACCTGACCCGTATCGCGTGGACCCGAAAATGAACGATTTCTGATCCAGGGGAGGGTTCGGAACATGCAGCCATATGAGTTTCTGCCGGAAGGGTTCTGGAGAAAGGACTCGCCACCAAACGCACGGGTCAAAAGAACCGTCGACGGCCAGATCCGCCGAGATGTCGTTGTTGTCGGTGGAGGGTATACGGGGTTGTCCTCGGCTCTGGCGCTTGCCCAACAGGGATATTCGGTTGCGGTTCTGGAAAGAGGGGTCATCGGCAGTGGCGCCAGCGCCTATAACTGTGGCCATGTCGGTATTCAGCTGGGTAAGAACCCTTACCTGACGCTCAACAAGCTGGGTCTTGAACGGACCAGGATGTATGCCGATGTTCTGACACAGGCGATTGCGAATGTCGGAACAATCGTCAGTCAGAGCGGGATCGACTGCCACTACAGAGCAATCGGCAACCTGACCGCAGGTGTATCCGAGCCGCAAAGGCGCGATGTGGAGAATACGTTCGAGGCCTGTGACAAGGTTGGTTTGCCGGTCAAGATGCTTGATCGGCGCGACCTTTCACAGATGGATGCGCCGGCCTTTGTGGACAGCGCCTTTCACGAGTTGATCGGGGGCGATATCCAGCCCGCCCTCTATGTGCAGGCACTTGCGAAGCTTGCCGAGGACGCTGGTGTCGAGATCTACGAAGACTGCTCCGTGACCAGGGTGAACACGTCGGGCCATGTCCGCGCTGACACTGCAAACGGCGCGGTCCTCGCGGACATGGCGGTGATCGCGACCAATGCCTATTCCGGTGAGATCGGCTTGCTGCGGCGGTCCATCATGCCCTGGTCTGTCTCCGTCATGGTGACAGAGCCGCTCACCCCGCATCAACGGGCCTGCATCGGCTGGCGCAATGGTGAGCCTATTCATACGCCCCATCAGATGATCGAGAACATTCGTTTGACCCATGACGGGCGCATCCTGATCGGGACCAAGCGCGCGCGTCTGGGCTGGGGCGACAGACATCCGCCAGCCAACGATCCGGTAACATTCCAGTTGCTGTTCGAGGTGTTGCGCGATCGCTTTCCCGAGATACCGGATTTGCGGCCCGCCTATACCTGGTCGGGTCGTGTTGCGATTTCATCCGATCTGCTGCCCTTCTTCGATCACTTCGAGGGCCGAAAGAATGTTGTGATCGCAGCCGGATATGGCGGGCACGGCCTGCCGATGGCCAGCTACTCGGGTACGATCATCGCCGATATGCTGCTGGGGAACAATACGGATCGGGCGGCCCTGTTCGTGAACCGAAAGCGGCGTCTGCCGATCCCGCCGGAACCGCTCCGCTGGGTGGTCGGCCACGCGATGAAACGCAAGATGGTAGAGGCCGACAGCATCATCGACGCTGCGGCGCGGCGAGAGCTTTCGGCGCGGCGCGCACTGCCCCGGATCGTGAGGACGACATATGCCGGAGATTGACGAGCGCCGCGCGGCCATCGTGGCACGCTATGCCGAGTCCAAGAACCGGCGCGATATCGACGCGGCGCTGATGCTTTGTTCTGATCGCATGATCCTGCATTCTGCCTCGCTGGACATGGTTTCTACTTTCCGGGGGCACAAAGCGATCCAGGCAGGGATGTTACGGTTCTATAAGCTTTTTTCAGAGTATTCCGGCGAAACACACACACGTTGGCAGGCGGGGATTGCGCTGGTGTCGAAAGGCGAAGTCACCTTACGCGTGAATCCAGACCTGCTGGCGGACCCCTCGACTTCGATCTCGGTTGTCGCGCCTTTTCTGGCGGTCTTTGAATTTGACGGCGATATGATTGCCGGAGAGCGGTATTATCCCGGGTTCGAATACGCGGGGATCTTGAAACGCCTCAAACCTGCGGTGCGCATGGCGATTGCCGCCAATCGACTGACATCGGGTGTCTTCAATCGGGCGTGATGTCCGGCCCCGGACAGGTCACCTGAGGGCGCTTTCAGTTGTGCCGCATCGCCGGGCAAAGGTTCCGATCTGACTTGTGGTCAGGGACTGGGCCTTTCTGCTTCCGGACGGTAGGATGCCCTCTGCAAGAGGCAGAGCGGAGCGCCGAAATGAATCTGATGGGTCTTGTCATCCATTTGGAACGGGCGACCGATCGTCGGGCCCAGGCCAATGCTTTGGTGAGCCAGCTCCCGTTTGCAGCGCTTCTTCCCGCGGTCGATGGCGCCGCGATGGGCGCGGACGCGCGTGCGCGCGCTGTTCAGCCCGGGCTGCTGAAACCCGCCTATCCCTTTGAGTTGCGCCCGGGCGAGATCGGCTGTTTCCTCAGCCACCGCGCTGCCTGGGCCCGGCTGGTGGAGAGCGAAGCAGAGGCCGCGCTGATCATCGAGGATGACATGGCGCTGGAAGCTGGGTTTGCCGATGCGCTGGCGCTGGCACAGCGCAACGTGGCGCAGATGGGCTATATCCAGTTCCAGACCCGTCCGGTGACCGCACCCGCGATAGATCAGCAGGGGCAATCCGTGTTGATGCAGCCCGGGCTGACACCGCTGCGCACTTCGGGCCAGCTGGTGGCGCGCTGGGCGGCAGAACGGCTGCTGGCCCTGACCGAACCCTTTGACCGGCCGGTGGACACGTTCCTGCAAATGCACTGGCATACCGGGTTGCGGTTGGGGGTGATCAGCCCCTCGGGCCTGAGCGACCGGACCGAGGTGATCGGCGGCAGCACCATCGGTGCGAAGAAGAGCCTGGTCGAGCGGCTGACCCGCGAATGGCATCGCGCGCGCTATCGCGCCGCGGTGCGGCGGCTGTCACGCGGCTGAAGGCGCCTCAGCGCAGGCGCCATTCCTCCCAGATGAACGGATAGCACCAGGCGCAGTCATGGGTTTTCGCCAGCCGCGCGCAGATCGCCGCGCGGGTCTCGATCAAGGCGGGTTCGAACAGGTGAAACTGAACCTGAAGCCGCGCGATGCGGGGCATCAACCCGCTGTCAAGCAGGGCGGGCAGCAGATCGTATTCGCCACCTTCGATATTGACCTTCATCAGATCGACCCGATCCAACCCCAGCTCGGCAAAGACCGCGCCGACCGGGCGGACCGGCGCAGTAAGCGCGCCACCCTGACCGCCAAAGGCAGAAGAGGCATCGCCATCGTCGCTGAGCGTCAGGGTACCCTCGGCCCCGCCGATAGCGAAATCATGCACGGATACATTGGGCCGGTGGGCGAATTTCGACCGCAGCGCATCGGCAAACCGGGGGTGGGGTTCAAACACATGTACCCGCGCCTCGGCCTGAACGGTAAGAACACGGTCGGCCCAACCGCCCTCGAACCCGCCCACATCCAGAACCACCGCTCCGGGGGCAAGGTCGTCATAGGTGTAAAACCGGGTCTTCAGCGCATCGTCGGCGCGCCAGGCCTTGAGCCCGGCATAATGCTCGGCCTTCCAGGGATTGCGGCGCAGATCGAGCCAGCGTTTCAAAGAGGCCATGGCAAGCGTCTTTCTTGTTTGGCGGGCGCAGGTGACCCCGCGCCCGCGATGGGCTTAGCCCGGGTTTTTCGCAAACCGCAGATAAGGCAGTTTGATGTCCAGCGCACCGTACTTTTCTTCGGCGGCGGCATTGTCCAGCGCCAAGGCGACGATCACGTCCTGACCGGTCTGCCAGTTGGCGGGGGTGGCCAGCGGCTGCTGATAGGTGCGCTGCAACCCGTCAAGCGCGCGCAGCACCTCGGCAAAGTTGCGCCCGACCGACATCGGATAGGTCATCGACAGTTGCAGCTTCTTGTCGGGGCTGATGATGAAGACCGAGCGCACCGTGGCGCTGTCGGCGGGGGTGCGGCCGTCGGGCAGATAGGCATCGGCGGGCAGCATGTCAAAGGCCTTGGACACCGCCAGACCTTCGTCGGCGATGATCGGGAAGCCGGCGCTGGTGCCGGCAAAGCTCTCGATATCGCCCTTCCATTTCTTGTGATCCTCGACCCCGTCGACCGAGACGCCGATCACCTTGGTGTTGCGCTTGGCCCATTCATCGGCCAGCTGCGCCACGGCGCCGAATTCGGTGGTGCAGACCGGGGTAAAATCCTTGGGGTGCGAGAACAGGATGGCCCAGCTGTCGCCGATCCAGTCATGGAACGCGATACGTCCCTTGTCGGTATCGGCTTCGAAATTGGGGACGATGTCGTTGATGCGCAAACCCATGGGGATCTCCTTTGCCGTGAATGCGAGTCGGTCGCGCCCAATCTAGCGACTGGCCCGCCCGGATACACCACCCGCGACAAGGTGCCGCCACAAGAAATTCGCGTGGCGGTAAAATTTGATCAAATTTTGCGACCGCCCCTTGCCGCGCGCTGTCTTGGGTGACACAGTTGCCCCGATTCTCGACCGTCCGGTCGAAAACCGTCTGATCAGGAGAGGCAGACATGATCGAAAAGCGTGATTTCTACATCAACGGCGCCTGGGTTGCGCCTGCCGTCAGCAACGATTTCCAGGTCATCAATCCGTCGACCGAAGAACCCTGCGCCGTCATCTCCCTCGGCTCCGAGGCCGATACCAATGCCGCCGTCGCCGCCGCCAAGGCGGCGCTGCCGGGCTGGATGGCCACCCCGGTCGCCGAGCGGATCGCCCTGGTCGAGAAGCTGATCGAGATCTACCACACCCGTGGCGAGGATCTGGCGCAGGCGATGTCGCTGGAAATGGGCGCACCCATCGACATGTCGCGCAGCCAGCAGGTGGGCGCGGGCACGTGGCACCTGAAGAATTTCATCCGCGCCGCCAAGGCGTTTCAGTTCGAGCGCCCGCTGGGCGATCATGCCCCCAATGACCGCATCATCTACGAGGCGGTTGGCGTCGCGGCGCTGATCACGCCCTGGAACTGGCCGATGAACCAGGTCACGCTCAAGGTCGGCGCCGCCGCCATCGCGGGCTGCACCATGGTTCTGAAACCCTCCGAGCAAAGCCCGCTCAACGCGATGATCTTTGCCGAGATGATGGACGAGGCGGGCTTCCCGCCGGGTGTGTTCAACCTGGTGAACGGCGATGGCGCGGGTGTCGGCTCGCAGCTTTCGACCCATCCCGATATCGACATGGTCAGCTTCACCGGCTCGACCCGGGCAGGTACCGCGATTTCCAAGGCGGCTGCCGATACGCTCAAGAAAGTGCATCTGGAACTGGGTGGCAAGGGCGCCAACGTGATCTTTGCCGATGCCGATGACAAGGCGGTCAAGCGCGGCGTGCTGCACATGATGAACAATACCGGCCAGAGCTGTAACGCGCCCAGCCGGATGCTGGTGCAACGTCCGATCTACGATCAGGCGGTCGAAACCGCCGCCGAGGTGGCCAGCAAGGTCACCGTGGGCAACGCGCTGGACGAAGGCCGCCATATCGGCCCGGTGGTGAACGAACTGCAATGGTCCAAGATCCAGGACCTGATCCAGAAGGGCATCGACGAAGGCGCCCGACTGGTCGCGGGCGGTACTGGTCGGCCCGAGGGGCTGAACAAGGGCTATTACGTGCGCCCCACCGTGTTCGCGGATGCCAACAACCAGATGACCATCGCGCGCGAAGAGATCTTTGGCCCGGTCCTGACCATGATCCCCTTCGATACCGAGGAAGAGGCGATCGAGATCGCAAATGATACGCCCTATGGGCTGACCAACTATGTCCAGACCCAGGACGCCACCCGCGCAAACCGCATGGCGCGCGCGCTGCGCTCGGGCATGGTCGAGATGAACGGCCAATCCCGTTCCGCCGGCTCGCCCTTTGGCGGCATGAAACAGTCCGGCAATGGGCGCGAGGGCGGCGTCTGGGGGTTGGAAGACTTCCTCGAGGTCAAGGCTGTCGGCGGCTGGGCTGCCGAGTAGCACACTGCACCCGCTTCGCACGCGCAGGTCTTTGCCGTGCGGACGGGAGCCTCCGGCGGGAGTATTTGCAAACCAGAAAGAAGCGGGAGCGCTCTTGCTTCTTTCTGGTCGGAAATACTCCGGGGGTCTGGGGGCTGGCCCCCAGTGCTGACCTAAACCTCTAGCAGATGCCGGTCGACCATGCGCTGCACCATCGGTGCGAAATGGTCGAAACCGGGGGTCTCCATATCGGCGCGCTTCCCCGCCTCGTCCAGATAGCGGACCTGGATGATCGCCTCGAGGTTCGGGTTCCTTTCGAAATCGGCCACCTCTTCTGTACTCATCGGCCCGCCCTGCAACTCCAGCGTATGGACCGAGGCGGGCGACAGGCGCGCAAAATAGGCGGGCCTGGTGGCGCATAGGTAACGTTTTGCGGCCACGTGATATTTCACGCAATCGGTGATCACTGGCGGGAAGAACGGCGCCAATACCGCCTCGCCCGCATCCTCATGGTGGCGGTCTTCGGTATCGTCGGGGTGATAGGTGCCGAATTCCGAGGTGAAATGCCCGATATCATGCAGGAGCGCGCCGACGATGATCTCTTCGGGCAGGCCGTTCTGTTCGGCGATGGTGGCGCCTTGCAGCATATGCTGGGCCATGGTGACCGGCTCTCCCAGATATTCCTCGCCGCCCCGCCGGGCAAAGATATCGGCGAGGAAAGCGACGATATTGCCCCGGTCGAGCGTGGTGAAATCCACAGTCATTCCGCCGCCTCTAGCCCGGCGGCCTCCATCGCGGCGAGGGTCGAGAGGAGCCCGTCCTTGTCGGCGTAACACCCTTGCAGCCAGCGCGAGCCGGCGCCGGAATAGCCGGTGCGCGCATGCAGGACACGGGTGTTGTCGACGATGAAGCTCTCACCCGGTTCCAGCTTGAACGCGACCCCCATCGCCGGGTCGTCGATGAGCTCGGCCAATTGACGATAGGCGGCGTAATAGGCCTCCATCCTGTCAAAGGGGATATCAACAAACGGGGCGGAGGAGCGGTTGTTGAACCGGATCGCCACCAGTTGCCCATCGGGCGACAGTTCGATCATCGGGCGGCGCGCGCGCAGGCAGACGCCGTCTGATCCCTTGTATTCAAACCGGGCCGGATAGCCACAGAGCAGCGCGAACCCCTCGGGATTGGCATCGCGCAACCGTTCGGCTGCGCGAAACCCGTCGACCACGATACTGTCGCCGCCTGTTGCGCTGTTTTCCAGGCAATAGAGGATTTGCAGCGTCGGCACAGGATCGCGATAGGGGTTGTCGGTATGGGCCTGAAGGCCCAGCCCGGTATAGGCGAGGTTGGTGGGGTTCACCTCGGTCCGCACCTCGAAATAGCGGCCATAATTGGTTTCGCGCACATAACCGAAAAGGTCGGCCACCCTGAGCAGCGCGCCGGGTTCGGTGGGCCCGCCCGTCAGCCGGGCAAAGCCGAATTCGGCCACCGCCGCCAGCCAGTCGCGCTTGACCGCCGGGTTGGCGTGCACGGCGGTCCAGTCCGCGCCGGGCGCCGCAATGCCGCTTTGCCAGGTGGTGATGCCGGGGGCGGTCCATCCGATCGGGTGCTCCTGATCCCGGTCATAGGCATGGGCGGCCAGCCAGTCCGCCGGAAATGTGACGGTCTTGTTCTCGGGCAAGAAGGTGAGCGACAGCGCATCCCCTGCGAGCGCGGCCGCGCCGATACTCAGATCGGCGGGGATGTCGCTGATGGTGATCAGGCGCTGGCCATTGCCCGGCGCGCGCGTTTCCGGGTCCAGCGCATTGTCGCGCAGCCAGACGGCGTGAAACCGGGTGATGGTGCCATCGGCAAATTCCAGCGTGACGATTTGGTCGGTATGGGTGACCTGGCGCAGCATGAGGGCCTCCTTGGTTCGCGCAGAGCCTGGGTTGAGAATTAACGCGCCGGATGACATCAATACAGCTATACCTATTTCCGGCTGAGGGTTGGGAAATCTTATGACTCGATCATCCGATCGCTTGCCGCCACTCGATTGGCTGCGGGTATTCGAAGCCGCCGGCAGGCTGGGTGGCTTTTCGGCCGCGGCGCGAGAATTCGGGTTGACCCAGGCGGCGGTCAGCCAGCGGATCGGCAATCTCGAGGCCTGGCTGGGCCGGGCGCTGTTCGTGCGCGGGCCGCGCGGCGTGACGCTGACGGTTGAGGGGGAAAGCTATCTGCCGCTGGTGCAGGAAAGCCTGTCGGCGCTGGCCCGCAGCACCGAGGATCTGTTCGGCACCGCCCCGACCGAATTGCGGGTGGCGGGCCTTGCCTCGCATATCGAGGCGCTGGTGATGCCGCGCGCGGCGGCGTTTCTGGCCGCGCATCCCGGGGTGCGGCTGATGAGCGATTCCGCCGCCCGCCGTGCCGGGTTGGACGAAGAGAGGACCTGGCTGCAAATCCGGTTCGGGCGTGGTGTCTGGCCCGGGCGCGAGGCGTTGCTGATCGCGCCCGAGATACTCACTCCGATGGCGGCGCCGGGGCTGGGCTGGTCCGCCGGTATCATCGACCTGCGGGGCGAACGGCCCGGCTGGCGCGACTGGGCGCGGCTGGCCGGTGCCATGCCCGAGGGGCAGGCGCGGCTGAGTGTGGATTCCATGGGCCACGCTCTGACGGCTGCCGAACAGGGGGGCGGGGTGGTTCTGGGCTCGCTGCCGCTGGCGCGGGCGGCAATGGTCGAAGGGCGTCTTTGTCGGCTGCAGGCGCCCGAGATGGCGACGCGCGACGGCTATTGGCTGACCTGGCCCACCGACCGGCTGACCGCACGCCGCCAGCGCGCCCTGGTCGAGGGCTTTCATGCGGCGCTGATCAGAGAGGACCTCTAGGTGCGCGCGCGCCTTATCCGGCTCGAGATCATCTGCATCAGCCCGCCGATCACCAAACCCCAGACCGCGGCGCTTAGCCCCAGGATGGTGACGCCCGACGCCGTGATCAAAAAGGTGACGGCGGCGGCCTGGCGGCAATCGGGGTCTTCCAGCGCTGCCAGCGCCGATCCGGCAAACACCCCCAGCAGCGCTACCCCCGCCACCGTTCCCAGAACCAGCGCCGGGGCCAGCGCCGCAAATCCGGTGATGACCCCGGCAAAGAGGCCCAGCAGGCAATAGAACAGCCCGCCCATTACCGCCGACCAATAGCGCTGGGTCGGGTCCGGGTGGCTCTCTTCATTGGCGCACATCGCAGCAGTGATTGCGGCCAGACATGTGGCCGGAGAGCCGAACGGCGCCGACAGCACACTGGCCGCGCCGACCCCGGCCACCAGCGGCGCCGGGCGCGGCTGATAGCCATAGGCGCGCAGTACCGCCAGCCCGGGCACGTTCTGGGTTGCCATGGTCACGATGAAAAGCGGCAGCGCGATATTGGTCAGCGCCTCCAGCGAAAAGACCGGGGTGACCCAGACCGGCGCGGCAAAAATCGCCTCGGGCGCGGGGATGTCAAAACCCGCGTTGACGGTGACGACCAGCGCCCCGGCGATCACCGCGGCGGGCACCGCAAAGGGGCGGCTGATCTGGCTGGCAATGAACCAGGTCAGCAGGATCGGCAGCGCCAGAAGGGGAATCTCTGCCAGCGCCTGAAAGGGTCGCAGGCAAAGCGCGAACAGCACCCCCGCCAGCATCGCCTGGGCAATCGGGCCCGGAATCGCGGCGGTCAACCTGCTGAGCGGGCGCCACCAGGCCGCGATCACCGTCAGCGCTCCGGCCATGATGAACCCGGCCACGGCGCCGCCAAACCCGTCCTGCGGCAGCGTCGACACCGCCAGCAGCGCGGCCCCCGGCGTCGACCAGGCGACCGAAACCGGCGCCTTGGTCCAGAGGCTCAGCAGGATGCCCGATATCCCCATGGACAAGGCCGCGAACATCAGTCCCGAGGCCGCCTGAGCCGCATCCGCCCCGACCCCGGTCAGACCCTGCAACACGATGGGAAACGAGCCGAAGAACCCCACGATGGCCACGACAAGGCCGGTCGAGACGGTTTGCAAAGGGGGTCTGACGGTCATGGAAACTCTCTGTCGCCCCTGAGGCTAATCACGCTTTGCGGTAGAGAGTGCGGTGTCGGGCGCCCGGTTGCAACCGGAACGCGACGATCAGAAGTCGATGGCGATGCCCTTTTTCTCCCAGTCGCCATAGCGGGCCGGGTCCGGCCCGTCGCGCCCGCCCAGTTCCTTGGGCAGGGGCTTGGTTTCGGCCTCGGCCTTGCGGCGGCGTTCCTCGGCCTCGGCCAGGGCGCGTTGGGCGGCGGGGGGCAGGTCTGGGCGCGGCTCGCTCATGGCTTTGCTGTTCCTTTCAGTCTGGTATCCTGATACACGCCCGCGTCCGCCCTTGGCAATGCGGGCGGATGGTCACAACCCCACGAGGCACCCCATGGCGGACAGCGCGACCCAGGCGCGGCAAAGCGCGATCGATCTGCTCGACCAGATTCTGGGCGAGGGGCGGCTGTTGTCCGAATGTCTCGGCGCCGGGGCGCTGGACCGGTTACCGCCCGAGGAGCGCGCGCGCGCCCAGCGGCTGACACTTGATACCCTGCGCGGGCTGGAGCGCGCCGACCGGCTGCTGAAACCGCATCTGCAAAAGGCGCCGCCGCTGAGTGTGCGCAACGCGCTGCGGCTGGGGACGGTCGAACTGGCCCATGGCGAAGCTGCCCATGGGGTGGTGCATTCCATGGTCGAAATCGTCGGTCGGTCGCGCCGGCACGGGCGGCTCAAGGGGCTGGTCAACGCAGTGCTGCGCAAGGTGGCCGCTGACGCGCCCTCCGCGTGGGGCCGCCTGCGGGTGCCGCGCCTGCCGCGCTGGCTGCGCGATCCGCTGGTTCAGGCCTGGGGCGCGCCTGCCGTCGCGGCGATGGAGGCAGCGCATTTCGTGGGCGCGCCGCTTGATCTGACGCTGAAATCCGGGGCGTCCGCGCCGGGCGGAGAGGTGCTGCCGACCGGTTCGGTGCGCCTGCATGATGCGGGGCAGGTCTCGGCCCTGCCGGGCTTTGCCGCCGGCGACTGGTGGGTGCAGGATGCCGCCGCCGCGCTGCCGGTACAGCTGCTCGATCCGCAACCGGGCGAGAGCGTGCTGGACTTGTGCGCCGCGCCGGGGGGCAAGACCATGCAACTGGCCGCAGCAGGGGCGCGGGTCACCGCGCTCGATATCTCCGAAGGGCGGATGGCCCGCGTGCGCGAGAACCTTGCCCGCACCGGGCTGAGCGCTGAAACAGTGGTGGGCGACGCATTGGAACAGGGCGGCCAATATGACGCGGTGCTGCTGGACGCGCCCTGTTCGGCCACCGGCACCATCCGGCGTCACCCCGACCTGCCGCTGGCCAAGGACGGTTCCGAATTCGGCGCGCTGATCGAGTTGCAGGCACAGATGATCGCCCATGCCTGGACCCTGGTCAGGCCGGGCGGGCGCATGGTGTTCTGCACATGCTCGCTGTTGCCCGACGAGGGCGAGGTGCAGGTTGAAGAGGCGCTGACGCTTTATCCCGACATGTCCACCGACCGCGCCGCGCTGGGCCTGCCCGGCATCGATCCGGCCTGGATCACCGAAGAGGGTGGCCTGCGCCTGCGCCCCGATTACTGGTCCGAACGGGGCGGTATGGACGGGTTTTACATGGCGGTTCTGCGCAAGGCGGCCGACGGCCCCGAATAACCGGTGACTTGCGGCGCGGGTGCCGCTATCCTTCGCCACAAACGCCAAAGAGCGTGAGAGGCAGAGCGCATGTCCGGTTCGCAAAACATGGCCAGCAGATGGGCACGGTTCCAGAACCGTCTATACGCGCGTCTCAGCCAGCGTCACAAATCGGTCCGCGCCTTTGTCTCGCAACCCGAACCGCGCACCATCGGGTCTTATGCGCGCGGGCGCCAACTGGTGGCGGGCAATCTGCTGTTTGCCGGCTATCTGGTCGAATCCCAAAGCAGCGGCCTGTGGGAGGTCGAGGCGCCCAATGGGGCCTTTGACGACGAGCGACAGGGATTTGCCTGGCTCGACGATCTGGCCGCCGTTGGCGATGTACGCGCGCGTGAAAAGGCGCAGCGCTGGCTGTGGGGCTGGATCGCGGAACATGGGCGCGGGCGCGGTCCCGGCTGGACGCCGGAACTGACCGGACGGCGGGTCATCCGCTGGATCAATCACGCTCCGTTCCTGCTGCGCGGTGTCGAGCCAGAACAAAGCCATGCCTTCTTTCGCTCGCTGGGACAACAGACCTGGTTCCTGTCCAGACGCTGGCCGGGTGCCAAGCCGGGTCTGGGACGGTTCGAGGCGCTGACTGGTGTCATCTATGCCGGGCTTGCGCTGGAAGGACTGGAAGAGCTTGCCGACCCGGCGGTGCGGGCGCTGGCCCGCGATTGCGACAGCCAGATCGACAAGGAGGGCGGCCTGCCCACCCGCAACCCCGAAGAACTGCTCGAGGTGTTTACCCTGCTCAGCTGGGCCACCGCGGCGCTGCACGAGGCAGGGCGCGGCGCGCCACATGCGCAGACGGCGGCGATCGAACGGATCGCGCCCACTTTGCGCGCCCTGCGCCATGCGGATGGCCAACTGGGCCGCTTCCATGGTGGCGGGCGCGGTCTCGAAGGGCGGCTTGATCATGCGCTGGCAGCCAGCGGCGTGAAACCGGTCCATGCCGAGGGCCTGTCGATGGGCTATGCGCGCCTGTCGGGCGGGCGGACCAGCGTCATCGTCGATGCCAGCGTGCCGCCACGCGGTGCCGCCTCTTATAACGCCCATGCCTCGACCCTGGCTTTTGAACTGACCTCGGGTCGCCGCCCGCTGATCGTCAATTGCGGTTCGGGCGTCAGTTTCGGGGTGGAATGGCGCCGGGCCGGGCGGGCGACGCCGTCCCATTCCACCCTCTGCCTGGATGGGTTCTCCAGCGCGCGCCTGGCCGAGCCCGAGCGCGGCACCGGGCTGGAGGCGCTGATCGAAGGTCCGGCGCGGGTGCCGGTCGAGATCTCAGAAATGACCGACGGCATCCGCTTTCAGGGCGGTCATGATGGCTATGCCAAGGTGTTCGGCCTGACCCATGCCCGCACGCTGGAACTGAGCCATGACGGGCGCGGACTGGTGGGCGAGGACATGCTGCTTGCGATGGACGATGCCGCCAAGCGCCGGTTTGACAAGGCGATGGACGCCTCAGTACTGGCAGGGGTCGGATTCGACCTGCGCCTGCATCTGCATCCCGAAGTGGACGCGGCGGTCGATCTGGGGGGCGCGGCGGTGTCGATGGCCCTCAAAAGCGGCGAGATCTGGGTTTTCCGCCATGATGGCAAATATAAATTGTCATTGGAGCCAAGCGTTTATCTGGAAAAGACCCGCCTGAAGCCGCGCGCGACAAAACAGATCGTTCTATCCGGGCGCGCAATGGAGTATGCGACCCGCATCCGGTGGACGCTGAGCAAGGCGCAGGACACCGCGATTGCCATTCGCGACCTGAACCGGGACGAGCCCGAATTCGACTGATCCGCATAAGGACCCCGAGCAAATGACCGACCTTTCCCCCGTGCGCCGCGCGCTTCTTTCCGTTTCCGACAAGACCGGACTGATCGAGCTGGGCCAGGCCCTCGCCGCGCGCGGGGTCGAGCTGCTGTCGACGGGCGGCACCGCCAAGGCGCTGCGCGATGCGGGCCTGACGGTGCGCGATGTGGCCGAGGTGACCGGTTTCCCCGAGATGATGGATGGCCGGGTCAAGACGCTGCACCCGATGGTGCATGGCGGCCTGCTGGCGCTGCGCGACAATGCAGACCACGTCGCCGCGATGGAGCAGCACGGCATCGCGGGCATCGACCTGCTGGTCGTCAATCTCTACCCGTTCGAGGCGACCGTCGCCAAGGGCGCGGACTATGACGACTGTATCGAGAATATCGACATCGGCGGCCCGGCGATGATCCGCGCGGCGTCCAAGAACCACGCATTCGTCAACGTCGTGGTGGATGTCGCGGATTATGACGCCCTGCTGGCTGAGATGGCGGCCAATGACGGCCAGACCTCTTATGCCTTCCGTCAGCGGCTGGCGCAGACCGCCTATGCCCGCACCGCCGCCTATGACGCCGCCGTCAGCAACTGGATGGCGGATCAACTGGCGCTGGAGGCGCCCCGCCGCCGCGCCTTTGCCGGTGAGCTGAAACAGACCCTGCGCTATGGCGAGAACAGCCACCAGCAGGCGGCCTTCTATACCGATGGTTCGAACCGTCCGGGCGTGGCCACCGCGCGCCAGTTGCAGGGTAAGGAGCTGAGCTACAACAACATCAACGATACCGATGCCGCGTTTGAGCTGGTGGCCGAATTCGCGCCCGAGAACGGCCCGGCCTGTGCCATCATCAAGCATGCCAACCCCTGCGGTGTGGCGCTGGGCGCGACCCTGTCCGAGGCCTACCAGAAGGCGTTCGATTGCGACCGCACCAGCGCCTTTGGCGGGATCGTGGCGCTGAACCAGCCGCTGGACGCCGAGACCGCTGGCAAGATCGTCGAGATCTTTACCGAGGTGGTGATCGCCCCCGGCGCATCCGACGAGGCGATCGCGATCTTTGCCACCAAGAAGAACCTGCGCCTGTTGCTGACCGATGGCCTGCCCGATCCGCGTCAGCCCATCGTGGCGATGAAACAGGTGGCCGGTGGCCTGCTGGTGCAGGACAAGGATGTGGGCCATGTCGATCTGACCGACCTCAAGGTGGTGACCAGGAAGGCCCCGACCGAGGCGCAGATGGCCGATCTGCTGTTTGCCTGGAAGGTTGGAAAACACGTCAAGTCGAACGCCATCGTCTATGTCAAGGATGGCGCCACCGTGGGCGTCGGCGCGGGTCAGATGAGCCGGCTGGACAGCGCCAATGTCGCCGCCGCCAAGGCGCAGCGCATGGCGACTGAACTGGGTCTGCCCGAAAGCCCGGCCAAGGGCTGCGCCGTGGCCTCGGACGCGTTCTTTCCCTTTGCTGACGGTCTGCTCGAAGCGGCCGCGGCAGGCGGCGCTTGCGTGATCCAGCCCGGCGGCTCGATGCGCGATGATGAGGTGATCAAGGCCGCGGACGAGGCGGGTCTGGCCATGGTCTTTACCGGCATGCGCCATTTCCGGCACTGATGCGCGCCCGGCTCCTCTTCTGGTCCGCCTTCTGGGCCTTTCTGATCGACCAGATCAGCAAATATCTGGTCGTGCACGTGATGGACGTGGCCCATCGCGGCAGCATCGAGGTGCTGCCGCCGTTCCTGACCTTTCGCTATGGCGAGAATCGGGGCATCAACTTTGGCCTGTTCCAGGGCGAGAGCGATGCCGCGCGCTGGATCCTGATCGGCCTGTCGCTGGTGATCTGCGCCGTTGTGGTGGTCTGGCTGTCACGCGGGCGCCCGTCGCGCTGGATGCTGATCGGGGGCGGGCTGCTGATTGGCGGTGCGCTCGGAAACGTGATCGACCGGCTGATCTATGGTTACGTGCTGGATTTCCTCAACATGTCCTGTTGTGGCATCAACAATCCCTTTGTGTTCAACGTGGCCGATATCTTCATCTTTGGCGGTGCGGCGGCACTGATCCTGCTGGATGGCAAAAAGCCCTCGTGACGGGCGCGCGGATATGCGATAAAACCCGACGAAACAGGCAGGAGATGACCATGCGCGCGCCGCTGGCTTTGATCGTGATCACGACCGCCCTGGCGGTATCGGGCTGCTCCAGCAAGGGCCTGCGCGATATCCGTTCGCAAGGAACCGGGCCGGACGAGTTCGCCATCATGCCGGTGAAACCGCTGACCCAGCCGCAGGATTTCAACGTGTTGCCCGCGCCGACGCCTGGTGGTGCCAACCTGACCGATCCGACGCCTGCCGCCGATGCGGTGGTGGCGCTGGGCGGCCGGGAAACCGCGCTGCAGGCCGGTGGCGGCATTCCGGCCTCGGATCAGGCGCTGGTGAATGCTTCCAGCCGCTATGGCGTGCCCGCCAATACCCGCACCGCGCTGGCCGAAGAGGATGCGGGTTTCCGCAAGCGCCAGGCCCGCTGGACCCGTGTCCGCCTGTTCCCGGTCGATCGCTATGAACAGGCCTATCGCAAGGACGCGATCAACCCGTTCAACCAGAACGAACGCTTCCGCAGGGCCGGGGCCGCAACGCCCTCGGCGCCGCCTGAAAGTGAATAATCCTTAATTTTACGTCAGCGCGTCTTGAACCCTGCCGGGGCTGCCGTAGGTTGTCGGCAAGCGATACGGAGGATGCGCATGATCCGGGCCTTTGCTCTTATTACCGCTCTTGTCACGGCCGCGCCGCTCTGGGCGGCTCCGGACGGGCACGAGGCGGTCACCACCTTTACCCTGCAAAACGGTATGGAGGTCGTGGTGATCGAGGATCACCGCGCCCCCGTAGTGCAGCAGATGGTCTGGTATCGCGCTGGCTCGGCGGACGAGCCGGTCGGCTCTTCCGGGGTGGCACATTTCCTTGAACACCTTTTGTTCAAGGCGACCGACACCATGGAGGCCGGAGAGCTGTCGGCCACCGTGGCAGCCAATGGCGGCGCCGACAACGCCTTTACCTCTTATGACTACACCGCCTATTTCCAGCGCGTGGCCGCCGACCGGCTGGAGCTGATGATGCGGATGGAGGCGGACCGGATGCGCAACATCCGCCTGACCGAGCGCGATATCGAGACCGAACGCGACGTGATCCTGGAAGAGCGCAACCAGCGCACCGAGAACAACCCGCGCGCCCTGTTCGGCGAGCAGATGGACGCGGCACAGTTCCTCAATCACCGTTACGGCGTGCCGGTGATCGGCTGGAAACACGAGATGGAAACGCTGGACATGGAGGATGCGCTGTCCTTCTATCGCACCTATTACGCGCCCAATAACGCGATCCTGATCGTGACCGGCGATGTCGAGCCCGAGGCGGTGCGCGTCCTGGCCGAGACCTATTATGGCGTGATCCCGGCAAACCCGGACCTGCCCGAACGGTTTCGCAGCCAGGAACCGCCGCAAACCGCGGCGCGACGCCTGACCTTCAAGGATGCGCGGGTGGCGCAACCCTATGTCCACCGTTCCTACCTGGCGCCCGAGCGCGACGCCGGTGCCCAGGAAACCGCCGCCGCGCTCTATCTGCTGGCCGAGTTGCTGGGCGGTGGCACCACATCCTACATGAACGAGAAACTGCAGTTCGACAGTCAGACGGCGATTTACACCGGCGCTTTCTATGGCGGGTTGTCGCTGGACGACACCACCTTTGACATGATCGTGGTGCCGGCACAGGGCGTGTCGCTGTCCGAGGCCGAAGCGGCGATGGACAAGGTGTTGGCGGATTTCATCGCCGAAGGGGTCGATGCCGAGGATCTGGAGCGGATCAAGATGCAGCTGCGCGCCGCGCTGATCTATGAGCGCGACAATGTGGACGGGATCGGCAACCGCTATGGCGCCGCGCTGGCCAGCGGTCTGACCATCGCCGATGTGCAGGCCTGGCCCGATGTGCTTCAGGCGGTTACCGGCGAGGATATCATTGCCGCTGCGCGCGCGGTGCTGCGGCCCGAGGTTTCGGTTACCGGATGGCTGACCAATGTCGAGGAGGTGACCCAATGAGGGCGTTTGTTGCAGCACTGACGGCGCTGGTGCTGGCGCTGCCGGCCTGGGCCGAAGTCAGGATCCAGGAGGTCACCTCGCCCCAGGGTCACAATGCCTGGCTGGTCGAAGATCACTCGATCCCCTTTACCGCACTGGAAATCTGGTTTCAGGGGGGCACTTCGCTCGATGCGCCGGGCAAGCGGGGCGCCACCTATTTGATGGCAGGCCTGATCGAGGAAGGGGCGGGCGATCTGGATGCGCGCGCCTATGCCCGCAAGCTGGAAGAGCTGGCCGCGAGCTTTGACTATGACGTGACCGATGACACGCTGTCGGTCTCGGCCCGGTTCCTGACCGAGAACCGAGACGAGGTGATCGACCTTTTGGGCACCACCCTGCACGCGCCCCGATTTGATCAGGATGCCATCGACCGGGTGCGCGCACAGGTACTCTCCGGTCTGCGGTCGGACGAGACCGATCCGCACAGTATTGCCGGCGCCGCGCTGTCCGAGGCGGTTTATGGCGAACATCCCTACGCCACCGAGGGCAAGGGTACGATCGACAGTGTCTCGGCGCTGACGCGAGAGGATATCGTGGCGGCCTTCAAGGGCGCGCTGGCACGTGACCGGGTCTATGTCGGTGCGGTGGGCGATATCACGGCCGAGGAACTGGGCGTGCTGCTCGACCGGCTGCTGTCTCAGCTACCGGAAACCGGCGCGCCGATCCCCGAGCGGGCGCAGGTGAGCGTTCCCGGTCCTGTACGGGTGGTGGATTTCGACACACCGCAATCGGTGGCGCTCTTCGTGCAGCCGGGAATCGACCGCGACGATCCTGATTTCTTTACCGCCTATATCCTCAACCACATCATCGGCGGCGGCGGCTTTGAAAGCCGGCTGATGCAGGAAGTGCGCGAAAAGCGGGGCCTGACATATGGGGTCTATTCCTATCTGCTGCCCAAGGATCTGGCCTCGATCTATATGGGGTCGGTCGCCTCGGCCAATGACAAGATCGCCGAGGCGGTGAACGTGATCCGCGATGTCTGGCGCGATGTGGCTGCCAACGGCGTGACCGCCAAGGAGCTGGAGGATGCCAAGACCTATCTGACCGGCGCCTATCCGCTGCGCTTCGACGGTAACGGGCGGATCGCCAATATCCTGGCGGGGATGCAGATACAGGGGCTGCCGATCGATTACATCGCCACCCGCAACGATCAGGTGAACGCGGTGACGCTGGAAGAGATCAACACCTTTGCCGCCGGGTTCCTTGACCCCGAGGGGTTGAGCTTTACCGTGGTGGGCAAGCCGGTCGGGCTGGAGGGAACCAACTGAGAATACGCTTCGGGCGCGGCGGGCCCGTTTTCCGATACGGAAAACGGGCCGGAAAACATATGTTTTCCGGCGCCTGCCGTGAGCGATGCGCACCCGTTCAGCCTGGTTTCGGCATCGCGCGCAGCATCTGGCCGATCATCTGCCCGGCCCGGCCCGAACCGCGCTGATAAAGCGCGCCATCGACCGACAGAACCGTTCCGCTGACATAGGATGCCATGTCCGAGCCCAGGAACAGGCAGGCATTGGCCACGTCCTGCGGCTGACCCCAGCGGCCCAGCGGCACATCTTTCTTGAAGCTTTTCTCTGCCTCGGGGCTTGGGGCCAGTCGCTTGGCGCCTTCGGTCCCTTCGATGAAACCCGGTACGACCGAGTTCACCCGGATCCCCTCGGGCCCCCATTCAAGGCTCAGCGTGCGCGTGATCTGGTCGACGCCCGCCTTGGCGGCGCAGACATGCGCCTGCCCCTCGTAGGGCAGCCAGGATTGCGGTGCCGAGATGTTGATGATGCTGGCGCCCGGGCGTTTCAGATGCGGATAGGCGCCCTTCATCACGTGCACTGTTCCCATCAGGTCGATGTCGATCACCGTCTTGAAGGCGTTGATTGACATCTCGGCGGTCAGCGCCGGAAAGTTGCCTGCTGCGCCTGATACCAGCACGTCAAACTCGCCCAACCGGTCACGGAACCCCTGCAGGCCCGCGGCCACCGCCTCGGCATCGCGCACGTCGAAGGAAGCGCCGAGGGCCTCCTGCGCCCCTGCGGCGCGCAGCTCGGCCACTGTGTCGTTCACCTTGTCCTGGCTGCGACTGGCCACGGCCAGCCGGGCGCCAGCCCGGGCAAAGGCCAGCGCGATGCCGCGATTGATGCCGCTGGTGCCGCCGATCACCACGACGGTCTTGCCGGTGAAATCCATGTAGAGCCTCCCTTGGACAGGGATGCCCTATTCTCCGTAGGGCACCCAGATGTTCTTGATCTCGGTCGCAGCCTGAAGGAACCGCTTGCTATGGTCCACGCTCCAGTCAAGGGACGTTGCGTTATTGACCCAGCTGCGTTTCAGGTTACCCGCCGCCGCCGTTTCGATCTCAGCCGACAGATCGGTTGAGGAGAAGGACCAGACCGCATCCACGTTCAGGTGCGACGCCAGCGGTCTGGCCAGTTCAGCATGGCTGCCGGTCAGGATGTTGACCACGCCAGCCGGCACGTCCGAGGTGTCGAGGATCTGATAGAAGTCGGTGGCCGCCAGCGGATAGGGCTCGCTTGCCGCCAGCACCACGCGGTTGCCCATCGCAATCGCGGGCGCCATGACCGAGACAAGGCCCAGGAGCGGCGCCTCGTCCGCGCAGAGCGCGCCGATCACGCCCACCGGTTCCTTCATTGCCAGCGCCACGCCCCGGATCGGAACGCCATGCACCTGCCCGTCGTACTTGTCGGCCCAGGCGGCGGCGGTGAACAGGCGCTGGATGCTGGCCTCGACCTCCTTGGCGCCGCTGCGCTTGCCGGTCATCGCGTCGATGCGATGGGTGAATTCGGCGGCGCGGGCCGACAGGTTCTCGCCGATGTAATAGAGGATCTGCGCGCGCAGATGCCCGGTGGTCTTTGCCCAACCCGAGGCGCCGGCGGCCGCCTCGACCGCGTTGCGCACATCCTTGCGGTTGGCCAGTCCCACATGACCCAACAGGCCGGATTTGCCCCAGACGGGCCGGGAATAGCCGCCATCGGGCCGGGCCTGCTTGCCCCCGACATAAAGTTTCGCCGTACGGTCGATCGGGTCGACCGGCGCGCCATGGCCCATGGTGGGCTCGATCCGGGCCAGCGCCTTGCGCTTGCCTTTGGGCCGGGTGTAAGCGGCCAGCCCCTCCCATCCGCCTTCGCGGCCAAAGCCGCTTTCGCGCACACCGCCAAACCCGGCGGCGGCATCAAACAGGTTGGTGGCATTCACCCAGACCACACCCGCGACCAGTTTCGGCGCGATGTCGAGCGCCAGGTTCACATTCTCGGTCCAGACGGTGGCGGCCAGCCCATAGCGGGTGTTGTTGGCCAGTTCCACCGCCTCGGCCGGGGTGCGGAAGGTGGTCGAGACGAGGACGGGGCCAAAGATCTCTTCCTGCATCAGCGGGTCGCTGGTCGAAAGCCCGGTGATCAGGGTCGGGGGATAATAGCAGCCGTTTTCGGGCAGGGCACAGGCGGCATGATGCACCTGACCGGCTGTGTTGCTGGCGACCATTCGCTCTATGGTCTGCAACTGCACCGGGTCGACCACCGCGCCGACGTCGATGCATTTGTCGAGCGGATTACCCAGGCGCAGACCGTCCATCCGGGCGCGCAGCTTGGTATAAAAGCGGTCGGCGATGCCCTCTTGCACCAAGAGGCGCGATCCGGCGCAGCAGACCTGACCCTGATTGAACCAGATCGCATCGACCAGCCCTTCGATGGCGCTGTCGATATCGGCATCGTCGAACACGACATAGGCCGACTTGCCCCCCAGTTCGAGCGTCAGCTCCAATCCGCGTCCGGCGGTGGCCTCGCGGATGTGGCGGCCCACGGCGGTGGAGCCGGTAAAGGCGATCTTGTCCACATCCGCCGCCACGATCATCTCGCCCACGGCGCCGTCACCGGTGACGATATTGACCACGCCCTTGGGCAGACCGGCCTGCTGGCAGATATCGGCAAACAAGAGCGCGGTGAGCGAGGTGAATTCGGCGGGCTTCAGCACCACGGTGTTGCCCATGGCGAGCGCAGGCGCAACCTTCCACGCCAGCATCAACAGCGGGAAGTTCCATGGGATGATCTGGCCGCAGACACCCAGCGGTTCGGCGTCGGGCAGTTCGCTCTCCATCAATTGCGCCATGCCCGCGTGATAGTAGAAGTGGCGCTGCGCCAGGGGAATGTCGATATCGCGGCTTTCCCGGATCGGTTTGCCATTATCGAGGGTTTCCAGCACGGCGAACAGGCGGCTGTGCTTCTGCATCAGCCGCGCGATCGCATAAAGGTACCGCGCCCGGCCCGCGCCACCCAATGCGGCCCACTTGGGCTGCGCCTTGCGAGCGGCGGCAACGGCGGCCTCCACATCGGCCTGGGTCGCTTGGGTCAGCGTTGCCAGCACCTCGCCGGTTGCGGGATTGCGGCTGTCGAACCCGTCGCCCGGGGCGGTAAAGGCGCCGTCGATGAAATGCCCGAACCGGTCGCCCTGATCGACCAGCCAGGCCAGCGCCTCGGCGGCGCTTTCGGGGGCGGGACCGTATTCCATGGTGTCGAAGAGTTCCTTGATGCTCATAGCGGTGTCCTCGGTATCCGGGGGCCGTTTTCCGTCACGGAAAACGGGCCGGAATTTTTGTAAAATTCCGGCGCCTGTCGCGCCGGTCAGCCCATGGGATGGCGGTAGCCCGCCGAATAGGCGCCGGTGACGTGGTGTTCCAGCTGCCGCTCGATATCGCCCAACAGCGACGAGGCGCCAAAGCGGAACAGGTCCGGTTGCAGCCAGCGGTCGCCCAGTTCGTCCTTGATCAGCGCAAGGTACACCAGCGCGTCCTTGGCCTTGGAAATTCCGCCCGCGGGCTTGTAGCCGACCCGGTATCCGGTGCGGTCGTAATACTCGCGGATCGCGCGGATCATCACCAGCGAGACGGGCAGGGTGGCGTTGACGCTTTCCTTGCCGGTCGAGGTCTTGATGAAATCCGCCCCCGCCATCATGCAGACCAGCGAGGCGCGCGCCACGTTGCGCAACGACCCCAGCTCTCCGGTCGCCAGGATCGCCTTGACATGGGCATGACCACAGGCCGCGCGGAACGCCTTCATCTCGTCATAAAGCGCTTGCCAGTCGCCGGTCAGCACGTGCCGCCGCGAGATCACGATGTCGATCTCTTCGGCGCCTGCTGCCACGCTTTCGCCGATTTCGGCAACCCGCAGGTGAAAGGGCGACAGGCCCGCCGGAAACCCGGTGCTGACGGCGGCCACCGGAATGCCGGTGCCCTTGAGCGCCTCGACCGCGGTCTCGATCATGTCGTGATAGACGCAGACCGCGCCGGTGGTGATCGGGCCCATGCCGAGCGCCTCCAGCAGCGCCGGCGCCACCGGTTGCCGCGCCTTTGCACACAGGCGGCGCACCCGGCCCACCGTGTCGTCCCCTGACAGCGTGGTCAGGTCGATCAGCGTGATCGCCTTCAGCAGCCAGGCGGCCTGATGATCCTTTTTCACCGAGCGCCGTCCGGGCAGCGTCGCCGCCCGCCGTTCGATCGCCGAGGTATTGGCCTGCACCGCGCGGACCCAGTCGAGGTCCAGTTCCATGCCGGGGTTTCGCGGCTCGGTCACTTGCGGCAGATGCGCGGTGCGCTCAAGGCTCTGCGTTTCCATCTTCACATCCTTTGGGAGGTTCCCGGCCAAGGTCGCATGACCTGCGACAGAATGGCAAGCGGGGGCAGGCGCGTCGCGGCGTCAAAATTTTACCTTTCGGACAAAATTCACCTTTCTTGCGAATAATTCTCAATTGCGTTGACTTAGTTGCGAATGGTTCTCATATTCACCTCATGAGAACGAGATTTCGAGGTTTGCGATGATTCGCCGTGGGTTCCTTGCCGCACTTGCCCTGACATGCAGCTTGCCGCTTGCGGCCTGGGCCGAGGCGCCGCTGCGTGTGGTGGCAACCACCGGTATGATCGCCGATGCCGCCCGCCAGGTCGGCGGCGATCTGGTCGAGGTGACCGGCCTGATGGGGCCAGGCGTCGACCCGCATGCCTATCGCCAGACCCGCAGCGATATCGTGGCCATGACCCGCGCCGATCTGGTGTTGTGGCACGGGCTCTACCTCGAAGCGCAGATGGAAAGCTTTTTCCAGGATCTGGGGCGCAAGCGTCAGGTGGTTGCGGTGGCCGAAGGCATCGAGCCCTCGCGCCTGCGCGCCCATGACGATTATGCCGACAAGTTCGACCCGCATGTGTGGATGACCCCGGAGCTGTGGCGCGAGGTGGTGGCCGAGGTCGAGCGTGCCCTGACCGAAACCCGCCCCGAGGCCGCCGAGACCTTTGCCGCCAATGCCGCCCGCCATATCGCCGATCTGGACCGGTTGTCGGGTTATGCCGAAACCGTTCTGGCCACGGTGCCCGAAAGCAAGCGGGTGCTGGTCACCGCCCATGACGCGTTTGGCTATTTCGGACAGTCCTACGGGTTCGAGGTTCTGGGCGTTCAGGGCATCTCGACCCAGTCCGAGGCGGGGTTGAACCGTATTGCAGAGCTGGTCGATACCCTGGTGTCGCGCAAGATCACGGCGGTCTTTGTCGAAAGCTCGGTCTCGGACCGCTCGGTCCGGGCCCTGATCGAGGGCGCGGCGGCACAGGGGCATCAGGTCCATGTGGGCGGCGAGCTTTTTTCCGATGCGATGGGGCCTGATGGCTCTTACGAGGGGACCTATCTGGGCATGCTCGATCACAACATCACCACCATCGCCGCCGCATTGGGCGGGCAGGTGCCGACACGCGGCATGGATGGCAAATTGTCGGCGGGGTTCTGAGCGATGATCGAACTGGCCGCAGATAAAGGTATCCGTCTGGCGGATGAGACCATCGCCTCCAGCCCGCTGGCGGTACGCGGGCTGACCGTGTCCTACGGGCAGAAACCGGCTGTGTTCTCGGTGGACATGACGGTGCAGCCGGGCGCGATGACCGCAATCATCGGGCCGAACGGGGCGGGGAAATCGACCCTGCTCAAGGCGGCGCTGGGCATCGTCAAGCCGCTGTCGGGGCAGGTCACCGTGTTTGGCCGCCCGCTCGAGGAGCAGCGCGCCCGCATCGCCTATGTTCCGCAGCGCGCCAGTGTCGACTGGGATTTCCCGACCCGGGTGATCGACGTTGTTCTGATGGGGCTGTATCGCGAGCTTGGCCTGCTGGGCCGCTTGCGCGCCCGCCACAAGGCGCAGGCGCTCGACTGCCTGGCCCGTGTGGGCATGCGCGATTTCGCCGACCGCCAGATCGGCCAATTGTCGGGTGGCCAGCAGCAGCGGGTGTTTCTGGCCCGCGCCCTGGCGCAAGACGCCGATCTCTATCTGCTGGACGAACCCTTTGCCGGGGTCGATGCAGCGACGGAAAAGGCGATCATCTCGGTTCTGAAATCGTTGAAACAGGCCGGGCGCACCGTGGTCGTGGTGCATCACGATCTGGCCACGGTGAGCGACTATTTCGACCATGTCTTCCTGATCAACACCCGCCGCGTTGCCGAAGGGCCGGTGGCCGAGGCCTTTACCGCCGACAACCTGCAGGCCGCCTATGGCGGACGGCTGGCAACGGCGCAGGTCGATCAGCTGGCGCGCGTGCTGGGCTGATCCGATGTTGCGTGACGCGCTTTTGCTGCAACTTGGCTATAACGCCACGCTGGTCGCGGTTGGCGCGACCTTGTTGGGTATCTCTGCCGGGGTGACCGGCACCTTTCTGTTCCTGCGCAAGCGGGCGCTGGTCAGCGACGCGATCAGCCATGCCACGCTGCCCGGCATCTGCCTGGCCTTTCTGCTGATGGTGGCGCTGGGCGGCGACGGGCGCAGCCTGCCGGGCCTGCTGGTCGGATCGGCGATGTCGGCCTGGGTCGGGCTTTTGTGCCTGAACTGGCTGACCCGCAACACGCGCCTGGCCGAGGATGCGGCGATCGGTGCGGTGCTGTCGGTGTTCTTTGGCCTTGGCATCGTGCTGCTCACCGTGATCCAGACGCTGGGCGCCGGGCGTCAGGCCGGGCTCGAAGGGTTCCTGCTTGGCTCGACCGCCGGCATGCTCTGGTCCGATGCGCTGGTCATCGCGCTGGGTGGCGCGGGCACGCTGGCGCTGATCCTGCTGATCCGCCGACCAATGACACTGGTGGCCTTCGATCCCGAATATGCCGCCGCGCGCGGGGTGCCGGTGAACCGGGTCGATCTGGCGATGATGGGGCTGGTGATGGCGGTCACCGTTGTCGGGCTGAAGATCGTCGGCCTGATCCTGATCGTGGCGCTTTTGATCATACCGCCGGTCACCGCGCGGTTCTGGACCGAGAGGTCGGACCGGGTGGTGCTGCTGAGCGGTCTGACCGGCGGTCTGGCGGGCTATCTGGGTGCGGCGATCTCGGCCTCGGCCCCCAATCTGCCGACCGGGCCGATCATCGTGCTGGTGGCCTTTGCCTTTTTTGCCCTGTCGCTGCTGGTGGCGCCTGGGCGCGGCGTGCTGGCGGCGCTCTTGCGTCACGGACGGTTCCAGCGCCGGGTGCATCTGCGGCAGGGGCTGCTGGCGCTGGCGCAGGGGCAACCGATCTACGAGCCATTGACGCTGCGCTTGCTGCGCCGGGCCGAGCTGGTGCGGGCGGACGGGGTGGCCACCGACAAGGGCCGCGCCCGCGCCGCCAAGGCACTGCGCGACGAAAAGCGGTGGCAGATCGTGCGCGCCGATCTGACACAAGAGGCCGCCGCCGCGCTCTATGACGGGTTGCGCGACATCGAAACCGTGCTGACCCGTGACCAGATCGCCGAGATCGACAGCCGCATCGGCGGCCCGCAGGAGGTCCCGGCATGAACGGTTCCGAATTTGTCCCCCTGTCACTGACACCGCTGTTGATCGGCGTTCTGGCCGCCGTGGCCTGCGCGCTGCCCGGCAATTTCCTGGTGTTGCGCCGGCAGGCGCTGATCGGCGATGCGATCAGCCATGTGGTGCTGCCGGGCATCGTGGTCGCCTTTCTGTTGACAGGTGCCATTGCCGCCTGGCCGATGATGCTGGGCGCCGCCGGGGCTGCCGTGGTTGCGGTGGTGCTGATCGAGGCGATCCGCCGTCTGGGCCGGATCGAGCCGGGCGCGGCGATGGGCGTCGTCTTTACCACGATGTTCGCCGCCGGGGTGCTTCTGCTGGAGCAGACCGACACCTCGACCGTGCATCTGGATGTGGAACATGCGCTTTACGGCAATCTCGAAAGCCTGATCTGGCTGGATGCCACCGGCTGGGCTTCGCTGCTTGATCCGGTGGCCCTGGCCGGGCTTCCGGTGGAACTGTCGCGCATCCTGGTCACGCTGGTCGGGGTGGTTGGGTTCATCTGGCTGTTCTGGAGGCCCCTGAAACTCTCGACCTTTGACGAGGGGTTCGCCCGCACGCTGGGCATCCGCACCAATCTGTTGGGGCTGGCGCTGGTCATCGTCGCGGCGGTGGCGGCGGTTGCGGCCTTTGACGCGGTCGGCTCGATCATCGTCATTGCCATGTTCATCTGCCCGCCCGCCGCGGCGCGGATGATGACCAACACGCTCGAAGGGCAGGTGGGGTGGAGCGTGGTTTTCGCCATCCTTTCGGCGGTGCTGGGCTATGTGCTGGCGGGCTATGGACCGCTGTGGCTGGGTGCGCGCGACGCGGTCAGCGCTGCGGGCATGATCGCCACCATGTCGGGTCTCATCCTGGCGCTGACTGCCCGGTTCGGTCCCTGCCGCAGCCGCACCGGGGCGCCGGTTCAGGCTTGATTGGGCGGTAATTCGCCGGGACTAGGCGGCGCTGATGGCTTATCGGCGCCCATTTCTGGGCCTTTGGATCTGCCAACTTGTTCGAGGCCGGTTGGCAGTGTTGAGTTAAGGGGCCGGATAGAAACCGGTACTGACCACCACTCACCCGCCGCCCGGTTTTCGCGGCAGACCGACCCGCGCCGCCTTGGTGCCCAGGGGAGGGAGACCGGGCGGTGCCGACCATCAAACCGGTGGCAGAATCGCCGGGCCTCATGCTAGGTCTAGGGGTATGGTATCGACAGACCCCAATATCATCCCCGCTCAGCCGGAAATCCGCCAGTTGGACGAAACCGCGATCAACCGGATCGCGGCGGGCGAAGTGGTGGAGCGCCCAGCCTCGGCGGTCAAGGAACTGGTCGAGAACGCCATTGATGCCGGGGCGACGCGCATCGCCATCGACCTTGCGGATGGCGGCAAGACGCTGATCCGGGTCAGTGATGACGGCTGCGGGATGACGCCCGATCAATTGCCTCTTGCACTGGCGCGCCATGCGACGTCCAAAATCGACGGGTCGGACCTGCTCAACATCCACACATTCGGATTCCGGGGCGAGGCGCTGCCTTCGCTGGGGTCGGTCGGGCGGCTGACCATCACCAGCCGGGCCCGGGGCGCCGAGGCGGCCAATATCCGCGTCTCGGGCGGTCGGGTCGATCCGGTGAAACCCGCCGCCTTGCGCGCGGGCACCGTGGTGGAACTGCGCGATCTCTTCTTTGCCACGCCCGCGCGGCTCAAGTTCATGCGCACCGACCGGGCCGAGGCGCAGGCGGTGGCCGATACGGTCAAGCGTCTGGCCATGGCCGAACCCTCGGTTTCCTTCACCCTGCGCGATGTCTCTGGGGGCGGCGAAGGGCGGCTGGTGTTTCGCGCGGATGCGGAAACCGGCGACCTGTTCGACGCGCTGCGCGACCGGCTGGCCCAGGTGATGGGGCGCGAATTCACTGACAACGCCCTGCGCATCGACACGATGCGCGAGGGGCTGCGGCTCTACGGCTATGCGGCGCTGCCAACCTATTCGCGCGGTGCGGCGGTCGCACAGTATCTTTTCGTCAACGGGCGCCCGGTGCGCGACAAGATGCTGACCGGGGCGCTGCGCGCGGCCTATTTCGATTTTCTCAGCCGCGACCGTCACCCGGCGGCGGCCCTGTTCATCGACTGCGATCCGACGCTGGTTGACGTGAACGTGCACCCGGCAAAATCCGAGGTGCGGTTTCGCGATCCCGGCGTGGCGCGGGGGCTGATCGTCTCGGCCCTGCGGCACGCGCTGGCCGAGGCGGGGCACCGCGCCTCGACCACCGTGGCCGGGGCGACGTTGGGGGCGATGCGCCCCGAGCAGACCGGGGCACGCATCTACCAGATGGACCGGCCCTCACCTGCCGCGCGCATGGCCTCCCATCAGGCGCAGGCGCCCGGGTTTGCCGAACTCTCCAGCAGCTATAGCGGCCGCATGGTCGAGCCGGAGCCGGGCGAGGACGCCCGCAGGGCGGAGGAGCCGCCCGCCGAAACCCCGCCCGAATCCCTGCCACTGGGTGCGGCGCGCGGACAGGTGCATGAAAACTACATCATCGCCCAGACCGCCGATGGCATGGTCATCGTAGATCAGCACGCCGCCCATGAACGGCTGGTCTATGAGAAGCTCAAGCGCCAGATGGCCGAAACCGGCGTTGCGGCGCAGGCGCTGCTGATCCCCGAGATCGTGGAGCTCTCCACCGCCGATTGCGCGCGCCTGCTCGATCTCTCCGACGATCTGGCGCGCCTTGGCCTGACGATCGAACCTTTTGGCGGCGGTGCCGTCGCGGTGCGCGAGACCCCGGCGATCCTGGGTCCGGTGGATGCGGGCGCGATGCTCCGCGATATTCTCGACGAGCTGGCCGATCAGGGCGAAAGTGCCACTCTCCAGGCCCGGATCGAGGCGATCCTGAGCCGGGTCGCCTGTCACGGTTCGATCCGCTCGGGCCGCCGGATGCGGGGCGAAGAGATGAACGCGCTCTTGCGCGAGATGGAGGCGACGCCCCATTCCGGCCAGTGCAACCACGGGCGCCCCACCTATGTGGAACTGAAACTCAGCGATATCGAGCGGCTGTTCGGACGCAGTTGATCCGGGGGGCAAACCCGGCTAGGAGTTGAAAACAAAACAAGAACAGGCGAGCAGACCATGATTCAGATCGGCGACCAGAGCTATTCCTTGCAGGACCCCATGGTGATGGCGGTTCTGGGCGGCGGTGCCGCGTTGCTGCTGATCCTGCTCATGCTGTTTCTGTCCCTGCGCGCCGCCAATCGCTCGGCCCGGACGACCGAGCCGATGGCGCAGCAACTGGCCTGGCTGGGCCAGAACGTGCAACAGCTGAGCATGGGCCAAGAGCAGTTGCGCGGCGGGCTGGCGCATGTGTCTGACGCGCAGGCCAACGCGCAGGTACAGGTGATCCAGACGGTCGAGGCGCGGCTTTCGGCCGTGCAGCAGCATATGAACGACCGGCTGGCCGACAACGCGATGCGTGCGCAACGTGCCATGACCGAGATGCAGGAAAAGATGAGCACCACCCTGCATGGCAACTCGAAACAGACCGCGACCTCGCTGACGCAACTGCAGGAGCGGCTGGCCGCCATCGACAAGGCACAGGACAATATCACCAAGCTTTCGGGCGATGTGCTGTCGCTTCAGGACATTCTGTCCAACAAGCAGACACGCGGCGCGTTTGGCGAAATCCAGCTTAACGATATCGTGTCCAAGGCGCTGCCGACCGACAGCTATTCCCTGCAACATACCCTGTCCAACGGGCGGCGGGCCGACTGTCTGATCCACCTGCCCAACCCGCCCGGCCCGATCGTGATCGACAGCAAGTTCCCGCTGGAAGCCTATGAGGCGCTGCGCCGGGCCGAGACGCCGCCACAACTGGCCGAGGCCGCGCGCCAGATGAAGGCGGCGGTGCGCGCGCATATCAAGGCGATCTCCGAGAAATACATCATCGAGGGTGAAACCGCCGATGGCGCCCTGCTGTTCTTGCCGTCCGAGGCGGTCTATGCCGAGTTGCACGCCAATTTCGCCGATATCGTGCGCGAGGGGTTCGCGGCGCGGGTCTGGATCGTGTCGCCCACCACCTGTATGGCCACGCTCAACACAATGCGCGCCATCCTCAAGGACGCGCGGATGCGCGAACAGGCGGGCGCCATCCGCAAGGAGTTGAGTCTGCTGCACAAGGATGTGGAACGGCTGGGCGACCGGGTGCAGAATCTGGACCGCCATTTCGGGCAGGCAGCCAAGGATCTGTCAGAGATCAAGATCAGCGCCGACAAGGCCGGGCGGCGGGCGCAACGGCTGGACAATTTCGATTTCGAGGAACTGGCCCCCGATCCGGTGCCCAATGTGGTGCCCCTGGGCAAGCAGGAACGCTGATGTCCAGTTTCACGGATTTTTGTCCAATATAGTGAATTCCCCTATTTCGGAATCGTATCCGTTATGCTAGACATTGCACCAACTCGGAGGTCGCAATGTCCCAATCCTTTCTGTCCCATATCACCGATACGCTTGCCCAGATCGAAGCCGAGGGCCTATACAAGCGCGAACGGCTGATCACCTCGCCCCAGGGGGGTGAAATCACCGTCGGCGACCGGCAGGTGATCAATCTGTGCGCCAACAACTATCTGGGCCTGGCCGACCATCCTGCGCTGATCGCCGCCGCGCGCGACGCGCTGGAACCCAAGGGGTTCGGCATGGCCTCGGTCCGGTTTATCTGCGGCACGCAGGATATTCACCGAGAACTGGAGCAGCGGCTGGCGCGGTTCCTGAACAAGGACGACGCGATCCTGTTCGCTGCCTGTTTCGACGCCAATGGCGGGCTGTTCGAACCGCTTCTGGGGCCCGAGGACGCGATTGTCTCGGACGCGCTCAACCATGCCTCGATCATCGACGGCATCCGGCTGTGCAAGGCGAAACGCTATCGTTATGCCAACAGCGACATGGGTGATCTGGAGGCGCAACTGAAACAGGCCCGCGCCGATGGCGCGCGCCATGTGATGATCGCCACCGATGGTGTGTTCTCGATGGATGGCTATCTGGCCAACCTGCCCGAGATCACCCGGCTGGCCCACCAATATGATGCGGTGGTGATGGTCGATGATTGCCACGCCACCGGATTCATGGGGCCGCATGGCGCGGGCACGCCCGACCATTTCGGGCTGGACGTGGACATCCTGACCGGCACGCTGGGCAAGGCGCTGGGCGGGGCCATCGGCGGCTATATCGCCGGACCGCAGCCGGTCATCGACCTGCTGCGCCAGCGCGCGCGGCCCTATCTGTTTTCCAACTCGCTGCCGCCCGCCATCGTCGCCGCCGGGATCGAGGCGATCCGGCTGGTCGAAGAGGGCGCCGATCTGCGCGCCCGGCTGTTCGAAAACGCCCGCTATTGGCGGGCGGGGCTGACCGACCTCGGCTTTGATTTGTTGCCGGGCGAGCATCCGATCATCCCGGTGATGCTGGGCGAGGCCAAGCTGGCGCAGGACATGGCTGCGCGGCTGTTTGACGAAGGCGTCTATGTCTCGGGCTTCTTCTTTCCGGTGGTGCCGCGTGGGCAGGCGCGTATCCGCACCCAGATGAATGCCGCGCTGACACGCGACGAACTGGACCGCGCGCTGGCCGCATTTGCCACCGCAGGCAAGGCATTGGGGGTGATCTGATGCGATCCAACACGATGAAAGCGCTGGAGAAATCCAAGCCTGAGGAAGGGTTGTGGATGGTGCAGGCACCGGTGCCCGAGATCGGCCCTGACGATGTGCTGATCAAGATCAAGAAGACCGGCATTTGCGGCACCGATATCCATATCTGGAACTGGGACGAATGGGCCGCGCACACGGTGCCGGTGCCGATGATCACCGGCCATGAATTTGCGGGCGAGATCGTCGAGCTGGGCCGTGATGTCACCGGCCTCAGCATCGGTCAGCGGGTCTCGGGCGAGGGGCATCTGATCGGCACCGAAAGCCGGCAGAGCCGGGCAGGCAAGTTCCACCTGGACCCGGGCACGCGCGGGATCGGTGTCAACGTGCAGGGGGCCTTTGCGCAATATCTGCGACTGCCCGCCTTCAACGTGGTGCCGCTGCCCGAGGATATCCCGGACGAGATCGGCGCCATCCTCGACCCGCTGGGCAATGCGGTGCACACCGCGCTGAGTTTCGACCTCTTGGGCGAGGATGTGCTGATCACCGGTGCCGGGCCGATCGGCATCATGGCGGCGGCGGTGGCCAAACATGCCGGCGCCCGCCATGTGGTGATCACCGATATCAACGCCGACCGGCTGAAACTGGCGCAGCACGTGGTGCCCAGGGCGCGGACCGTCGATGTCACGCGCGAGGATCTGGGCGACGTGGTCCACGAGCTTGGCCTGAAACAGGGGTTCGATGTCGGGCTGGAAATGTCGGGCTCGCAAGCGGCGCTCGACCAGATGGTCGAGGCGCTGGTGATGGGCGGCAAGATCGCGTTGCTGGGTATTCCGCCGGGCAAGTCGCCGGTGGACTGGTCGCGCATCGTGTTCAAGGCGATCACCATCAAGGGTGTCTATGGCCGCGAGATGTTCGAGACCTGGTACAAGATGATCGCCATGTTGCAGAACGGGCTGGATGTGAGCCGGGTGATCACCCATCGTTTTGGCGTCGATGAGTTCCGCGAAGGGTTTGCGGCGATGAAATCGGGCCTCAGCGGCAAGGTGGTGCTGGACTGGACCTGACGGCTGGGGGCGCTGCCCCCGTCGCGCAGGCGCGACTCCCCCGAGGTATTTTGGAACAGAAGAAGACGGGGATCAGGCCCGAGGGGTGAGCGGCTGGCGGCCGGTTCCGGTCAGTTGCCAGCACCGGTCCCCCTCGAACACGGCTGCGGCGAGCGGGCGGCCATAGCCGGCGCCTGCGTCGAGATTGATGCGGTTGCCGTAATGCGCGGCCTGTTTGTCCGGCGTGTGGCCATGGACCACCAGCCAGGGATGCGGGCGCGGGTCGTCCAGGAATTCATGGCGAATCCAGATCAGATCATTCTCGACCTGACGTTCAAGCGGAAGGCCGGGGCGGATACCGGCATGAACGAAGAGCAGCGCGCCCTCCTGGTGATAGTTGGACAATCCGGCCAGAAACTTGCGGTGCTCGGCAGGCACCGCCGCCCGCGCCTGGGCATGAACCTGATAGGTGCGGGCACCCTCAGGCACCGGGACGCCATATGAGGCCAGGGTTTCAACCCCGCCAAGCTGCTCATGCAGCCAGTGATAGCCGACCAGCAGCCGGTCATCCTGAGCTGGATGGTCGCGCAGGAACATTTCGAACATGCGGTCGTGATTGCCCTTGAGCGTGATCCAGTCGCGCCCCTGCGCCTGTCCCGCAATCAGCCGGTCCAGCACCGCGCGGCTGTCTGGCCCCCGGTCGGTATAATCGCCCAGAAATACGACGCGGGCATCGGGGCCGCCATCGGCCTCGATCCGGGCAAGAGCTGTCTCGAGCTGCTCGGCCTGGCCGTGAATATCGCCGACCGCGTAGATGGGGGTGCTCATGACGCCTGCTCCGCTGTGTGCTGGCCCGGTTCTGCCGCAACCCCACACCCGATGGAAGGGGGTGTGTCGAGCTCAGCCATCAGCATGGCAATCTGGTCACGCAGCCAGCGATGCGCGGGCGCGGTGCTGGCGCGTTTGTGCCAGACCATCATGATCTCGACCGGGCCAACCGGGATCGGCGGATGATAGAGCGACAGGCCGAGGCGCGGTGCCACGCTTTCGGCCAGCTGATGCGGGATGAGGGCGATGAGGTCGCTTTGCGAGACCGCGTTCAGCACGCCGGAAAACACCGGTAGTGTCATGGTGACCTGCCGCGCGCGACCGATGCGGGCCAGGGCGGCATCGCCCAACCCGTGCAGCTTGCCCTCGGGCGAGAACAGCGCGTGCTGGAGGCTGCAGAAGAGATCGAGCGGCAGGACCGCGCCCGGTGCTATAGCGGCGGAGGCGATCTCGGGATGGTCGGCGCGGGCAACGGCGAGGAAATGAGAGCTATGCAGCCGCCGCTCTTCGACCCAGTCAGGGGTGGGGGTTGCGGGCAGGATCGCCATGTCGACCGCCGACTGGCCGACCGATTGCACGTAGTTATCCGGCACCAGATCGACCAGCTGCACCCGCATGCCGGGTGCCACGTGCGACAGGTGACGGGCCAGCCGGGGCATCAGCAGCTCGGCATAGAAATCGCTGCCCGACAGGGTAAGGCTGTCGGTCGCGGCGCCGGGGTCGAAATCGGGTTGCCCGGCCAAAAGGGCTTCGGTTTGTCCCAGTAGATCGCGCAGCGGCGCGTGCAGTCCACCGGCGTAATCGGTGGGAACCAGTTGCCGCCCCTGCCGGATGAAGAGCGGATCGCCCAGCGCATGGCGCAGGCGCGAGAGGGCTGCAGAGACCGCCGGTTGCGACATGCCGAGCTGCTGGCCCGCCCGTGTGGTGGACCGGGTGCTCAGCAGCGCATCGAGAACACGGAGCAGGTTCAGGTCGAAGGTTCTGAAATTCATCAAACAGATAGATATCATAATATCTATCGATTTCACATATTTTGATGAAATCCTCACACTTGCCTCAGGTGGCGAAACGGTCACGAACAGGGAGAGGAAAGAGACATGAACGGAGTGGCGCGTGCGTTTTTTCTGGTGGCGATTGTGGCGGGGCTGTGCGGCATGGTCTGGGGGATCCAGATGTCGGCAAGTCAGGATCACACCCTGTCGCCGGCGCATGGGCATCTGAACCTGCTGGGCTGGGTCAGTTGCTCGATCTTTGCCTTTTATTATCATCTGGTGCCAAGCGCGGCGGCGAACCCGCTGGCCCGGCTGCATTTCGGTCTGGTCGTGGTGGCGGTGGTGTTGCTGGCGCCCGGCGTGGCGCTGGCGATCCAGGGCAAGACAGAGCTGTTGGCCAAGCTGGGCTCGGTCATCATGCTGGGGTCGATGCTATTGTTTGGCTGGATCGTCCTGAAGGTTCCCGGGCGGGTCACGGCGACAGCCTGAAAGGAAAAACGCCGCCCTTGCGGGGCGGCGTTTCCATCCGTTAGGGCGCCGGTCAGGCGACGTCGAATTCCAGCGGTTTGATCTGGTTGAACAGGCCGGTTTCGGCCAGTTTCGCGCGCGCCTCGGCCGGGACCGGCTCGTCCACGTACAAAAGCGCGATTGCCTCACCGCCGGCAGCGGCCCGGCCAAGGGTGAAGTTGGCGATGTTGACGCCGTTCTCGCCCATGGTCTGACCCAGCGTGCCGATGATGCCCGGCACGTCCTCGTTGGTGGTATAGAGCATATGCGCGCCGATCTCGGCATCAACATTGATGCCCTTGATCTGGATGAACCGCGGCTTGCCGTCGCTGAACACGGTGCCCGCGACCGAACGTTCGCGCTTGGCCGTGACCACGGTGACCTTGACATAGCCGTCGAAGGCGCCGGATTTGTCCT
This sequence comes from Ruegeria pomeroyi DSS-3, assembly GCF_000011965.2. Lineage (NCBI taxonomy): Bacteria > Pseudomonadati > Pseudomonadota > Alphaproteobacteria > Rhodobacterales > Roseobacteraceae > Ruegeria > Ruegeria pomeroyi. Next base: position 3,554,822 of record NC_003911.12, on the reverse strand, counting down.
GATTGGTGGTCGAGATCTGGATGCCCCGCTCTTTGGCTACAACAGGGGCAGAGACCATGTTCACCTCGGGGTTTGCCTTTTTCATGATGCCGGCGACTGTGGCACAGTTCAGCGCAGCCAGGTTCATGGTCGAGGCGGTCCCGTCATAGAGGATGTTGATGGCCTTGATCGGCTCGTCGGTCATCTGACCGACGAAACTGCCCAGATGGCCGGCCAGCGCGATCCAAGGGCCCATCACCTTGGCCTCTTCGGCGGTGACGCTGGGCATGTTGAGCGCGTTTTCGACGGCGCCGGTCAGCAGATAGTTCGACATCTGCTCGGCCACCTGCAGGGCGACGTTTTCCTGCGCCTCGGTCGTGGCAGCGCCCAGATGCGGGGTGCAGACCACGTTGGGCAGGCCGAACAGCGGGTTCTCCTTGGCCGGTTCGACGCTGAACACGTCAAAGGCGGCGCCCGCCACGTGGCCCGATTGCAGCATCTCGGCCAGCGCTTCCTCGTCCACCAGACCGCCGCGGGCGCAGTTGATGATACGCACGCCTTTCTTGGTCTTGGCCAGGTTCTCGCGGCCCAGGATGTTGCGGGTCTGATCGGTCAGCGGCACGTGCAGGGTGATGAAATCGGCGCGTTTCAGCAGGTCGTCCAGTTCGACCTTTTCAACGCCCATCTTGTTGGCCTTCTCCTCGCCCAGGAAGGGGTCATAGGCGATGACCTTCATCTTTAGGCCGCGGGCACGGTCGCAGACGATGCCGCCGATATTGCCGGCACCGATCACGCCCAGGGTCTTGTTGGTCAGTTCGACGCCCATGAACTTGGACTTTTCCCACTTGCCCGCATGGGTCGAGGCGCTGGCCTCGGGGATCTGACGGGCAACGGCGAACATCATGGCGATGGCATGTTCGGCGGTGGTGATCATGTTGCCGAAGGGCGTGTTCATGACGATCACGCCCTTTTTCGAGGCGGCGTCCTTGTCCACGTTGTCGGTGCCGATACCGGCGCGGCCGATCACCTTGAGGTTGGTGGCGTTCTCCAGGATCTTCTCGGTCACCTTGGTGGCCGAGCGGATGGCAAGGCCGTCATACTGGCCGATGACCTCGGCCAGTTTGTCCTTGTCCTTGCCCAGGTCGGGCTGGAAGTCGACGTCGATGCCGCGATCGCGGAAGATCTGGACGGCGGCGTCGGAGAGCTTGTCGGAAATGAGTACTTTGGGGGCCATATCTGCTGGTCCTTTGCAGGGGAATGGGGCGCTTATCGGTCCCTTGCGGGCCCTCTTCGCGAGGACGCCCGCAAGGGCGGAAGAGCGTTAGGCGGCTTGGGATTGTGCGTCGATCTCGGCCTGATAGGCCCAGGCGAGCCAGGGCAGCAGCGCCGCCACATCCGAGGTTTCGACCGTACCGCCACACCAGATGCGCAGCCCGGCGGGCGCGTCGCGATAGGCGCCGATATCCAGCGCCACGCCCTCGGCCTCCAGCCGTTTGGCAACCGCCTTGGCAAAGCCCGCGCCATCCTGGATGCGCGCATCGGTGAATTTCAGGCAGACGCTGGTATTGGACCGCGTGGCCGCATCCTCGGCCAGGTTGGCGACCCAGTCATGGGTGTCGCAGAAATCGAAGATTGCCTGCGCGTTGGCATCGGCCCGCGCGATCAGACCGTTCAGGCCACCCACCGAACGCGCCCAGTCGAGCGCCAGCAGGTAATCCTCGACCGCCAGCATCGAGGGGGTGTTGATTGTTTCGCCCTTGAAGATGCCCTCGATCAGCTTGCCGCCCTTGGTCATGCGGAAAATCTTGGGCAGCGGCCAGGCGGGAGTATAGCTCTCCAGCCGTTCCACCGCGCGCGGGCTCAGCACGATCATGCCATGTGCGGCCTCGCCGCCCAGAACCTTTTGCCAGCTGAACGTGGTCACATCCAGCTTGTCCCAGGGCAGATCCATGGCAAAGGCGGCGCTGGTGGCGTCGCAGATGGTCAGGCCCTGTCGATCGGTGGCGATCCAGTCGCCATTCGGCACGCGCACGCCCGAGGTGGTGCCGTTCCAGGTGAACACGACGTCATTGTCGAAATCCACCGAGGCGAGATCGACGATCTGGCCGTAGTCGGCGGTCTTGACCTCGGCGTCCAGTTTCAGCTGCTTCACCACATCGGTGACCCAGCCGGCGCCAAAACTTTCCCAGGCCAGCATCTCGACCTTGCGGGCACCCAGCAGCGACCACAGCGCCATTTCCACCGCGCCGGTATCCGAGGCGGGAACGATGCCGATGCGATAGTCGGCGGGGATGCCCAGAATCTCGCGTGTGCCTTCGATGGCGGCCTTCAGCTTGTCCTTGCCGATGGCGGCACGATGCGAGCGGCCCAACGCGGCATCGGCGAGCTTGGAAACATCGAAGACGGGGGGTTTGGCACAGGGGCCAGAAGAAAACCGCGGATTGGCCGGCCGCGTCAGTGGTTTACGCGCGTCATCGCGCGATGCCGTTTGTGCAATAGCCATGAATGCTATCCTTCCAGATAAGCGCCCCTCGTTGGGGAGGGGTGTCCCGCCGACAGAGCTAGTCCGCCGCATTGCGGCACGCAAGCGAAATAGATGTCGAAAATCGCCGCTTTGGCATTTGATTGCGACCTTTGTGACTACGATCGGAAACTTGCGTTTCGCAGTAAGGAAATCACGCCTCAGGGCAGGGCGCCCTGAGGCGGCATTCAGGGCGAGGCGAGATATCCAATTCTTTACAGTGGGTTAATGTGAGGTCGCGCGACGAGTGGGGTCCGATCTGAGGCGCGGGGTGCAGATTCGGCTGGGGCTGGCGGAGATTTCGCGCCTGCGATATGGCGGTTTCGACCCAAAGGAGATGCCCCATGTATGTCGCCACGCTGTTGACCAATCCCGCCATTGCCCGTCTCGACCCGGCGCTGGTCGAATCGCTGCGCAATGCCTGGGGCGGCGGCGATGCGGTTTGGCTCAGCCCGGACGAGGCGGCGGAATTCTCGCTTGCGACCCTGCCCGACAACCGCTGGCAGGTCTGGGACGATCTACAGGCGCTGGGGGTCGATCTGGTGGTGCAACCCGCCGAGGGCCGCAAAAAGCGGATGCTGCTGGCGGATATGGACAGCACCATGATCCAGCAGGAGTGCATCGACGAACTGGCCGACGAGGCCGGCGTCGGCGACCGGGTCAAGGATATCACTGCCCGCGCCATGAATGGCGAGCTGGATTTCGAGGGTGCGCTGCTCGAGCGCGTGGGGTTGTTGCGCGGGCTGGACGAGGCGGTGATCGGCCATGTGCTCGACACGCGCATCACCCTGATGCCGGGCGGGCAGGCGTTGGTGGCGACCATGCGTGCCAATGGGGGCTATGCGGCGCTGGTCTCGGGCGGGTTCACCGCCTTTACGGCGCAGGTGGCCGCGCAACTGGGCTTTGACGAGAACCGCGCCAATACGCTGCTGGCGGCTGATGGCAAGCTGACCGGCGATGTGGCCCGCCCGATCCTTGGCCGCCAGGCCAAGGTCGATGCGCTGGAGCAGATCACGGCCCGTCTGGGCCTGTCCGAGCAGGATGTGATCGCGGTCGGCGACGGTGCCAATGATCTGGGCATGCTGGGCCGCGCCGGCACCGGCGTTGCCCTGCACGCCAAACCTTCGGTCGCGGCACAATGTGAGGTGCGCATCAATCACGGCGACCTGACGGCGCTGCTCTTTGTTCAGGGCTATGCGCGCGCGGATTTCGTCACCGGCTGATCTGCCCCTTGATTTATTAACGTAAATGTTAAACAATGCGGCCATGACCCAACTTCTGGCCGCCTTTTCGGCTTTGTCCGACCCGACCCGTTTCGCCATCGTCGAGCAACTGATGGCCGAGGGCGAATTGCCCGCCGGTGACCTGGTCGAGGGCAAGGGCATGTCGGGTGCCGCCGTGTCGCGGCATCTGAAGCTGTTGCGCCAGGCCGGGTTGGTTCACCAGCGCATCAACGGCACCCAGCGGCTTTATTCCGTGGCGCCCGAAGGGCTGCGCGCGATTGCCGACTGGACGATCTCGAAACGCATCTTCTGGGAGGGCAGTCTGGATCGGCTGGCCGCCGCCATCGAAAGTGACAAGACATGGCCGACCTGAGACTGGAACGTGAATTCGCCGTCGCGCCCGAGGCCCTGTTTGCCTGGGTCAGCGATGGCGCGAAACTGCTGCAATGGTGGGGCCCCGAGGGCCTGCATGTGCCCGCCGATCAGCATGACCTCGATTTCACCCGGCTGGGGCCGTGGTTCTCGGTCATGGTGAATGGCGAAGGTCAGCGCTACAAGGTTTCGGGCCAGGTCACCCATGTGAAGCCGCCGCAATCGGTGGGCTTCACCTGGGGCTGGCATGACGATGACGACCGGCGCGGGGCCGAAAGCCATGTGATGTTCATCGTAGAACCCTGCGCCAAGGGTGCGCGGCTGATCCTGGACCATCGCGAATTGGGCGATGACGAGATGAGCCTGCGCCATGAAGAGGGCTGGACCTCGTCGCTGCGCAAGCTTGCGGCGGAACTCGCCTGATACCGACGTTTCAAAACCAAAGGAAAGGACTGCGACATGCCTATGTTCATCTTTGCCTATCACGGCGGCAAGACGCCGGAAACGCCCGAGGAAGGGGCCGAGGTCATGGCCGCCTGGCAGGCCTGGTTCGGCACCATGGGCGATGCAGTGGTCAATCCCGGCAATCCGGTTGGCCCGTCCAAGACGGTCAGCGCCGCAGGCGTGGCCGATGATGGCGGCGCCAACCCGCTTTCGGGCTACACCGTCGTGCGCGCGACTGATTTCGACGCCGCCATCAATATGGCCAAGGGCTGCCCGATGGTCGAGACGGGCAACGGCACCGTCGAGGTGGCCGAGATCATCGAGATGTGATCGGCGTCAGAACCGCATCTCGGCTGTGGCGCGGATTCTGCCGCAGTCGATGCCGCGACGGTTCAGAATGGGCGCATCCAGCCGCTTGCGGGTGGCCGGATCGGCCGGATCCAGCACGCCGAGACCGACCAGTATGGCCGCGATCGCGCACTCGCTGGCCCTTGTGGCGCCATCGACGATCTTCAGCGCCACGCCCAGACGCTGCTCGGGCAGGATGGCGACGAACACCGCCTCGGCCCCGGTCTTGATTGCCGCGCGCCCGTTCATGGCCCGCATCAACTCGGTGCAGGCGCGGCCTTCGCCCGCGACCAGTTCGGGATGCTTCATCATCGCCTCGGTCAGTTGCGCCGCTGCCTGGCTTTGCCGGTCGGACCGGTCCCGGGCCGAGGCGAACCAGGCCATGGCGCGCGCCAGCCCGGTCAGGCTGGTGGCGAAGTTGGGGGCGGAACAGCCGTCGATGCCATAGCCGGCGCTGGCCTCGCCGGTGACCTCTTCGAAGGCGGCCAGAGCGGCCTGTTGCACCGGGTGGTCGATCTCGTGATACTCGGCCCCCGCCTCCAGATGCCGACCCAGTGTCAGAAAGCCGGCATGTTTGCCGGAGCAGTTGTTATGCACCTGGCACGGGCTTTCAAAGGCGCGGATCAGCCGCTCATGCTCGGGCCGGTCGTCGGGATCCTGCGGGCCGCAGCGCAGATCGTGATCGTCCAGACCCAGTTGCTCCAACCAGTCGTTCACCCGGTGCGTATGGATCGCCGCCCCGTTATGCGAGGCGCAGGCCAGCGCCATCTGCTCGGTGCCCAGGCCGTATTTGGCAGCAGCGCCCGACGACAGCAGCGGCAGCGCCTGGATCATCTTCGAGGACGAGCGCGGATACATCACCAGCCCCGGGTCGCCCCAGCTGCGTACCACCTGGCCGCTACTGTCGCAGACCACCGCATGCCCCATATGTACGCTTTCAAGCAGCGCACCGCGCCAGAGTTCGGCCATCGGTACCGGTCGCGTCATCCTGTCCTCCCCAAGAAATCTGCGCGAATTCTCGCCAATCGCCCTTTCGTCCGTGGCGAAACCTGCGTTAATGTGTCTATGTCGGCAATCGACAGGATGCGCAAGCCAGACGGATCGGCAAAACTCCGCGAATGCATCCTGTGATGGAATTGAGGTAAAGGTCAGCTGGAGGGCTGAACAGATGGGATCGAAACTTGTCCGCGCGATTGCGGGCCTGTGTCTGGCCGCAACGGCCGCCACCACCAGCGTATCCGCGCAGCAGAGCGAAAGCACCAACCGTGTCGCGTCCAAGACCGACTGGAGCGTGTTCGTCGAGGACAACCCAACCGAATGCTGGAGCGTTTCGGCGCCCAAGGAAACCGTGAACACCCGCGGTGGCAGCGTCGTGTCGGTGCGCCGCAGCGATATCCTGCTGATGGTGTTCTTCCGGCCCAAGGCCGGGGTCAAGGGGCAGGTCACCTTTACCGGCGGCTATCCTTTCGCGCCCGGCTCGACGGTCAATCTCAACGTGGGCGGGACCGAGTTCGAGCTGATCACCGAGGGTGAATGGGCCTGGCCGGCAACCGCTGCTGACGATGCCAAGATTGTAGCCGTGTTGAAACGCGGCACCGACGCGGTGCTGACCGCCCGTTCGGCGCGTGGCACCCAGACCAAGGATACGTTCTCGCTGCTGGGCTTCACCGCCGCGGTCGAGGATGCTGAAAAACGCTGCGGCGGGTAACCTCCCGTCGCCGGCCCTTTCAGAAGGATCGCGATATGAGAGTGCTTCGATACGCAGTTGCCCTTGCTCTGGCGCCTGTTCTGACGGCTGCTGATCCCGCCCTGGAATGCTCCGATGCTGCCAGCCAGGTCGAAACCGGCGCCTGTGTCTCCGAGATGAGCGCGCGGGTCGAAGGCGCGTTGGCCATTGCGCTGGAGATCGCCCGCGGCTCGGCGGCTGAGTTGGACGAGGTTACCGGGCGCAAGATGGCTCTGCCCGCGCTCGACTCCGCGCAATCGGCATGGACCGCCTATCGCGCTGCCCATTGCGAAGCGGTTGGCGCGGGCTTTGGTGGCGGCTCTGGCACCGGCATTGCGATCACCTCCTGCCAGATCGAACTGGGCCGCGCCCGGATCGACGAACTGATGGCGATGGCGCAGTAACGCCCGCTCCTCATTTCGCCGGAGATACTCCCGGGGGGAGTGGCGCCGCCGCGCAAGCCAATCAAACGCATACCCGGTCAAACAGGGCGCGAAATCTTTTGATCTTCGCGCGCTTTCCTATATAGAGGCGCATCCATCGCCCCAGATCCCTTCAGCCGCCGAGTGCCCCATGTCCGTCAAAGCGCCGATCACCCAGGATGTCGTGACCATCCCCCGCAAGCTGCCCGAAGGCCGGATCAATCTGGTCGGGCTGACTCGCGACCGGATGCGCGAGGTGCTGATCGACCATGGCACGCCCGAGAAACAGGCCAAGATGCGGGTGGGCCAGATCTGGCAGTGGATCTATCAGTGGGGCGTGCGCGATTTCGAGGCGATGACCAACCTGGCCAAGGCCTATCGCGCGCAACTGGCCGAGCATTTCACCATCGAGATCCCCGAGGTGATCACCCGCCTGGTGTCCGAGGACGGCACCCGCAAATACCTGGTCCGCATCGCCGGCGGGCACGAGGTCGAGGTGGTCTATATCCCCGAAGAGGATCGCGGCACGCTGTGCATTTCCTCGCAGGTCGGCTGCACGCTCACGTGCTCCTTCTGCCATACCGGCACCCAGAAACTGGTGCGCAACCTGACCGCCGCCGAGATCGTGGGCCAGGTGATGATGGCGCGCGACGATCTGGGCGAATGGCCGGTGCCGGGCGCCCCCAAGGACGAAACCCGCCTGCTGAGTAATATCGTACTGATGGGCATGGGCGAACCGCTCTACAATTTCGACAATGTGCGCGACGCGATGAAAATCGCGATGGACCCCGAGGGCATCCAGCTGTCGCGACGCCGCATCACCCTGTCCACCAGCGGCGTGGTGCCTGAAATCGCGCGCACCGCCGAAGAAATCGGCTGCCTGCTGGCGATCTCCTTCCACGCCACCACCGACGAGGTGCGCGATGTGCTGGTGCCCATCAACAAGCGCTGGAACATCGAGGAGCTGCTCTCGGCGCTGGCCGCTTATCCCAAGGTGTCGAATTCCGAACGCATCACCTTTGAATATGTGATGCTGGACGGGGTGAATGACAGCGACGCGGATGCCCATCGCCTGCTCGACCATATCCGGCGCTACAAGATCCCGGCCAAGATCAACCTGATCCCGTTCAACGAATGGCCCGGCGCGCCCTACAAGCGATCATCCAACAACCGCATCCGGGCATTTGCCAACATCATCTATCAGGCAGGCTATGCCGCGCCGATCCGCAAGACGCGCGGCGACGACATCATGGCCGCCTGTGGGCAGCTGAAATCGGCCACCGAGCGGGCGCGCAAGTCGAAAAAGCAGATCGAGGCCGAGACCGGCCTCTGAGGTCGCGGCCTCTGACTTCCGTGATGATTTTCCCGGGTTGATGAGGTACTCTCGGGCGAACCGGTCCAAGAGGTGTGCCATGTCCCGCCGTCTGCTTTCGATCGCCGCGCTTCTGGCCGGCAATGCCATTGGCCTGCTGCTGGCCGCTCTGCTGCTTGACGGGTTCTCGATCGCGCCGCTGTCGCTGATCGTCGTGGTCATTGTCTTTAGCCTGATTCAGGCCCTGGCCGAACCGCTGATCCGCCGGTTGAGCCAGCGCAACCTGCCCGCGCTTCAGGGCGGTATCGCGCTGGTGGTGATCTTCGTCGGCCTTCTGGTGACCGAGCTGGTGACCTCGGGCCTGGTGGTTGGGGGCATCTCGAATCTGCTGGCCGCAACACTGCTGGTCTGGCTCGGCGCGCTGGCCGCCGGCATCCTGCTGCCGCGCTATGTGTTCAAGAGCCTGCGCGCGCCCAAGGCCTGATCTCAGAGCGCGTCCAGCGCCTCGCGCAGGGCCTGCCACAACTCCTCGAGTGGTTCGCAACCGATCGACAGGCGCACAAATCCCGGCGTCACAGCGTCACCCCAGCGTGCGCGCCGCTCTGCCGAGCTGTGCACGCCGCCAAACGAGGTCGCAGGGCGCAGCAGGGGGCAGCCATTGATGAACTGTTCCGCCTTCTCCTCGCTGCCCAGATCCAGCGAGAGCAGGAAGCCGAACCGCTGCATCTGTGCCCGCGCCAGGTTATGCGCCGGATCGCCCGGCAGGCCGGGAAAGCGCAGGGCGCTCACCGCCCGATGCCTGGCCAGTCGCGGCGCCAGGGCTTCGGCGTTTCGGCACATGCGGTCGAACCGGACCTCCAGCGTCTCCAGCCCGCGATGCAGCAGCCAGGCCTCGTGCGGGCCTGGAATCGCGCCCGAGATGCGGCGCCAATCCTCTATCGCCTGCACCAGCCCGGCATCGCGGCTGGCGACATGCCCAAGCAGCAGGTCGGAATGACCGCCCATCGCCTTGGTATCCGAGGCGACCACGATGTCGATGCCCAGATCCAGCGGCCGCTGACCCAAAGGGGTCATCGTGGTGTTGTCGCAGATGGTGATGCCGCCTGCGGCCCGTACCGCACGCGCGACGGCGGCAAGGTCGATCAGATCCAGCCCCGGATTGGAGGGCGTTTCCAGGAACACCACGTCGAAGCCACCAAACCCGCCCTCGGCAAAGCCGGCGGTGGGCCGTTCCTCGACATTCACACCCAGAGGCCGCAAATAGCGATCCGCCAGCAGCCGGGTGACGTAATAGCCATCCGCCGGGATCAACAGGCGCTGTCCGGCCTGCAACGTGGCGAACAAGGCGGCCGAAATCGCGCCCATGCCAGAGGGAAACACCCGGCAGGATGCCCCTTCGAGATGCTCCAGCGCGTGTTCCAGCGCCACCCAGGTGGGATTGTCGGCCCGGCCATAGCTGTTGCTGCCATCGGGCGTGCCCGGCAGATGATACATCGAGCTTTGCACCAGCGGCAGCGCCACCGGCTCGCCCTTGTCCAGCCCCGCGCCGCGCAGATGCAGAAAGGCACCCATCCGGGGTGTCTCGTGACCGTCGTTGCCCATTCTCGCCCTCCGTTTCCTTCGCGATCTAGCACCGCCGCGCGCACCGGCAAAGCAAAGAGATGCCCAGGTCTTCATTTCGCTCAAAAATACTCCGGGAGAGGCGCCGCAAGCGACAGGGCAGCGCCCGCCGCGTGCCAACAAAGCGGCCTGCGCCCCGAATTTTCCTCATTCGCGATGAATTTCCGCCCCGATCAACAGTCAGTTTCGAAATCAGCAACAAAGCCATGGAGGACAGAAATGGCACAGGCAGATATCGGTGGCACTATGATCGAGGCGGGGGTTCTGGACCTGCTGCAGCGCGAACGCGCCAAGGCGCTCAGCGCGCGTGAATGGAAATTCCGGCTGATGGGCTATGGCTATGCCATCAAGGACGTGCAGGGCGCGCAGGTGGTCACCCGGTTGCCGCAGGGCGTCGAACTGGGCGTGCTGCCCGCAGAATTCGCCTGATCCGACCAGACCGCCTTATCGCCCCGGGATCGCATCGCGGGGCGGCGCGGGCTCCCAGTTGTCGATAATTTCGACCGCCTCCTGAGCGGTGTCGACAAAGCGGAACAGGTCCAGATCCTCGGCCGAGATGGTGCCGGCATCCGCCAGCGCCCGCCAGTTGATCACCCGTTCCCAGAATTCGCGCCCGAACAGCAGGAAGGGCACCCGTTCCATGCGGCCGGTCTGGATCAGGGTGAGCGATTCAAACAGCTCGTCCAGCGTGCCGAAGCCGCCCGGGAAGATGGTGATCGCCCGTGCGCGCATCAGGAAATGCATCTTGCGGATCGCGAAATAGTGAAAGTTGAAGCTGAGCTCGGGCGTCACGAACAGGTTTGGCGCCTGTTCATGCGGCAACACGATATTCAGCCCGATAGAACAGCCACCCGCGTCCTTGGCGCCGCGATTGCCCGCCTCCATCACGCCGGGGCCACCGCCGGTGACGATCACCATCTCCTTGCATCCCGTTTCTTTCGACTTCTCGGTGATCAGCCGGGCAAACTCGCGCGCCTCGTCGTAATATTCCGACAGGTCCGCCAGGGTCTGGGTGCGTGCGGTGTGCTTCTGCGCCGGTTCCGGGATCCGCGCCCCGCCGAACATCACCACGGTCGAGGTGATGCCGCGCTCGGCCATCATCATCTCGGGCTTGAGCAGTTCCAGTTGCAGCCTCACCGGGCGCAGTTCGTCCCGACACAGGAAATCCTCGTCGGCAAAGGCCAGCTTGTAGGCGGGCGAGCGCGTCTGCGGCGTATCGGGCACATGGCTGGCCGTCGAGCGGTCGGTATGGGCGTCACGAAACGGGCTCTGACGGTCATCTCTCATCTGCGGGCTTCCCTGCTTGCGTCTTTGCCCCACAGCTATAGGGTTCGCGGGGCAAGCGCCAGAGGCGGCTGGTCAAGAGGGTATGAGAATGGATTGGAAAGCGGATATCGCGGCGGCGGCGGATCGGATCGCCGGGCATGTGCAAGTGACCCCGGTGATGGAGACGCGCGGATTTGGCCTGTCCGACCCGCTTTCCCTGAAGCTGGAACAGATGCAGCATACCGGCAGTTTCAAGGCGCGCGGGGCCTTTAATACCCTGCTGTCCAGCGACGTGCCCGCTGCGGGTGTGGTGGCCGCATCGGGTGGCAATCATGGTGCGGCGGTGGCCTATGCGGCCCGCGCTCTGGGCCATCGCGCCAAGATCTTCGTGCCGGAAATGGCTGGCCCCGCCAAGATCGCGCTGATCCGGGATACCGGCGCCGATCTTGAGGTGGTGCCGGGCGAATATGCCAATGCGCTGGCCCTGGCGCAGGCGCATGAGGCCGCCACCGGCGCGATGCAGATCCATGCCTATGACGCGCCCGCGACCGTTGCCGGGCAGGGCACCTGCTTTGCCGAATGGGATGCGCAGGGGCTAGAGGCCGATACGGTGGTGATCGCGGTCGGCGGTGGCGGTCTGGTCGCCGGGGCGCTGGCCTGGTGGCAGGGTGCGCGCAAGGTGGTCGCGGTCGAGCCGGAAACCTCCTGCGCGCTGAATGCCGCGCTGACCAACGGTGGGCCGGTCGATGTCGAGGTGTCGGGCATCGCCGCCAATGCGCTGGGCGCGCGGCGGATCGGCGAGATCTGTTTCGGTCTGGCGCAGGGGGGTGCCCGGTCGGTTCTGGTTCCGGACGCGGCGATTGCCGCGGCCCAGCGCGCGCTCTGGGCCGAGCGCCGGGTTCTGGTCGAGCCCGCGGGTGCAACCGCGCTGGCGGCGCTGATGTGCGGCGCCTATCGTCCCGAGCCGGACGAGCGGGTGGCGGTACTGGTTTGCGGTGGCAATATCGCCCCGGATCCCTTTGCCGGGTGATGATTGCGGCTTGTCCGGTGGCGCTGGGCATTTTATCTATAATTCATGACCGCAACCATCGCCGACACCATCTATGCCCGGCTCAGCCAGCAGATCATCACCGGCGCCCTGTCGGCGGGCGAGAAGCTGCGCCAGGATCATATCGCGCGCGCCTTTGACACCAGCCATGTTCCGGTGCGCGAAGCGCTGCTGAGGCTCGAAGCGCATGGGCTGGCGCAAAGCGAGCCGCGCCGGGGCATGCGGGTCACCGCTCTGGACCCGGCCGAAATCCGCGAGGTGATCGAGATGCGGGTGGCGCTGGAGCCGCTGGCGCTACAGCACGCGGTCCAGAATGCAACGCCGGGCGACCTGCAAGCGATTGATGTCGCACGCCTGGCCTGCGACGGGGCCGAGGATATGCCCACCTGGGAGGCGCGCAACCGCGCCTTTCACCGCGCCATCCTCACACCTTGTGCCATGCCTCGCCTGTTGTCGGCGATCGACGATCTGCATATCGCCTCGTCCCGGCATCTGCATGCCCATTGGCGGCAACGCTGGCGGCAGCGCACCGATACCGACCATGCGGCGATTCTGATGGCGATGAAGCGGCGCGATGCCGAGACCGCCTGCGACGTGCTGCGTCGGCATCTGCGCCGGGCGCTCTGACCTTCCGACATTTGCCGATCGCGTAGAAATACCCGGTTACGGATTTTTGCTTGCGAAAATTATAGATAGAAATCATGAATGCGAGAATGAGTCGAAATTTTTATCTATAAAATGGAGAAAGCGATGAAACAGACCACCGAAGCCGTCGTTGCCGGTGCCCGTGCACCCGCGTTGAGCGGGCAGATACTGCGTGTTGCGGCAGGGATCGCGATCCTGACCCTGTCGGCCCGGGTGCAGGTGCCGTTCTGGCCCGTGCCGATGACCTTGCAGGTGGCCGCCGTGATGGCTCTGGCCGCGCTTTACGGGATGCGTCTGGGGACCGCGACGCTGGCCGGGTATCTGGCGGTTGGCGCGCTGGGCCTGCCGGTGTTTGCGGGCACACCGGAAAAGGGCCTTGGCCTGGCCTATATGCTGGGTGGAACCGGTGGATATCTGGTGGGTTTCTTGGTTGCCTCTGCGCTGGTGGGCTTTGCCGCCGACCGGCTGCACCGGCTGGCGCTCTGGCCTGCGATGCTGCTGGGGCTGGCGGTGATCTATGCGCTGGGGCTGGCCTGGTTGGCGCAATTCGTGCCTGCGGACAAGCTGCTCGCCTATGGCATGACGCCCTTTGTGGCTGGCGATCTGGTCAAGGTCACGCTGGCAGCCCTGCTGGTCACCAAGCTGCCGCAAGGCTGGGCCGAGCGCCTGCGCGGGGGCGCCCGTCATGGCTGAGGCGATCCGCTCTGACTGGAGCGTGGACGAGGTGGAGGCGCTGTTGCGCCTTCCCCTGCTCGACCTGGTGGGGCGCGCCAATGGGGTGCATCGCGCCCATCACGCGCCCGATGACATCCAAAAGGCCAGCCTGCTCAGCATCAAGACCGGCGGTTGCCCCGAGGATTGCGCCTATTGCCCGCAATCGGCCCATCACCGCGAGGTCGAGCTGACCCGGGAAAAGCTGATGAACCCCGATCACGTGGTCTCTCTGGCGCGGCGGGCACAGCGGGCCGGGGCCGAACGGTTCTGCATGGGTGCGGCCTGGCGGCAGGTGCGCGATGGCGCCGAGTTCGACAATGTGCTGGCCATGGTGCGCGGGGTGCGCGCCCTGGGGATGGAGGCCTGCGTGACACTGGGCATGTTGCGGCCCCATCAGGCGCAGCGACTGGCCGAGGCGGGGCTGACGGCGTATAACCACAACCTCGACACTTCGCCCGAGTTCTATGGCCAGATCATCGGCACCCGCACCTATCAGGACCGGCTCGATACGCTGGCCTATTGCCGCGATGCCGGGATTGAGCTGTGTTGCGGGGGCATCATCGGCATGGGTGAGAGCCTGCGCGACCGCGCCGCGATGTTGCAGGTGCTGGCGAATTTCGCGCCCCATCCCGAAAGCGTACCGATCAACGCGCTGATCCCCATCGAAGGCACGCCGCTGGCGCATCGCGAGCGGGTAGGCATCTTTGATCTGGTGCGCATGGTCGCCACGGCGCGGATCATCATGCCGCTGACACGGGTGCGGCTGTCGGCGGGCCGCTCGGATTTCAGCGCCGCCGAGCAGGCGCTGTGCTTTCTGGCCGGGGCCAATTCGGTGTTTTATGGCGACGTGTTGCTGACCGCGCCCAATGCCGGGACCGGCGCCGATGCCGAGTTGTTCGCCGCCCTGGGCGCGCTGGAAACGGCCTGAGGCCGCAATCGGGCCCGGGCGCGTCGCATTGCGCCTTGGCCCGTGCTTGCGTATAGGCGAAACCAACGTGACGCATTCATCAGGGAGCAAGACCTCATGTCGAACCAAGAGCTGGAAGCCGCCATCGAGGCCGCGTGGGACGCGCGCGACAGCATTACCCCCGCCACCACCGGCGCCACGCGGGAGGCGATCGAGGAAACGCTGGCCGCGCTGGATGGCGGCGGGCTGCGGGTGGCCGAGAAACAGGCCGACGGCAGCTGGCATGTGAACCAGTGGGCCAAGAAGGCGGTGCTGCTGGGCTTCCGCATCAAGGACATGGAAATCCAGTCCGGCGGCCCGCAGGGCGGCGGCTGGTGGGACAAGGTGGACAGCAAGTTCGCCGGCTGGGGTGAAAGCCAGTGGAAGGCCGCCGGTTTCCGCGCGGTGCCCAACTGCGTCGTGCGCAAATCGGCCTATATCGCGCCGGGCGTGGTGCTGATGCCGTCCTTCGTCAACCTCGGCGCCTATGTGGACAGCGGCACCATGGTCGACACCTGGGCCACCGTGGGCAGCTGTGCCCAGATCGGCAGGAACGTGCACCTGTCGGGGGGCGTCGGCATTGGCGGCGTGCTGGAGCCGATGCAGGCCGGCCCCACCATCATCGAGGACAACTGCTTCATCGGCGCCCGCTCCGAGGTGGTCGAGGGCGTCATCGTGCGTGAAGGTGCGGTGCTGGGGATGGGTGTCTATATCGGCCAGTCCACCAAGATCGTCGACCGCGAGACCGGCGAGGTCATGTATGGCGAGGTGCCGCCCTATTCGGTGGTGGTTTCGGGTTCGATGCCCTCGACCGGCGGTGTCAGCCTGTATTGTGCGGTGATCGTCAAGCGGGTGGACGAGCGGACCCGCTCGAAGACCGGCATCAACGAGCTGCTGCGCGACTGATCACAGGGCCAACCGCCCCGGCGCATCAAGGCATGCGCCGGGGCGACAGTGCAAAGGGGGCGCCGGGCGCATCATGGCTGACAAACAGAAATCCAGGCAGCAGGTTTATACGCTGGTCGTGCAGATCGGGCGCAAGACCGGCGACGGTCTGCCCGAGGGGGCAACCGGCGCGGCGCTGATGTGTTATGCCAGTGGCGTGGACGAGGCCGAGGCGGTGCGCGAAACCGTGGCGATCCTGAAACAGGCCGATACAGCCCCGCTGGACGTCACCGGATACGGAACGCTCGAAGAGCGCGAGGCGCAGGGCCACGAGATCGACGCGGAAGAACGCGCGCTGATGCAACGGGCGCTTGAGGAGAACTCGGTGATCGTTGCGCAGATGACGCCTTTTTTCGACGACGAGGCGGCGGGCTGAGCCGGATCAGTTCCGGCGGCCGAACCACTTGCGATAAAGCTCTTCATAGGTGCCGTCCTCGCGCAGGGCGAGCAGCGCCTGATTGACCTCTTCCACCCGGGCCGAACCGGTGGGAAAGGCGATCCCGTAGTTTTCGCGCAGGAAGATTGCGCCGGTGGTGACAGCCTTTCCCTTGCCCTGATGCGAGGCATAATAGGACAGGATCGGCGCGTCGAACACGATCGCATCAAGCGCCCCGCGCTCGAAGGCGGTGATCATCTCTTGCAAGTCTGAGAATGCGGCAAAATCAATGTCGCGCCGGGTCAGGAAACCGGCGGCGGTGGACCCGTCGATCGTGCCGACCTCTTGGCCGTAGAGATCGTTGACCGAATTGACCGAACCGCTGATCGCCTCGACCGTCATCACCGAGGTGATACGCGCGGTAAACACCGACACCACGAACAGCGATGAGATCACCAGAAGGACGCCGAACAGCCGCCCAAAGGCGGTGCGCGGCACCCGTTCCTCGAACCCGCCGTTGACGACCAGGTTCAGCGCCCACCAGAAAGAGGGGAACCAGGCCTCGTGCAGCTTGCGGTCGAAATAGGGCTGCGCGCGCCGTTCAAAGTACCACATCAACATGCCGCCGGTCAGCAGGATGACAAAGGCGGCGCCGATGGCCAGGAACAGATCGCGCGACAACAAGGCCCTGAGCAGCGATGACCCGGCATTGGTTTCGGCGGGTACCAGGATCTGAAGCCCGGATTCAAAGATCGGCTGGCTGAAATCCATCTCGGTCTCGCGCGCGGCGGTGATCGAGATATTGGCGATTGCCATATCCGCCTCGCCGTCCATGACGGCGGCGAGCATGTCCGAGAACTTTTCCTTGCGCTCAAGCGTGTAGCCCAAGCCCAGCTTGTCCGCGAGCGCGGCCAGCAGGTCCATCGAGAAGCCGGTCTCGACGCCATCCTCGACAAAGGAGAAGGGCGGGCGGGTAACCGTCGTCACCTGCAGCGATTGGGCCAATAGAAATTGCGGCCAAAGTCCCAGGACCAGGCTGGCAGAGATCAGGAACTTGCGCATAAGGGTTCGGTTTCCGGTTTTCCGCCCCATACCGCAGCCGGGTCCCGCAAACAAGGTGACCCTAGGGTCAGCTTTGGCGGGACAAGGGGAAAGAACCTTCTGCCTTCCCGTATGCCGGGAGGCCAAGGGCAGGGACCGGGCCCGGCGGGACCGATCAGTGGGCGTGGCTCAGGCCACGCGCGCCTCGGCCAGGATGCGGGCATCAAAGGCGCGCAGCACGTGGTGGCGCGGGCGGCCGTGATCGGGCAGACGGCTGCGCTCGATCCCGGCCAGCACGCTGGCGGCCAGATGCAGCGGCTTGCGGTGCAGGCGCCCGATGAAGAGGCTCTCGGCCAGGGCGCCGGCGGTGATCATCGCCTCGTTGGTGGGCAACAGCAGTTGCGCATAGGTCGCGGTCAGCCTGGCACGCGCGGGCAGAACGGAATGGCCGCCGGTCAGATGGCGCGCCGGCACCAGAACCGACTCGCGGCCAAACAGATATTCGACCTCGGTCCCCGAAAGGAGCAGGCGCTGCGACGGCGCGGCCTGGATATCCTGCCGCAGTCCGAAATAGGGGCGGCGGATTGTCAGCGGCCGGGAACTGCCAAAGGCGGGCATGGTGCGGCTGACCCTGTGCAGCACCGGTACCGCTTCGCCGCTGGCCACGATCACCGTGTCGCCGCGCCGGATCTTTGACAGCGGGCGGTACCCGTCGGGGGTGGCGATCGGCGTTTCCGGATGCAGCGAGGGCATCGGGCCCACCGGTTCGATCTCGCTCGACAGGGCAAAATAGACCAGTTCGGGGGCGGCGAACCGGTGCGGCCCGTCGCGGAACAGCATCCGCAGATCGCCGATGCGCAACGGGCAGGGCGCTTCCACTTCGATCAGATGCGCGTATTCGCGCTCGTCATGTTCCAGTGCCAGCCATCCGGCCCGGGCGGGCGCGTCCCAGGCATAGCTGAGCCTCAGCGTGTCGATGCGTCCGGTATCGGCCACGTTCAGCACTTGATGCAGGACCGAGCCACCCTGATTGACGATCAGGATCAGCCCGCCCCCCGGGATCGCCTGCAGCGACAAATGGAACGGCCAGGCGCCGCCGCGTTCGAATTGCAACAGGATGCGTGGGCGCTGGGCGTTGGGCAGCCGGGTCTCGAACACCAGGGTGCCGCGCACCATCAGATCGTCTTCGTGGTCGCCGACAAGGGCGGGCGCCCCCGCCGAAGCGTCTAGACCCGCGGTGCGGAAATGTTGGGTTTCGGGTGCTGAAACGGCGATCCATCCCATGTCAGGCCACCTTTGCAGATGTGAGCAGCAGCTCGGTTTCGTATTTACGCAGGATCCGCCGTACGGCAGGGCCATAGCCCTGCCCGGTGGCGGTATCGAGGTCGGGGAACACGGCCCGGATTTCGGCAAGCGTTTCTGGTTCGAACAGATGCGTTGTTTGCGGGCCGGGCAGAAAGCTTTCGCTGGCCAGCCCCTCGGAATAGATCACCTGGTGACTGTCGAACATGACATGCACATAGGTGATCCGCCCGCCGGGCACGATCTGCACCCTGCGGCCATCGACCAGATCCTTGGCTGCCACCAGAACCTCGGGCTCACCGAACAGAAGTTCGCTCAGCCCGTCCCGGATGAGGATCCGGTGCTGGGGCGAGACCATCAGATCGCGCTGGGCGCCATAGGTGCCGGCGCGGATCAGGATGGGTGCGAATTCGCCCTCGGCATCGACGGTTCGTTCACCGACCCAACGCACCTCTTGCGGGCCATTGTCGCGGGTGAACACTTGGTCGCCCGGCGTCAGCCGTTCGACCTGGCGTTCTCCATAGGGGGTGTCGATCAACGTGCCGGCCACGAAACAGGGGATCGCGTTGACATTGACGATACCGGTATCGGTATTGCTGCCGTTGGTCACCGTGTAGGTGAAGTTGAAATGTTCGACATCGCCGTCGCCGGTCACGGTGATGGTGCCATCGGCGTTCAGTGTCACGCTCTGCCCGGTGGCAAGCGTGATCGTGCTGCCAGCGGTGACGGGAATGCCGTTCAGATGGGTGATGGTCAGCGTGGCGCCGGATTGGTTGATATCATTGGCAAGGATATCCATCGTGACGCTACCGTTGGGGTAGATCGTGCTGTGATCGGCAACTGCAACCAGCCGCGTCTGCAGGCTGTTGGCGGCGATCAGCAGGTTGGAATCGTAGTTGCTGTCGGACACGTCAGCGACCCCGATACGGATCGTATTCACCTGACCGGGGATCACGTTCATCGTCAGGGTCATGGTGACGGTCAGCCCGTCCATCTCGGTGTTGAAGGCGTCGCCGCTATTGTCCAGGAACAGGTTCTGGTTGTTGACCGCGTTGATGTTGCCGGGATCGGAATCGCCGTTGCCGACCTCGAGCTGGGCCTGCTGGCCGTTGACCCAGACCCCGACGAAATCCTGATAGATCGAGCTCTGGAATTCGGGATATTCCTCGGACGAGAACACGAATTGCATCGTCATCACGCTGGAATCAGGGATGAAGCTGACATCCAGATAGGAGGCGTCATAGGTATTGGTGCCGGCGGCGGCGTTGAAATCGGCGTTGTTGTTCTCGCCCGATGTGTTTGTCGAGGTGTTGGTGGAGCGGTTGGGATCGCCACCGCCGCGGGTGAAATGACTGGCCCGGCCGGTGGACAGGATCACGCCGGTATCGCCCGGCGTCGCCCCAGGTGCCAGCGCGTCACCGTTGGAATAGATCGCCGAAGAGCCGCTCCACCCCGAGTAAGAGGCGCCGACAACAGTGACACCATCGCCAAAGATGGTCTGCGCCATCTGCATCGCAGATGCGTTCTGGTTGTAGTTCAGTTCGGCGCCTGTAGCCATGTCCCGCCCCAAGAGTTGTGATCCAGGGCAGGGGACCGGCGCGGGCTAGGTTGCCACGCGACGAAAAAACGGGCCGCATCTGTCGTGCGGTTGCCGGTTCTGTTCAGCCGTCTTTGCGATTTTTTTCTGGTCGCTTTGCGGCTGTGCTGCTCGTAACCCTGCCTCGGGTCTTTGTTTTCTGAAGACAGGCTAGCATGGGAGGTCCGCCGCTGTTAAGTGATTTCGGGCCAAACAAGGGTGGCAACGCGGCGTTTTCGTCACATTTGCTGCTCCAGAGGATGCCAAAGCCGCAAAGGATGCCTTCTATGACCCTCGACGCTGCCCGCCTGACCGCCGATCTGATCCGCTGCGCCTCGGTCACACCGGCCGATGACGGCGCGCTCGATGTGCTCGAGCGGGTGCTGTCGCAGGCGGGTTTTTCCTGTACCCGGGTCGATCGCGGTGGCATCTGCAACCTGTTCGCCCGCTGGGGTGACAAGGGACACGCGCGCAGCTTCGGCTTCAACGGGCATACGGATGTGGTGCCGGTGGGTGATGCGGCGGCCTGGACCGTGGCGCCGTTCGGGGCCGAGGAAAAGGATGGCTTTCTCTACGGGCGCGGCGCCACCGACATGAAGTCGGGTGTTGCGGCCTTTGTCGCGGCGGCGGTGGATCTGGTCACCACCACCCCGCCCGAAGGCGCCGTGATCGTGACCATCACCGGGGACGAGGAGGGCGACGCACTGGACGGCACCAAGGCGCTCCTCGACTACATGGCCGCATCGGGCGAACGGATGTCGGTCTGCCTGGTGGGAGAGCCGACCTGCCCCGACCGGATGGGCGAGATGATCAAGATCGGGCGGCGCGGCTCGATGACGGCCTGGTTCACGGTGACCGGCGTGCAGGGGCATTCGGCCTATCCGCACCGGGCAAAGAATCCGCTCCCGGCGATGGCGCGGTTGATGGACCGGCTGGCCAGCCACGGACTGGATCAGGGCACCGATCATTTCGACCCGTCGACGCTTGCAGTGGTGACCATCGACACCGGCAATACCGCAACCAACGTCATTCCGGCGCAATGCCGCGGGGCGGTGAACATCCGTTTCAACGACCTGCATTCGGGTGCCAGCCTGACCGGGTGGATGCAGGGCGAGGCCGACCGGGTGGCCGAGGAATTTGGTGTCGCGGTCGAGATGAAGGTGAAGATATCCGGCGAAAGCTTCCTCACCCCGCCCGGTGAGCTGTCCGATCTGGTGGCGGCCGCGGTCGAGGCGGAAACCGGCGTGACGCCGGTGCTGTCGACCTCGGGCGGGACCTCGGATGCGCGGTTCGTCAAGGACCATTGCCCGGTGGTGGAGTTCGGCCTGGTGGGCCGCACCATGCATCAGGTGGACGAGCGGGTGGAGATCGCCCAGATCCATCAGCTCAAGGCGATCTATGGCCGGATCCTGCGGGACTTTTTCGCCTGAGCCAGAGCGATGCGGCGCACGCTGGTCATCATGGTCAAGGAACCGCGCCCGGGCCGGGTGAAAACCCGGCTGGGGCGCGATATCGGCATGGTGGGCGCGGCCTGGTGGTTTCGCCATCAGACCCGGGCACTGATCCGGCGCCTGCGCGATCCGCGCTGGCGCATCGTGCTGGCGGTCTCTCCCGACGTCGAAGGTCTGGCCAGCCGCGTCTGGCCGGCCGATCTGGCGCGCAGCCCACAGGCGCGCGGCGATCTCGGCCAACGGATGGCGCGGCAGTTACGGGGCGCGCCCAAGGGGCCGGTCTGCCTGATCGGGGCGGATATTCCCGGCGTTACCCGCGCCCATATCGCCCGCGCCTTTGCGGCGCTGGGCAGGGCCGAGTTCGTGTTCGGCCCGGCGCCCGATGGCGGCTATTGGCTGGTTGGCGCGGCGCGCCGCGGCGCCTTGCCGCCGGGCCTGTTCGGCCATGTGCGCTGGTCCAGCGAACATGCGCTGGAGGACACCTTGGCGGGACTTGCGGGACGTCGCGTGGCGCTGGTCGACGGGCTGCGCGATGTGGACCGGCTGGCCGATCTGCGCGACGCTTCTCCGCCCGGGCGGGCGTCGTCGCTTTTGCGGTGACGCCAACCGCGCCGCGTGCTACGGCGGAGACATGACTCGCATCCCTACCAAGCAGGAGATCCTCGACTGGATTTCCGCGCATCCCACGCTCACCTCGAAACGCGATATCGCCAAGGCCTTTGGTATCAAGGGCTCGGACCGGATCGACCTGAAACGCATCCTCAAGGAGCTGGAGGCCGAGGGCCATCTGGAGAAGCGCAAGCGCAGCTATGCCGACCCCGACCGGCTGCCGCCGGTCAGCGTGTTGCAGGTGAAAGAACCCGATGAAAACGGTGATCTCTTCGCGCGTCCGTTGGAATGGCATGGCGAAGGGGTGGAACCCATCGTGCTGGTGCTGCCGCGCGCCAGTGATCCGGCGCTGGGGGCGGGGGATCGTATCCTTGCCCGCCTGACCGTGGTGCATGAAGAGGATCACAATTACGAGGCGCGGCTGATCCGCCGGATCGGCACCAACCCGCACAAGATCCTCGGCATCTTTCGCAAGAGCGCCGAAGGTGGCCGCATTCTGCCCATCGACAAGGCGGGCCAGAACGAATGGCTGGTGGCCGAGGGCGCGGTGCATGGCGCCAAGGACGGCGAGCTGGTCGAGGCCGAACAGGCCGGGCCCAAGGGCCGGCTGGGCCTGCCGCGCGCCCGCATCATCGAGCGGTTGGGTGATCCATCCGCGCCCAAGGCGGTATCGCTGATCGCCATCCACCAGCACGGCATCCCCGACGATTTCCCCGACAAGGTGATCGAGGAGGCCGACAGCGCCAAGCCGCAGGGCCTGTCAGGGCGCCAGGATCTGCGCGACATGGCGCTGGTCACCATCGACCCCTCGGATGCGCGCGACCATGATGACGCCTGTTTCGCCCATGCCGATGACGACCCCAAGAACCCTGGCGGCCATGTGATCTGGGTCGCGATTGCCGATGTGGCGGCCTATGTCCGTGCGGGCAGCGCACTGGATCGCGAGGCGCGCAAGCGCGGCAACTCGACCTATTTCCCCGACCGGGTGGTGCCGATGCTGCCCGACCGGCTTTCGGGCGATCTGTGCTCGCTGCACGAAGGGGTGCCGCGCGCCTGTATCGCGGTGCGGATGCAGATCGACGCGCAAGGCAACAAGATCGGGCACCGGTTTGTGCGCGGGATGATGCGCTCGGTCGCCTCGCTGAACTATCAGGAGGTGCAGGACGCCATCGACGGCAGCCCCAACGACAAGACCGGGCCGCTGCTGGATGAGGTGCTGACGCCGCTTTATGCCGCCTACAAGGCGCTCGATGCGGAACGTGATCGGCGCCAGCCGCTCGACCTTGATCTGCCGGAACGCAGGATCGTGCTGAACGACAAGGGCCATGTGGAAAGCGTGGCCTTCCGCGACCGGCTGGACGCGCACAAGCTGATCGAAGAGTTCATGATCCTCGCCAACGTGGCCGCCGCCGAGACGCTGATCGCCAAGCGCGTGCCGCTGTTGTTCCGGGTCCACGAGGAACCCGCCCCCGAAAAGCTGGAGGCGCTGCGCGAGACGGCGCAGGCCTCCGGGTTGACGCTGGCCAAGGGGCAGGTGCTGCAAACCCGTCACCTGAACGCGCTCTTGCATCAGGCGGCAGGCACGGACGAGGCGGAACTGATCAACATCTCGACCCTGCGGTCGATGGCGCAGGCCTATTACAACCCCGAGAATTTCGGGCATTTCGGTCTGGCGTTGAAGAATTACGCGCATTTCACCTCGCCCATCCGGCGCTATTCCGACCTGATCGTGCATCGCGGCCTGATCAAGGCGCATGGCTGGGGCGATGACGGGCTGACGGCGGACGAGATCGAGCAGCTGGACCGCATCGCCACCCATATCTCGGACACCGAGCGCCGCTCGATGATGGCCGAGCGGGACACCACCGATCGCTATCTGGCGGCCTATCTGTCGGAACGGGTGGGCAATGAATTCAGCGGCCGGATCAGCGGCATCGCCCGGTTCGGCGCCTTTGTGAAACTGGATGAGACCGGCGCCGACGGGCTGGTGCCGGTGCGTTCGCTCGGGCGCGAGTTCTTTCATTTCGACCGCGAGGCGGGGACGCTGATGGGGTCGGAAACCGGGCTGCTGATCGCGATCGGTCAGCGGGTGACGGTACGGCTGGCGCAGGCCTCGCCGGTGACCGGGGGGCTGGAGTTCGAGATGCTGAGCATCGAGGACAAGGACATGCCACGTGGCGGCACCCCGTCCAAGGGCAAGCGCGTTGTGCGCCGTAAGGCAGCCAAGGCCAAGCACAAGACCGACAAGCTGAAGCGCAAGATGGAAGGACGCCGGAAATAGTCGGATTTCCAGCCCCCTGGAAACCACTCGTTAACATGCGCCCGCGATACTGCGGATCCGGGCGGTTCGACCGTCGGAAATGGCTAAGGTCGAGGCGGGATGAAAGACGAACAAATCCGGCTGGTGCAGTCCAGTTTTGCGCGGGTATTCGCCAGAAAGGCGGAGCTGGCCGAGCGCTTCTATGTCCACCTGTTCGAGCGACTGCCTGATGCGAAATCCCTGTTTCGGGGCGATTTCTTTGCGCAAAAAGAGATGTTTGCCACCATGCTGGCGTCGACGGTTCGTGGGATGAACGATGTACAGGCATTTCACACAATGGGACAGGCGCTGGCCCGTTCACATGCGCGATTCAACCTGCGCCGGGATGATCTGGACAAGGCCGCAGAGGCCCTGTCGGCCGCTTTCCGCGACGTCTTTGGCGACACGTTGAACGCTCAAGAGCAAGAGGCATGGGACGTGGCGATGCGCCGGTTGACCCGGATGCTCGCCACGCCCGAATGATCCGGGTCAGACCGACATGCAGATGTATTTCATCTCCAGATAGTCCTCGATCCCGTGATGGCTGCCCTCGCGGCCCAGGCCAGATTGCTTGATGCCGCCAAAGGGCGCGACCTCGGTCGAGATGATGCCGGTATTGACGCCGACGATGCCATATTCCAGCGCTTCGGCGACCTTGTAGACCCGGCTCAGATCCTTGGCATAGAAATAGGCGGCAAGGCCAAAGATCGTGTCGTTGGCCATGGCGATCACCTCGTCCACGTCATCGAACTTGAACAGCGGCGCCAGCGGGCCAAAGGTTTCTTCCTTGGCAACCTTCATCTCTTGCGTGACGCCTGTCACCACGGTCGGTTCAAAGAAGGTGCCGCCCAGCGCATGGGGCTTGCCGCCGGTCAGGACCGCGCCGCCTTTGGCGGTGACATCGCCCAGGTGTTCCAGCACCTTTTCGACCGCTTCGGCATTGATCAGCGGCCCGGTGGTGACCCCGTCGCTCAGCCCGTCGCCTACATTCAGCTTGGCCACGGCGGCGGCGAGTTTTTCGGCAAAGGCATCATAGACGCCCGCCTGTACATAGATCCGGTTGGCGCAGACGCAGGTCTGGCCGTTGTTGCGGAATTTGCACAGCATCGCACCTTCGACGGCGGCATCCAGATCGGCATCGTCGAACACGATGAAGGGCGCGTTGCCGCCCAGTTCCATCGAGCATTTCATGACCTGGTCGGCGGCCTGTTTCAGCAGGATGCGGCCCACCTCGGTCGAGCCAGTGAAGGTCAGCTTGCGCACGCCTGGGTTCTCGCAGAATTCCTTGCCGATCTCGCTGGAGCGCGACGAGGGGACCACGTTGAACACGCCCGCCGGGATGCCGGCCTTTTCGGCCAGCACCGCCAGCACCAGCGCCGACAGCGGGGTTTCCGCAGCAGGCCGCGCGACAAAGGCACAGCCCGCCGCCAGCGCCGGGCCAGCCTTGCGGGTGATCATCGCGTTGGGGAAGTTCCACGGCGTGATCGAGGCGGCCACCCCGATCGGCTGTTTCAGAACGGTGATGCGCTTGTCGCGCTGGTGGCCGGGAATGGTCTCGCCATAGATGCGCTTGGCCTCTTCGGCAAAGAACTCGATGAACGAGGCGCCATAGGCCACTTCGCCCACCGCCTCGGCCAGGGGCTTGCCCTGCTCGGCGGTCAGGATGCGGCCCAGGTCCTGGGCGTGTTCCATCATCAGATCGTACCAGCGACGCAGGATCACGGCGCGTTCCTTGCCGGTATACTTGGCCCATTCCTTTTGCGCCGCCTCGGCCTGGGCGATGGCGCCCGCCACCTGGGCTCGGCTTAGGTCCGCGACCTCGGCGATCACGTCGCCGCGCGCGGGGTTGGTGACGGCAAAGGTGCCGTTGTCGCCGTCAACCCATTGGCCGCCGATATAGGCCTTGGTCGCCAACAGGTCGGGTGTCTTGAGAAGGGATTTCAGATCGGTTGCTGCATCCAGCATGGCATGTCTCCGCCTAGAATTCGTGGGTCCACCCAATCAGGTGGCGCTGTTCCTGTCTATGTCCACAGTGCAATTGGAATCAATCCAGATTTGATCAAATTTCCCCTCTGAGGGCCCGATAAATCCCGCTTGCACGACTCGGGGCTCTGGGCCAATCTCCGCGCGGGCTCTGGCGATGGCGTCGCCTCATGCCGCGCGGCATGCGCCCACTCCCCGTCCTGAACGCCGGGACCTTTCTGCAAAGGAGGGTCAACCATGACCGCTGATTTGTCGCGTCCGGAATTCTATCGCTATCACAACGGAACCGAGGCCAGGCTGCCTTTCGAGGCCGCAGAATACGAAGCGCGTCTTGCCGGGCTGCGCGCCCGGATGGAGGCGCTGGGCGCCGAGGCCGCCGTGTTCACCTCGATGCACAACATCGCCTATTACTCGGGCTTTCTCTATTGCGCTTTCGGTCGGCCCTATGCGCTGGTCGTCACCCCGAGAGAGAGCGTGACCATCAGCGCCGGGATCGACGCGGGCCAGCCCTGGCGACGCTGCCATGGCGACAACATCACCTATACCGATTGGCAGCGCGACAACTACTGGCGCGCGATCCGCTCGGTCACCGGCGAGGGGCGGGTGATCGGCTATGAAAGCGACCACCTCTGCCTGTTGCAGAAGGGCAAGCTCGACGCTTTCCTTGCTCCGTCGAAAACGGTTGATCTGTTCGACACCACCATGCGCCAGCGGATGATGAAATCCGCAGCCGAGATCGCCCTGATCCGTCAGGGCGCGCAGGTGGCCGATGTGGGCGGCTATGCGATCCGCGAGGCGGTCAAGGCGGGCGTGCGCGAAATCGACGTGGCCATGGCCGGGCGCGACGCGATGGAGCTGGAGATTGCCAAGCGCTTTCCCGATGCCGAATATCGCGACACCTGGGTCTGGTTCCAGTCGGGGATCAACACCGACGGTGCGCATAACCCGGTGACGGGCCGGGTACTCGAACGGGGCGATATCCTGTCGCTCAACACCTTTCCAATGATCTCGGGCTATTACACGGCGCTGGAACGCACGATGTTCGTGCAGGAAGTGGATGCCGCCAGCCTCAAGATCTGGGAGGCCAATGTTGCCGCCCATGAATACGGCATGTCGCTGCTGAAACCGGGGGCGAGCTGCGCCGAGGTCACCCACAAGATCAACGATTTCTTTGCCGAGCGCGACCTGCTGCAATACCGCACTTTTGGCTATGGTCACAGCTTTGGCGTGCTCAGCCATTACTATGGCCGCGAGGCGGGTCTGGAACTGCGCGAGGATATCGATACCGTGCTGGAACCCGGTATGGTGATCTCGATGGAACCGATGCTGACCATCGCCAATGACCAGCCCGGCGCGGGCGGATATCGTGAACACGATATCCTGGTGATCACCGAGGACGGCAACGAGAATATCACCGGCTACCCCTACGGGCCGGAATTCAACGTCGTCGGCTGAGGCAGGCGAGATTTTTCGCCGAAAAATCTTCGCCCCCTGACGGGGGCGGAGCATCGCGCGTCACAACCGGATCACGTAATCCTTGGTGGTGGTCTCGATCACCTCCCATGTGCCGGAAAACCCGGGGCGCAGAATGAAACTGTCCCCGGCGCGCAACGTGATCTCTGTGCCCTCGGCATCGGTCAGCACCGAATGGCCCGACAGGATGCGGCAATATTCCCATTCGTCATAAGAGACGCGCCATTTGCCCGGGGTCGAGCGCCAGATGCCGCAATAAAGCCCCTCACGCTCCTCGAGATTCCAGGTGGTAAAGACCGGATCGCCCGACAGCACCTTTTCAGGTGCCGGGCGTTCACTTTCGCCCGCGCCTTGTGGCGTCACCGGTGCATAGAAACTGCTCATACCATCGTTCCTTTCCTGTAACCAAAGCGCAGCATCGCGCGCAGCCGGTGTGTCGGCAAGCGACATTCAACCCGCTTTCCTTTTGCGTCCGAGTTTGCCACAGTTTTTTCAAACCCGATCCCCGGGGGGATGTAAACCTTTGTTACATACCCTATCTATCAGATGTATTTGACCTAAAAGGATAAAGCCATGTCCGATACCGCATTCGAGGCAATGATCCTGGAAACCCAGCGCAAGGTGCGCGAGAGTCAGGCCCAGATCGAGGGGGTGACCAGCCGGATCGAAGCGGCCCGCGCCAAGATCGGCACCGCCGAGGCCGATATCGACATCGAAAACGCCACGCTGGAAGATGTGCACGCCCATACCGAGGTGATGAATGCCAATATCGCCGAGCTGATCATGGGGCTTGACGATGTGACCTCGGCCTTTTCCAAGGATTTCGACGAAATGCGTTCGAAAACCGGCTGGGAGAGCTTTGTCGGCATCTTCTCCAGCGGCAAATCGGAATCGATGCGGCAAGAGCGGATGCGCACCGCCAATATCGACGACAAGTTGCAGGATCTGATCGCCAAGTCCGATGTGATCGTGAAGCTGCTTCAGGGGCAGCTGACCGTACTGGAAGAGCAGCGCGAGAAGGTGGAAACCAACCTGACGGGCACGCTGGACGACCGTGAATTCACCGTGCAGGAACTGGAAACCGTGCGGGCCGAGATTCTTGCCATGGATCCGCAGATCATCGCGCTGGAAAACAAGATCAGCGTCGAACAGGATGCCGCCGCGCGCACCAAGCTGGAAACCGAACTGGCCGATCTGAACAAGACCTATAACGCCAAGGTGCGCGACGAGCAGGTGAAACTGGCCAAGAGCCAGACGCTGGAACGCTATATCGAAAAGGGCAAGACCTGGGTGGATTCGCTGCAAAACCAGGCCGCGACCCAGATGGTGCTGATCAACAAGCTGCAAACGGATACGCAACAGCGCGTGGTGCTCTATGATGCGCTGACCAAATCGCTGAAAACCGCGCAGCAGCAGGACGTTGCCCACCGCATCAACGAGATCGGCGTGCAGACCGACCAGGAGGCACAGACCGCCATGGCCGCCATCGGCACCGCGACCAATCAGAAAATGGCCGACATGCTGGAGGCGCATGAGGATCACATGGTCTTTGCCCGTGACGTGCTGGAGAAAAAGGCCAAGGCGGATGAACGCTTTGCCCGCCGGTTCGCCGCGATCGTCGAGAAGCACGACAAGAACCTGTATGGGGGTTGAGCTTGGGCCGAGTAGATACAAACCGGTCGAAGCACTTGGATTGGTCGCCCATTCGTTGGATTAATGGCATCTTCGGCGCAGTTCTTGCGATGGCATACGTCGCAGGCTGGTACTATCTCTTTGCTTTACCATTGATCGCGGTATACGCATTTGGCTTTGCGCTAGCGCTGTGGATTACGGGCAGCAGTGAAACTACAACGAGAGTTTCGATTGTACTGCTTTCTCCAGTTTCTTTGACCTTTTTGGCTTGGCAAATGGCGAGGTTTGTAGGTCCTGCCTACTTAGGCATAGTTCAGAAGTGCGGGATTTTCTTCCAACGTGCGCACCGCTGGTCCGCAGCGGAAATAGTGGGATCAGCTTGCAAGCAGCGCGAGATAGCTTCCGCAGACGTTCGTAGGCTATGGGAGAAAGCAATTGTCCGCTAATCCCACCCAAGACCATGTCGGCCTGACTGACACCTTTGCCTCGCGCCGGTACTTTCGAAAGTTCGAGGGGATCACGACTCATCTGCTGCGGGTGGCCGCCAATATGGAGGCCGAGGGCGTGATCAGCCGGGATGAGGTGCGGATTGTCTCGCGCTATATCTCGGGGCTGCTGTTCACCTTTCGTGCGCTCAGCATGAAGTATCTGCTGGTCGGGCGCGATACGGGTCGGTTCTTTGGCTCGCTCAACATGGACAAGCGCGATAGCGGTTTTCCGGTGGCGGCCGAGCTGATGACCATGGCCAACGACGCCCAGCAGGCGGCCAGCCATCTGGCCAACATGCCGTCTGAGGCGGCGCTGAAAGACGAGATGGTGCAGACTATCCTCGGCAGTCGCGAGATCCCGACCAAGCTGCAATTCGCCCTGTCACAACGGCTCTATTACGAGGAGCTGGCCAGGGGGCAGCTGTTCTGGGTGCGCAACGACCCCGAATGCCACTGGATCGCGACCGAGGGCGCGCGGCGGCGGTTCCTGCTGCATTGGGCGGTCTATGACAGCCAGATCAACCTGCCGGTGATCTATCTGATGCGGCTGGAGGATACCGGCAAACAGGCGCTGCCCAAGGACAGCCGCCGCTGGCCCGAGGTACAGGCGCATCTGATGGCGCAATCGCTTGCAGGTCTGAAGCTGTTGACCATCGCCAAGGGGTTTGACGAGGATTTCGACGACCTGCACCCCAAGCATCTGCGCCGCATCCATGTGGGGCCGATGTATTCCTCGGCCTTTACCGAACAGTCCGGTCCGCTGCGCGCGGTGCTGGAGGATGCGCAGGCGCCCGCCGGTCAGGACTGGGCGCTGGCCTGGACCAGCGAAGAGCTGGAAAGCGAGGAGGTGCGCGAGGAGCGCGCGGGCTGGTTCGGCACGGTCGAGCGCGAGGTCTTTGCGCTTGACCCGTTTGGCGGGCAGGGGGCCGAGACCGGGGCGACCCGCACCAGCCGGTCGATTATCCTGCCGCAGCGTCCATTCCAGGTTCTGGCCGAGCGCAACCCGGCAGGTTTCGCCGATGTGCGCAAATTCGTGGTGAGCGATAGCGGGCAGGTCCTGCGATATTGATTGGTCCTGCCGGGCCAAGCCTCCGGCGGGTGTATATTGAGCAAAGTGAAGACAGGGGCGTTGTGACATGAGCCTGACATCGGATCAGATGGAACTGCGCGAAGAGGCGATCCGCGCGCATTACCCGGCTGCCACCACGCTGCTGGACGGGTTCGACCATGCGCCGCGGGTGGCGCAGGCGAGGACGCCCGCCAGGGCGGAGGAGCGCTCGCCCGGTATCCCCACGGCGCGGCGGTTCCGCTCGACCACGCCCGGTCTGGTGACACGGCGCACCACTCGGCCCGACGGGGTGCATCTGCGTGAGCGGATCGAGGCGGCGGATGACGGCGACACGCTGGTCTCGCCGCTACAGGCAACCGTGGCGCAGGCGATCCGCCGGGCGCTGGCCATCGCGCTGGCCATGGGCGAGGGCTATGGCGATCGCACGCCGCTGGGCGATCTGAAACGCGCCAATCTGGCGGGCGACCTGCCAGTGGCGCGCAAGGGCGAGTTCACCGAACTGCTGACCGCCGAGGGGCTGGTTGTCACCCATGTGTTCGGCAACGCACTGGCCTATCTGTTGTCGCCGCATCTGGGCGCCACCTCGGTCGAGGTGGGCGAGGTTGAGGAGTTCCTGACCGACAACGCACAAGTGGCACTGCACGGCGCGCTGTGGGATCTGGACCAGAAGCTGGCGCAGTTCGCGGGCGACGATGCGCAACTGATCGCCACCACCGCCGGTTTTGCCGAACAGCTGATGGCCAAGGCGGCCGCCCGCGCGCAAGGCGCCGGACATCTGGCCCCTTTCACCGGTGCCGCCTGGCATGTCGAGGCCGACGATCTGACCCTGCGCGGCTTTACCCCCTCGGCCAAGGCGCGCTCGACCAAGCTGACCATGACGTTCAAGAAACCGAACGAAGTGGTGGGCAACCATATCGCCAAATACCAGGCCATGAAGCTTGCCAAGATGCTGATGGCCTACGATTTCGAGCGCCGTCTGAACCCGTTTGCGGAACTGGGCGGCTTCATCTTCACCTTCATGGGCGATGGCAAACCGGGCACCGGCAAGACAACGCTGATCCAGATGATGGCCGGGCTGATCGACGAATATTGCCGCAACGCGGGCTATCCCTTCCGCTATCAGAACTTTGGCATCGACAATATCGACAGCTATCAGGGCAAGTCGGGCCAGAACGCCAAGGCGTTTGTCCAGAACGTGCTCGACCCCGGCGTGATCGGGTTCGGCACCATCGACGATATCGACCAGATCGCAGGCAAGCGCGGCGACCGCCAGTCGAGCGCAGGTCAGCAAGAGGTGACGGCGGTGTTCATGGAGGCCTTTGCCGGTGCCAATACGGTGGTGCGCGGCAATTGCACCTTCGGCATGTTCTCGAACTACCCCGAGAATGTCGACGACGCCCTGCGCCAGCGGGCGGGTGCGCGGTTCCTGGTCGACGGGCCACAAACGCGCGACGATTACATCGACATCCTGGCCCTGCTGCTGGGCAAGCGTCACGACATCCCGCTAGGCGCGCATGACCTCTATGCCGCGCAAGAGATCAAGCGCGCGGTGGCCGCCAGTTTCGCCGCCCATGGCCGCCCGCAAGAGGCCGGGCTGGCGCAGGTGTGGGAGCGGGTCGGGGCGCAGGTCGGCCCGCTCGACACCATCGCCAAGCTGGGGACGTACCTGAAAGGGATACAGGAGGCCGACGAGCGTTTTACCGGCCGCGCGATCAAGAACATCACCGACGCGGTCAAGGTCCGCGCGATGGATTTCGAACTGCCCGATGAGTGGATGGAGACCCCCGATCTGTTCCTGTTCCGCGACTATGACACCAAGCTGGCGATGATCGAGGAGCTGCGCCAGCCCATCACGGTGGACATGGTGGTGCAGGAGATCAACCGCTATGCGGATTCCGAGTTCCGCTATGCCGACAAGTCCGACGAGGTGGCCATCGACGGCATGGTGCGCGATCTAACCCGCCAGGAAGAGGCCAAGCGGCGCTATCTGGAGGAGAAGGGGTAAATGATCCTGCTGGCGCTGGTTTTGTACATTGTCGTAGCTTGCACCCTTGTCGCCGTGCCTGTGGCGCTGGTGCAAGGCTCGCTCAGTGGTAGAGGTAAAGCGGGTTGGCCGAGTACGGTAGGAAAAACAGCACTTGCCGTCCTTGGGCTTCCATTTTTTTTGACAGTCTTGGGGGTGTATTTACTAAGCAGTGAAATGGCTCAAGACCCCCAGAATCTCTGGGATTGGCTTTTTCTTTGGCTGATGACGTTTTCGTTTTCAATGGTCCCGCTGTTGCCGCTTGGATTAATCAGTTTCTGGTTAGGGAAGCTGGTTGGGATGTCGAAGGCATGAGTATGTTGCACAGCAATAGGGCTGTGCCCGGCTGCGGGCGGAAGCGAAGCGCCCACCCATGGGGGCGGATGGAAGTGGCGAAGAAGCGGTATCTGGAGGGGAAGGGGTGAGTTATCCGTCGTTACTTCTTGCGATTGGTCTGGGGGCTCTGGTCCCTTATGCGCTCTGGCGGTTCTTTCCGAACCTAAGAAGTGGGTGGCTGTACCATAGTATGCTCTCAGCGGTGCTGGTTCCGGTGATGACGTTGCTAGGTCTTATCGGGCTTCGCGCAATTGGCCTGATCACCGGGGAGTTGGCGTCACTTTGGTCAATGACGATACAATCTTCAGCCCATGCAATTGCCGTAATCATAGGCACAATCGTCGCTTTGAATCGCAAGGGTGGCGTATCATGAACTTGCATCGAGACAGTCAGACGATCAGCGCGGCAAAGCCGCGACGCGCGGTACCCGCCCCTCAGGGCGGGCGCGTTCCGCACCCACCCTTGGGCCGGGCGCGTCACTACTGTTGTGCGCAAAGGCAGGTGTCATGATCCGCCTCATCCAATCCGGCCTGATGTTCGGCAATCTCGTGCATATCTCCAGCCCGGCGCTGGTGGAGCGGTATAATCGCGCGCTCCAGCATCTGGCGGGCAAGACCACGGCGCTTACCGATTTCCATATCGACATCTCGGGCTTTTCGCCCGAGATCGGGGACGAGTTGGGCGATCCGCTCTACCTCAACCCCAATGGGGTCAACCGGCAGTTCATCCTGCTGACGCCGGAACAGAAGCGCGCGCCGCTCTTGAACGTCAAATTCTCGACCTCGCGCCCCATCCTGCGCGACTTCATCGAGGCGAACGAGGCGCAGCTGTTTGCGCTGACCGCCACCGATGCGGTGGCGGGCGAACTGGTGAATTCGGTCTTCCGGCTGCGCTCCCCGGCCGACCTTTTCACCCTGCGCAAGATCGAGATCGAGGCCGACACCGTGGGCGGCACGTTGAAGAACGCCGACAAGCTGGCGGCGATGATCGAGCGGTTCAAGACCGAAAACGACGCCTGGTTCGACGATGTGCTGATCGCCGAGATGATCGGGATTTCGAAACAGACCGGCGATATCAGCCGCAATCCCGTGCATCTGAGCCACAAGGCGCATGAGCAGCGCAATTTCTGGACGGCGCATTTCGGCGGGCTCTACCTGTTTCCCGATATGCAGCATCCGGCGATGATCTGCGCGGGCGAGAAGCCGCGCGACGAGATGCCGGTGAAATACGTGTTCGACCTGAGCGAGCGCAACCGGATTGCCAAGTTCCTCGATTACAACAAGCTGGCCGAACCGATCGTGCGGGCGCGGGGAATGGATGCGGCGGCGGTGCTGCGGCAAAAGATGGATTTCATCGTGATTGACACCGCCGCGGGCGCCGGGCTGAACCCGGCGGGGCTGGACCGGGGCGATATGCGGCGGCTGGCGCGGATGCATGCCGACCGGCTGCCGGATGAGTATCACGGGCTGGCCGAACTGGCGCGCTGGGCCGAGAATGGCGGCGACTGGCCGCGCATCTCGGCCGATCATCCGGCCTATTTCTATGGTCTGCGGGCGGCGGATACGCCCGAGCGCGATCTGGTCAACATGCTGCTGGCGGAATTGGCGCCGCTGGATGCCCGCCAGCTGTTCATCTGCCACAAGGAGCTGTTCTATCGCCACTATGCCAGCTGGAGCGAGGCCAAGAAGAGCTTCGTTGCCGATTTCCTCGCACGCGAGTATCAGGTGGACAAGGCAGGCGCCCGCGCGGCGTTGTTCGGGCACGAGCCCGAGATGGAGAGCGAGGACAGCCCGCCCGGGCTGGACGAGCGGCTGATCGAACGGGTCGGTCCCTGGGGCGCGATACGGAGGAGATAGGGTGTTCGGACTTCTCAGACTTGTCGTTGTCCTGCTGGTGTTGCAGACCGTGACCTATATCGGCCTGTCGCTCTATTCGCGGGCGGTGCGGCGCGGCAAGCTGGCGCGCTGGTGGGAGGAAAAGGGCAAGACCGGCGACAAGGAGGCCTTTGTCGCGCGCGGTCTCAAGGCTTATGACAAATCGTTTCGGCGCAAGCTGATCCTGGGGGTCTACTTCGTGCCCTGGGTGTTGATCGCAGTGCTGATCTATATCGTGAATTTCAAATGAGGACCTGGCCATGCGCTATGTCAAATGGGTGATCATCGGGCTGTTCTGGCTCTGCGTCGCCGCCTTCCTGCACTATACCCTGCCACAGCGCGATATCGTGCGCATCGTCAATACCTATGAGGAACGGCAAGAGCTGAACGACTGGACCCGCATCTTCTGGTCGCGGCCCGACGACCAGTCGGCGACCATCATCAACCGCGATGTCCAGTTCATCCAGGGGGTGACCCCCGAAGGCCGGCCCAAGGTCTATCGCAACGAGGATACCAGCTGGAGCTGGCCGCCCTATTTCAAGTTCGACACCGCCAATCTTTATACCGAGGCGAATGACGCGATCTCGACCAAGGATACGCCGGAATGGGTGGCGATCACCCATTACGGCTGGCGTAACGAGTTCCTGTCGATCTTTCCCAACGCGGTGGCGATCAAACCGGTGGCCGGGCCGGATGTGCGTCTGATCCCCTGGTTCAACATCATCGTGCTGACCCTGCTGGCTGCCCTTGTCTGGGCGATCTGGGTGCGCTGGCGGCGGTTCCGTCAGCGGCGGATCGACCCGGTGATCGAGGATGTCGAAGACAGCCTTTATGCCGCGGGCGAGGCGATCGAAGAGCGCCGCGGACGGCTGCGCCGTTGGCTGGACAGCTGGAAATCGAAGTAAGGCCGATACCCAAGCACACCGGCACACCGCTCTGGAATAGCGAGCGGTGTCCTTAGGCGGCGGGCTGGCGGTCGGATGGTCTCAATCAGCGAACAGGTGGTCTGTCTGGGTGATCCGCAGCGCCTGATCCCAGGGGATCGACAGGAATTCGGCTACCTTGTCGGCATTCTCCTCGGGTGTCGAGGTCTGGTGAATGCGGCCATAGCGGGCGAAACCCGCATCGCGGATGCGGTCCGCCTCATAGGTCATTTCGTTGCGGATGGTGGGCAGCAGCCGCTCCAGCGTCGCTTTTGGGGTGCGTTCGCCCGCCAGCCCAACGCGATAGGAATGCCCGATCAGGTATTCGTCGGTGAACTGGCATTCGATCTCGAGCATGCGCGTGACCGACCGGTCCGAGAAAAAGTCGTGCATCAGCTCGAGGTTCGTCGGATCGAGACAGATCACCAGCCGGTCGGTGTCGAAATACTCAAACAGCATCCGCATCAGGGCGCGACGGTGGCGGGTGCGCTTTTCCAGCGTTGCCTGAATGCCGCCCAGATCGGGCAGCGGGGTGCCTTCTTCGTTGAACAGATACTCGATCGAAGGGACGTTGGTGACCTGCCGGATCTGATCCAGCAACCGTTTGGCCACGTGCCATTTCTTGCAGACCAGGATCATCAGCTCGCGCTCGCGCCCCAGCGTGCTCTCGGTCTCCCAGAACCGCATCGAGAACCGCCGCCCGATCCGGCCGCGCCCGGTCAGGAACTTGTACAGGTTGCGCCCCTCGTTCGAGATCTGGAACTGCACCCCATGCGCAGCATAGAGCCGGCCCAACCGCGCTTTCAGTTCCTTTGCCTCGGGGCTGATCTTGCGGGCAAACAGGAAATCCTGGCTGAGCAGCAGGTCGTAATGGTCGTTGTAGAAACTGACCGGCATCCCGTAATCCGAAAACATCAGAAAGGTCAGCGTGCGCGGGTCAATCTCGTCTTCGGGGATCAGATGGCGCACCAGCGTCTGGAAAAAGGTCTCGTCAGGGATCCAGGTGGTGGCAAAGAACTGCATCACATCGCGGCGCTTGCGGGTGAAATCGAGGATCCATTCGATGGTACGCCGGCGCAGGCACCACCATTGGCTGCCGATCATCACCTGGATGTCGCTGGGGATCTCGCGGGTCAGGCCCAGCCGCTTCTGGGCCTGGAACATGGCGTAGAACCGGCGTTTCTGGGTGCGCTCGTTGAACCAGTGGCGATAGATCAGCCGCTCTTCCTTCCAGCCGGTCTTGATCCAGTCGCTTTCGAAATAATCGAAGCTTTCGATATAGTCCTTGTCCTGCGCATCCAGAAAACTGTGGGCGTATTCGGCGGTCTTGATCGCCATGCAGTCGCCCGACAGCATGTAGAAATGGGTGGCGCGCGGAAACTCGTCCACCGCCGCCTCGATCGCGTTCAGCGTGGCCTGCACCAGCGACCATTCCCCCCAGCCGCATTTGATGCGGCGGCGGGCAAAGGTGACGTTGGGGTTGTCGGCCAGCGCCTTGCGGATCCGGGCAAAGTCGGCCTTGCGCGCGCGGGCGTCGAAATGGATCGACATGTAGTCGCCTGCGGCAGTCAGCCGCTCAGCCTGCATGATGATCGCATCCGGATCCTTGTGGCACAGGAGAATATAGGCGATTTTTGCCATATCGGAAACGATCGGTCCCTGTTTCTGCTCTTTGTCTACCCTGATAAAGGTGAAGGCCGATTGAATAAACAGAGTAAATTTGTTTTTTTGGTAAGCAAAGGCACCCGAAGCCAGATTAAGGCGGAATGGGTATAGGAGGCAAGGCAGATGGGTTTCCCCGGCACATGGATGACGGAAAGTGAAAGTGTGGTCTATCGCGTGGTGCCGAAATGCGCCTGCTCGACCATCGGGCAGATCATGTACTACTCGGATCATGGCGAGTTCTTCGA
Source organism: Ruegeria pomeroyi DSS-3 (assembly GCF_000011965.2). NCBI lineage: Bacteria > Pseudomonadati > Pseudomonadota > Alphaproteobacteria > Rhodobacterales > Roseobacteraceae > Ruegeria > Ruegeria pomeroyi. The sequence continues at coordinate 3,516,926 of NC_003911.12, read as the reverse complement.
GGGCGACATCCACGACGCGCAGGGCGGGATGCACAAATGGGCGCTCGAGGCCAGCCAGGGCCCGATCACCCGCAACGTGAAGGCGCATAAATCCTACTCGTTCACCTGCGTGCGCAACCCCTATACCCGCATCCTCAGTTCGTTCTTCGACAAGATCTGCGGCATCCAGCGCAACGGCAAACGCTATCGCGGCAACCTGGTGCCGACGCTGATCTACAAATACGGGATTGAGGTCGGCGGCGAGGACGGTAAGCAGGAATTCGACCAGATCGCCAGCTTCCGCCGCTTTCTGTTGTTTGCGCGCGATACCATCCGCTGGCGCCGGCCGATGGACCCGGACATCCACTGGTCGGCGATGTCGGGCCATATCTCGACCTTCATCTGCAATGGCGGTCGCTACGACAAGATCTTCTGGACCGAGTCGTTCAACGACGGCATGCAGGAGGTGCTCGACAATATCGAGACGCCGCACAAGGTCAGGCTGGACAAGATCCCGCGCTTCAACGAGAGCGAGGGCCACGGGCCGAAACGGCTGCATCCGGTCGAGGATTATTTCGACGACCTGTCGAAACATCTGGTCTACGAGATCTACAAGCGCGATTTCGACCTGTTCAAATACGATTTCGAGAACCCGGGCAACAAGATGCCGATTGACGAGATCGACCTGGACGAGGTGCACGCCAAGCTGGGTGAATAAGGCGATCGGGCCCCGTTACCAGTCTCCGGTCGCGGGGGTTCCCGCCAGCTGCAACAGCTCGGCCACCAGCCCGTCCAGCTCTGCCGGGTTCAGCCTGCGCCGCAGGCTGCTGCCCAGGTAGCAATCATAGATCAGCTGCGCCTTGCGGCGGGCTATGGGCGGCGCATGGCCGATCGCACCCAGCAGCTGCTCGAGAAAGCCGATGCGCCGTGTGTCGATTTCGTCGATGGCGGCGCGGGCCAGGGCCTCGTTCTCCGCCCAGAACCGCATCGGCCATTCCAGGCTTTCCGGGTGGCCGAATGCGGTGCGAAACAGGCTTTCCAGCGCTTTGCGCGGGTCGGCCTGATCCAGCAGCCCCGCAATCACCTGATTGGTCGCCACATGTTTCCAGCGCGCGATCACGGCGGCATGAAAATCTGCCACGTTTTCGAAGTGATAATAGAAGCTGCCGCGCGTCACCCCCTGCGCCCGCGAAAGCTGATCGGCCTTCAACGCCACGTACCCTTCTTGCGCAAGGGTTTCCAAGCCGATCTCGACCCATCGCTCGGCGGACAGTCTGGCGGCGCGGGGCATGGCGATATCCTGTGAAACATACATTAGTGTATTTACACTGCCAGCACGGCGTGACCAAGTAAAATACAGTGCTGTATGTTCGCGAGTCATCTCGCAGCCCGGCACGTCATCGCTGAGCAAAAGGAACCCCCGCATGACCGATATCCAGGACCGTATCCGCGCCTTGACGCCCGGCCTGCAACTTGTCTCACTGGCCACCACCACAGCAACCGGCGCGCCCTGGGTGCGCTTTGTCGCGGGCCGGATGATGCCCGACCTGTCGATCTGGTTCAGCACTCATCTGAGCTCGCGCAAGATCGCCCAGCTGCGCCGCGACCCTCGCGTGCATGCCACACTGGGGGCGACGGATTTCAGCGCGCAGGAATGGCTTCAGATCGAGGGGCGGGCCGAGATTTCGACCACGCAGAGCGACCGCGCGGCCTTTTGGTTCGATGGGCTGCTGGCCTATGTCAGCGGTGTCGACGATCCCGACTATGCGGTGGTCAAAGTGATCCCCGACCGGATCGAATCGGGGGCGATGGGGCGGGCGCCGCTGGTCTGGCCGGCAGGCTGACCAGAGCGCCCGCCCCCGGGTCAGTTGACCCCGGCCAGCCACAGGTAAAGCGGCAGGCCCAGCGTGACGTTGAAGGGAAAGGTCACCCCCAGCGACAGGGTCAGATAGACACCGCTTTCGGCGCGGGGCAGGGCGATCCGCATCGCGGCGGGCACCGCGATATACGAGGCCGAGGCCGCCAGCACCATCAGCAGGAACAAGCCGCCCGGCGACAGCGGGATCATCTGACCCAGACCAAGCGCCAGCAGGCTGGACAGGATCGGCATCAGCAGGCCAAAGGCAAACAGCCCGGGCGTCAGCAGCGCCCGGTTGCGCAGCAGGCTACGCCCGGCCGACAGTCCCATGTCCAGCAGGAACAGGCAGAGCACGCCGGTAAACGGGGTGACGATAAAGGGGGCGATGGTTTTCATCCCGTCGCCGCCGGTGGCCGCACCGATGACAAAGGCCCCCAGCAGCAGAACGATGGACCCGTTGGCCAGCAGGTCGCGCCACAGGTGATCGGAGCCCTCGGTGCGGGCGCCGCCCCGATGTGCCAGCCACAGCGCCGACAGAATCGCGGGCACCTCCATCGCGGCGGCAACGGCGATCATGTAGCCCTCATAGCTGTAACCACCCAGTTCCAGCAGGCTGGTGGCGGTGACAAAGGTGACGATCGAGATCGAGCCATAGTGCCCCGCCACGGCGGCGGCGTTCATCGGGTCGAGCCGGGTCATCGCCCGCAACAGCAGATAGGCGGCAAAGGGCAGCGCAAAGGACAGTGCGACACCGGCGCCGATCGCGGCAAACAGATCGGCGTGAATGCCGTGTTCCGCCAGACTGGCCCCGCCTTTGAAGCCGATGGCCATCAGCAGATAGATCGACATCAGCTTGGCCGCGCCTTCGGGGATCGACAGGTCGCTTCGGGCGAAGGCGGCGATCAGGCCAAGGGCGAAGAACAGGATGGTGGGGGTCATGAGATTAACGGTCAGGCTGTCGAGGATGAGGGGCATGAGAGGTCCTTGGTTTCGTGCGTTCGCGTCTCATCGCTTGCCTTCACGGATAAGGCTAATACATGATACCAGTGGCATTCATAGTTTCAGGCTATCTATCATGCGCCCCTCTCTGCGTCAGCTCGAATACATCGTCGCCGTTGACCGGCTTGGCCGGTTCGGCCTTGCCGCCTCGGCGCTGAACGTCAGCCAGCCGAGCCTGTCGGCCCAGATCGCCGAGGTCGAGGCCGAGCTTGGCCTCCGCCTGTTCCATCGCAGCCGCACCGGGGTCATCCCGACCGTGCAGGGGGCCGAACTGATCCGCCGGGCTCGGCGCATCCTGCGCGAGATGGAGGATCTGCGCGCCGCCGCCTCGGGCGGGGTGCCTTTTGGCGGGCGGTTGCGGCTGGGGGTGCTGCCCTCGATCGGCCCCTATCTGTTACCCGGCGTTGTCAGCGCCCTGCATCGCAACCACCCCGAACTGCGCATCCTGGTGCGCGAGGAAAGCACCCAATGGCTGGAACAGGGGTTGAAGGCGGGGCGGTTCGACCTGATCATCTCGACGCCCGAGGATCATCCCGGCACGGTGCAGACCCGGCTGTTTTCCGAACGGCTCTGGATCGCGGTGGCGCGCGACGATGTGTTGGCGCAGGGTTCGGGCCCGGTGCGCGCGGATGATCTGCGCGGGCGGATGTTCCTGACGCTCGATCGGGGTCACCGGCTGTCGCGCATCGTCTATGCGCTGGCTTCGGAATGCGGCGGGGTGGTGTCCGAGGAATACGAGGGCACCAGCCTGGATGGCATCCGGCTGATGGCGGCGTCAGGCGCAGGGGTGGCAATCCTGCCCGAGGTCTATGTGCGCCGGCAGGGTGAGGCCGGGCATGAAACGGTGTTGCGCCCCCTGGTGGCGGCGCAGGCAAGCCGGGACATCGCCTTGCTGCAACTGGGTGGTGGCGAGGAAATGGCGGGCACCGATCTGATCGCAGGCGCCTTGCGCCAGGGGGCCGAGGCCTTGGGGATCGCGGCGGACAGCGCAGGGGAGGAAACCTGAGAACGGGCCCCTCCCGCCCGTCGTCGATGTTTCTGGCGAAACATCTCCTTCCGTTGGGGCGGGCGCCGCGCCAGTGGCGCGGCGCCCGGATCGCCAGTTTGTGGGCGAGGACGCCCGTCAGGGCGGACCGAGCCGCCCCTTGCGCCAGATCAGACCTGACGCACAGCGCCCTTGGCGGCACTGGTGGTCAGCTTGGCATAGGCCTTGAGCGCGGTCGACACCTTGCGCTTGCGCGGTTTGGCCGGATGCCAGCCCTTGGCCTCTTGCGCCGCACGGCGGGCGGCCAGCACCTCGTCCGACACTGCCAGATGAATGCGGCGGTTGGGAATGTCGATCTCGATCCGGTCGCCGTCCTCGACCAGACCGATGGTGCCACCCTCGGCCGCCTCGGGCGAGACGTGACCGATCGACAGCCCCGAGGTGCCGCCCGAAAAGCGTCCGTCGGTCAGCAGCGCGCAGGCTTTGCCCAGCCCTTTCGACTTCAGGTAGGAGGTCGGATAGAGCATCTCCTGCATGCCCGGCCCGCCGCGCGGCCCCTCGTAGCGGATCACCACAACGTCGCCTTCCTTGACCTTGCCGGTCAGGATGTTGTTGACCGCGTCGTCCTGGCTCTCGCACACATGGGCGGTGCCGGTGAACTGCAGGATCGAGGCGTCCACGCCGGCGGTTTTCACGATACAGCCATCCTCGGCGATATTGCCGAACAGGACCGCAAGCCCGCCGTCCTGACTGAAGGCGTGCTCCTTGGAACGGATCACGCCGCCTTCGCGATCGGTATCCAGATCCTTGTAGCGGTTCGACTGGCTGAAGGCCTGGGTCGTGCGCACGCCTCCGGGCGCGGCCTTGAACAGGCTCTCGGCCTCGGGGTTGTTGGCGACCTTGATGTCCCATTTCGCAATCGCCTCACCCATCGAGGCCGAATGCACCGTGCCGCAATCGTCATGCAGCAGCCCGGCGCGGCTCAGTTCTCCCAGAATCGAGAAGATGCCGCCCGCGCGGTGCACATCTTCCATATGGACGTTTGCGGTATTGGGCGCGACCTTGCACAGGCAGGGCACCTTGCGGCTGAGCCGGTCCATGTCGGTCATGGTGAAATCCACCTCGCCCTCATGGGCGATGGCCAGAAGGTGCAGCACGGTATTGGTCGAGCCACCCATGGCGATATCCAGGCTCATCGCGTTCTCAAACGCCTCGAACGTCGCGATTTCACGCGGCAGCAGGCCCTTTTCCTCGCCCTCGTAATGGCGCTTGGTGATCTCGACGATGCGGCGCCCGGCCTCGAGGAACAGCGCCTTGCGGTCCGAATGGGTGGCCAGCGTCGAGCCATTGCCCGGCAGCGCAAGCCCCAGCGCCTCGGCCAGGCAGTTCATCGAGTTGGCGGTGAACATGCCCGAGCAGGAACCGCAGGTGGGGCAGGCGTTCTCCTCGATATGCTGCACCTGTTCGTCGGTGAACTTGTCGTTGGCGGCGGCGACCATGGCATCGACCAGGTCGATCTTGGTCATCTCCAGATCGGCGATGTCGATCTTGCCCGCCTCCATCGGCCCGCCCGAAACGAAGATCGCCGGGATATTCAGCCGCATCGCCGCCATCAGCATGCCCGGCGTGATCTTGTCGCAGTTCGAGATACAGACCATCGCATCGGCGCAATGGGCGTTGACCATGTATTCGACACTGTCGGCGATCACCTCGCGCGAGGGCAGCGAATACAGCATGCCGTCATGACCCATGGCGATGCCGTCATCGACTGCGATGGTGTTGAACTCCTTGGCGACGCCGCCGGCGGCCTCGACCTCGCGCGCGACCATCTGGCCCAGGTCCTTCAGATGTACATGACCCGGCACAAATTGCGTGAACGAGTTGACGATGGCGATGATCGGCTTGCCGAAATCGCCATCGGTCATGCCGGTCGCGCGCCAGAGCCCGCGCGCGCCGGCCATGTTGCGTCCATGGGTCGAGGTTCTGGATCGGTACATTGGCATCTTGCTGTTTCCCTTTTGCCCGCAGCGGGCGGTTGATCTGGGTCGGCGCGCTGGGGTCGCGCCGGTTGATTTTGCCTTGCCCGTCCCTGCCTGACCCTTGTCTGATCGGGGCGGACGTTATAGCGTACGCTACAGCATGGGCGTTATAACGCACAAGAGTATTTGCGGGGCACGAGGCATGCAGCCGGACGAAACAACCCTGAAACTGCGCGAGGTGCGGGCGGCGGCGGGCCTGAGCCTGGCCAAGGTGGCCGAGCTGACCGGAGTCAGCAAGGCGATGCTGGGCCAGATCGAGCGTGGCGAATCAAGCCCCACCATCGCCACGCTGTGGAAGATCGCCAAAGGCTTTCAGATGCCGCTGAGCGCGCTGCTCGGTCCCGCCGCGCTGCGCGACCCGCATGATGCGCGACTGTTCCGCACCGTGACCTTTCCCGGCAGTATCGAGGTCAAGATCGTGTTTCCCTTTGACCCTCTTTTGGGGGCCGAGACCTTTCACGTGGCCCTGAAACCGGATCAATCCCATCAAAGCGCTGCCCATGCCGCCGGTGTCACCGAAGAGGTGTTTGTGTTGCAGGGCACGCTGGAGGTTTTGCGCGAGGGCGATTGGGTTCCGGTGGCGTCAGGCCAGGGCCTGCGCTTTGCCGCCGACCTGCCGCATGGGTATCGGGCCGGCCCCACGGGCGCGGCCTTTCTGAACATGCATCACTATCCACGTGAGGCCACCGCTCCGGCGCCGATCCCGGGCTGACACCGGTTCCGGCGCCTGCCACGCTAGAATTTCAACGCCGCCTCCGCCGCGCGGGTCAGTTCGGCCATGGCCATGATCCAGGGGGCCGGGCCGTGACTGATCCGGGCCACACCCAGAGCAGCCAGTTGGGCGTGACCGGGCGCCTTGCCGGTCTGCATGATGTTCACGGGCAGCGCGGTGGCGGCGCAGACCTCCCCGATCAGATCGGGCGTGACCAGCCCGGGCAGGAACAGACCGTCCGCGCCCGCCTCGGCATAGGCGCGGGCCCGGGTCAGCGCCTCGCCCATCAGGGCGGGATGATCCTCGGGTGCGCTGCCCTGAAAGAATACGTCCGAGCGCGCATTGATGAACAGCGGCACGCCGGTCGCCTCGCCCGCGCGGCGCAGGGTGGTGAGGCGCGCGACCTGTTCGGAGAGCGGCAGCAGACCCTGCTCTCCGATGACGCGATCCTCGAAATTCACGCCCACCGCACCGGTGGCGATAACACGCTCGGTGTTGGTGGCGAGATCTCCGGGGCGGCTGGCGAACCCCGCTTCGAAATCGAAGCTGACCGGCAATTCGACCCGGCTTGCCATCCGGGCCAGGATCTGCAGCGCGAATTCCAGCGGCATCTGCTGCCCGTCGGCATAGCCCTGGGCGGCGGCCAGCGACCAGCTGCCGGTGGCAATCGCGCGCGCCCCGGCCTTGGCGATCGCCTGCGCGCTGCCCGCATCCCACGCGTTATACAGGATCAGGGGCTGCCCGGGGCGGTGCAGTGCGGCAAAGGATTGGGCAAGGGCGATCTGGTTCATGCGGGTGTCCTTTCGGTCTGGGCATAGGCCCGTTCAAGCTCGATCAGGCGCTGTTTGCGCCACAGGCCGCCACCATAGCCGGTCAGCGCCCCGTCGGCGCCCAGGACCCGATGACAGGGGATCACAATCGCGATCTGGTTGGCGCCATTGGCCCGCGCCACGGCCCGGACCGCCTCGGGGCGGCCCAGCCTGCGGGCCAGTTCGGAGTACGAGACGGTGCTGCCGGCGGGAAGCTCTTGCAGGGCCTGCCATACCCGGCAGGTAAAGGGGGTTCCGTGCAGGGCCAGATCCAGATCGAACCGGGCGCGGCGTCCGGCCAGAAAGGCGGTCAGCTGCGCCTCGGCCTCGTCGATGGGGGGCAAGCGGCCAAAGCCCATATCGCCCTTGCAACTGGCATGCAGCCGCTTCAGCTCGGTCGGCAGTGCCTTGCGGTCGGCGAACTCCAGCAGGTGCAGGTGAGTGCGGTCGCTGACCGCGATCATCGGACCCAGCACAGTATCGAACCAATCAGCCCTGAGCCGCGCGTTTGCGCGAAAGCTGCCGGGCGGCAGGCCGAGATGGCGTGCGAATGCCGCGCGAAAGGCGGCCGGAGAATCATATCCGGCCTCGATCTGGGCGTCGATCACCCGCCCACCCTGTGCCAGCGTGGTCAGCCCCGCCTGCAATCGCGCCTGCCGCGCCATGTCGAGAAAGGTTTGACCGAACTGCCGCTTGAAGCTGCGCCGCACGGTCGAGGGATCCAGCCCCATCGCCGTCAGACCCCCTTCGGTCCAGCGCCGGGCCGGGTCGGCCTCAAGCGCGGCAAGCAGGCGGGTGACGACCGGGTCGCCGTCGCCCTCGGGGCGCAGCGGCCGGCACCGCAGGCAGGCGCGATACCCGGCGGCCAGACAGGCGGCCACGGTGGGCAGGAAATGGCAATTCTCGCGCTTGGGCTTGCGCGCGGGGCAGGTCAGCCGGCAAAAGATACCGGTCGAGCTGACGCCGACATAGGCGCGCCCGTCCCAGGCGGGATCGCGCGCCAGGAGTGCGGCATAAAGCGTGTCGTCATCGGGCAGGAACAGATCGGTCATGTGCCGAACCTAGCGCAACTGCCCCGGCATGGTCGCCGGAAATCGGGCGTCGATAGCATTTCTGCCCGACCCTCTTGGCTCCGGCCTATTTGCGTAAGATCAAAGACGCCACCGGCGCCGCCTGCTTGATGGAAACAGGACACGCGAACAGGAGTTGGGCGAATGTTGGAGATTTCCGCACGCAAGGTGGCGCAGGTGGCGATGATGGCGCGCGAGCTGGATCGGGCCGAGGGCGAGCTGCGCGCCTTCATTGACCGGATGGGTGAGGACGAACAGGCCGAGCTGGTCGCGATCATGTGGATCGGGCGCGGCAGTTTCGAGACCGAGGAACTGGCCGAGGCGATCGAAACCGCCAAGGCCGAGGCGACCACGCCCTGCGCCGACTATCTGCTGGGCTCGCCGCATCTTTCGGACCATCTGGAAAACGGTCTGGATGCGCTCGGCATCTCGGCGGAGGATGTGGAAAACGATCTGATGTAAGAGCCGGCGGAGGGGCGAGGGGCCTTGCCCCTCGCCTACAAAATTCGTCGAATTTTGTAGGCTCCTCCGGAGCGATTTGCGCGAAACAAAGCGTCTGATCCGCGTCCCGGTCAGGCGGTGTGATCGACGATTTGCAGGTGTTGCGCAAGCGTGGCGACTTCTGCCATCCAGCGGGCCAGCAGTTTCGGATCGCTCGAGGCGGCGTGCACGCCAGCGGGGATTTCTCGGTTCAGCACCGCCTCGACCGCCAGCGAGACCGGGATCGAGACCAGCCGCGCCATGGCGGTGCCGCGTGCGTCGCCCCAGGCGTCCATCACATAGGATTTGTGCCAGACCTCGCGCCCGTCCTTCTCGGCCTTCAGTCCAACGCACAGGACCACGCGGTCCGGTTCGCCCTGGTCATAGGCGTTCTCGGCCCAGAACTGGTCGGACATCTCCTTGAGCCGGGCATCGCCTTCGGGACCCGACAGCGTCTCGATTTCGCGGAACACATCGCCCCAAGCGTCGGCCCATCCGTTGAGCCGCAGGGTGCCGCGCACGAACTCCTTCACTGGCCAATGCTCCTTGAAGTGGTACTGGCCCATGAAGGGCAGCGAGTCGCGGTTGGGATAGACCTCGAAGCTTTCAGGGGTGGGCAGCGGCGCGGTGTAGCTGCTGATCGCATCCCAGGGGCGCGCCACATCCAGCGGAGCATAGTCCCGGATCGAGCGCGAGGGCGAGCGCAGCGCCTTGAGCACGCCCAGCGGCGACCAGCTGAACTTGTAGCGGAACGGGTTGGGGTGTTTCGGGATGCCGCCGCAATAAGAAATGAAGCTGAGATGGTTCTGGGCGTCAAACGCGTCCGAGGCGCGGTAATCGGCCACCAGCTCATGCGCCATCAGGTGGTCGATGCCGGGATCAAGGCCGATCTCGTTCACCAGGCTCACGCCGGCCTCGCGGGCGCGTTCGTCCAGCGCGCGCATTTCGGGCGCGATGTACGACGACGAGACGAAATGCGTGCCCTTGGCGATCGCCAGTTCGGCCAGCGGCACGTGCCAGTCGCCCGGCAGCATCGAGACCACCACGTCGCCCTTGGCCAGCACCGCGCCGAGCGCGTCGATGTCGAAGGCGCGGATGTCATCCGTCAGGTCGCCCAGCTCGGCCCGCGCCTTTTCGACGGTCCGGTTCCAGACGGTGAGCGCGTGGCCCGCCTCGATCAGGCGGCGCAGGCCAGGAATGGCCGACAGGCCGGTGCCACACCAATGGATGGTCATGAGGGTATCTCCCTTATCCGAATTTCAGTTTGGCGGTGATGATCGACAGGACGATCACCGCGGCGCAGGCATTGGCGATGATCAAAGGCAAGTCCCCGACCAACAGCCCGTAGATCAGCCACAAGGTGACGGTCAGCAGGAACAGCAGGTTAGAGGGCAGCGACAGACCGGCGGTATCGCGGCTGGACCAGGCTTTCCAGGCCTGCGGGATCCAGCAGATCGTGCCCAGGGTACCGGCCAGAAATCCGAGATAGATTTCCATCACCCCTCCACATGGCCAAGGAAGGTGGCCCGTGCCCGGCCCCAGACGCCTGCATCCAGATCAGTCAGCGTCAGCAGCGAGGGCAGCAGTTGCGCGGCATAGTCCTCGCTGCTTTCCACCGGCAGCATCGAGGGCAGGTTGTCGATCGCCATCACGTCAAGCACTGGCGCCTCGGCCACCCGCAGTACGGGCGCGTCCCAGCTGGTGGCACGGTCATAGACCGGCACCGGGTTGTAATCGCTGTCGGGGTCGCAGGCCACGTCGCCGATGGCGGTCAGGGCGCGCGGCGCGCTCAGCGCCTCGCGCGGTACAAAGACCGGCGTGCCGGGGCGGGCAAAGATGCAGTTTAGAAAGATGTCATGGGCGAGAATCTCGGGGAACGGCCCACCGCTTGCGGTTTCGGCCATGTCCCATTTGGTGACCTCGACCCCCATTGCGGTGCAGAGATCGGCGGCCCCGGTGCCGACCCGGCCCAGCGCGCCGATCACGATGGCACGCGGGCGCGGGGCGCCGGTGGCGTCGAGTTCCGCGGCAAGCGCCGCGTTCAGCGTATCCTTGCCGGGATAGACTCCGACCGGGCCGCAGATGCCGCCCTGCTGCTGCGCGGCCCAGGCCTTGAGCGTGACCGCCGCGCCGGCATAGCCAGCCCAATAGCCGAATGCCGCGACCCGGCGACCGTTCTCGTCCACCAGATATTCCAGATCGTATAGCGTGCCGCCCCCGGCCTTGAACCGTTCCAGCAACCGGCGACCCGAATGCTGCCCCTTGAAGGCATGGCCGAACATGATGTGGCGGTGCGGCAGGGGGGTGCCATCCTCGGGCAGTTCCTTGAGCCCAAAGATGATGGCGTCACCTGGCGCATCCGGCCAGCTGTTCTCGGGCGCGATCTGACAGCCCGCGTCGCGATAGCCGTCGAGCGGAATGGCGCGAACCGAGCTTTCCTCGACCGTGACCCGGAGACCGGCGGCGATCAGGGCGGCGGCGCCTTCCGGGGTCAGCCCGACCCGTTCCTCGTTCGGGCGCTGTTCGGCCCGGACCCACAGATGCGTCATATCTTGTCCTTTGTTCAAAGCAGACCGGCGGCCTTGACCGCGCGAACCGACTCGCGGGCCTCCATCGCGGCGCGAAAGGCGCGGATTTTCGGGAAGGGTTCCAGATCGACCCCGTCGCCCTCGAGCCAGCCGGTCACCACGTAAAGATAGCAATCGGCGATGCTCAGCACCTCACCCAGCACAAAGGGGCCGCGCAACCCGTTCCTCTCGACATAGGCGGCCGAGGTCGCCATCGTCTCGGGCACCTTCGCGGTCATGTCGGCCCAGCTGTCGGCGCGGTCGGCCCAGCGGGCGCCGCGCAGCTTGTGGGCGTGGTTCACATGCATGGTCGTGGCGAGGTAATACATCACCTCGCGCATGCGGGCACGCAGCAGCGGATCTGCGGGCACCAGCCCCTTGTCGGGCGCACTGTCGGCGATGAATTCCAGCAGCGCCCCGGTTTCGGTCAGGATGCCGCCCGGCAGCGCCAGCGCGGGAACCCGGCCCTTGGGGTTGATCTGCTGATAGGCGGGTTTGGTCTGTTCGGCGGCGCGAAAGTCGAGCTGTACTTTCTCATGCTCGATCCCCGCCTCGTGAAGCGCGATGGCGACGGCCACGGAAATGGTGCCGGGCGCACAATAAAGCTGCATCGGATCCCCCTAGAGATGGGTCTGGGCAAACTGCCGCTCTGGGGCCTCCAGATGCGGGACGGCGTTGAACAGCACCGGGCTGAGATGCGTGCCGATCGGGTAGAGACGATGCATCGACGTGTTCATGATGGCAAGGGCCACCCGCGCCATCGCCGGTATGTCCAGTCCCATCGCCTGACGCATCACCATGGAGATCAGCCCGCCCGAGGTGACCACGATGGCCGGGCCCGCCCCCTGGGCAATCTCGGCCAGCGCGGTCTGAACGCGGGTTTCGAACTGTTCGAAGCTTTCGGGTGCATCCTGGATGCGGCCCTCGGCCCAGGCGGTGAAGGTCATCGGCAGATGCTCGACAAACCCCTCGCGATCCTCCGGAACGACGACCCCATGCTGGGTTTCGAACAGCTCGGCGAGGGTGAAGTATTCGATCTCGTTCAGGCGCGGGTCCTGTACCACATCGGCGAGCCCCATGCTGGCTGCGGTTTCCAGGTGGCGGGTCAGGGTGCCGCAGTAGACGCGCGGATGATGGGCGCGGGTGTCGGCCAGATGCGAGCCCAGCCAGCGTGCCTGCTGGTGACCCAGATCGCTCAACCGATCATAACTCGCCTCGTCACGGGCATGGGTATTGGCCTGGCCGTGACGGATCAGGGTGATGTGAGACATGTCATCCTCCACTTCGGGCAGACTCTTAGGCAAGGATCGGGCCGGGGGCCAGAGGGGTTTGGTGCCGACTGCGCGAATTTACCGGGCGTCGGCGCGTGTGGCTGGTTGCGGATGCCTCCGGCGGGAGTATTTTCAGCGAAATGAAGGGGCGGGAGGATATGCGATGACGGTAAATGCAGAGCGGTTTCTGGAGGACCTGAACACGCTGCGCAGTTTTGGCGCGGCGGGCGTGGGCAAGGGCGTGGTGCGGCCGGCCTATTCCGAGGCGGATATCGCGGCGCGCCGCTGGCTGGCGGGCCGGATGGAGGAGGCGGGGTTGCAGGTGCGCTTCGACCCGGTCGGCAATCTCTTTGGCCTGGCAGCGGGGCCGTCGCTGCTGATGGGGTCACACTCCGACAGCCAGCCCGAGGGCGGCTGGCTGGACGGCGCGCTGGGGGTGATCGCGGCGCTGGAGATCGCGCGCAGCAGCGACCGCCCGGTCTCGGTCGTCAGTTTTCAGGACGAGGAGGGGCGGTTCGGCGTCACCACCGGCTCGGCAATCTGGTCCGGGCACCTGCCGCTGACCGAGGCGGATGGGCTGAGCGATCATGCGGGCGTGTCCTTTGCCACGGCGCGGGCGGCGATGGCGGATCTGGCGGGCGATTTTGTCGATCCGGCGCAGTTTACCGGCTTTGTCGAGATGCATATCGAACAGGGGCCGACGCTGGATATCGAGGGCGAGCAGATCGGGGTGGTCAGCGATATCGTCGGTATTCGCGACATGAAGGTGACATTCGAGGGCCAGCAGAACCACGCCGGTACCACGCCGATGCACCTGCGCCGCGACGCATTCCAGGCGCTGGGTGAGTTCAACGCGCGGCTGAACGACCGGTTCCGCAACGTGGTTACCCCGCGCACTGTCTGGACCATCGGTCATGTGAACCTGCACCCCAATGCCTCGTCCATCGTGCCGGGGCGGGCACGGTTTTCGATGCAGTGGCGCGATGGCGACACGGCCCGGCTGGCGCGGATGGAAGAGATCATCCGCGCCACGGCGCTGGAGGTGGCGGAGGCGCGCGGCATGAAGCTGAGCTTTGGTCCACTCCTGGGGCTGGAGCCGGTGGAGATGGACCGGGCCCTGCGCGCGGCTCTGGAACAGGGCGCCGAAGCAGTGGCGCCCGGTCGCTGGCGTTCCATGCCCTCGGGTGCCTTGCACGATGCCACCAACGTATCGCGCCTGATGCCGGTGGCGATGCTCTTCGTGCCGTCGATCGGCGGGATCAGCCACGACTTTGCCGAGGACACCCGCGAGCAGGAGCTGCTCGCCGGGCTGCGGGTGTTGGACCATGCGGTGCGAGTGCTGGTTTGATCCGCCAGAAAATCCGCACGCTGCCATGTTTCTGCCCGCTTCTTCCGGCATTTTGCAGACGAAGAATTTGACTCGAATTTGTCTGAGGGTTGCGACGGTATGTTACGAACGCTTTTGTTCCTTGTCACTTTTACCGGTGTTCTGGCGGCCTGCCAGGACTCGGTGAGCCGAAATCAGGATGCGCGCATCCTGGCGATAGGTGATTCCCTGTTGTCGTGGAATTCGGCGCTGGGCAGCTCGATCCCCGATGTGATCGAAAAGGAACTGGGGCAGCCGGTGGTCGACCGGTCCTTCGGCGGCGCCTGGATGCTGACCCGCGACGAAGGGGACGAGGGGCGCGGGCTGAACGTGCCCTACCAGTACGAACCCGGCAATTGGGATTGGGTCGTGGTCAATGGCGGCGGCAACGATCTGTTGTTTGGCTGCGGCTGTGGGCGCTGCGGCACCGTCATGAACCGTTTGATTTCCGAGGATGGAGAAAGCGGCCAGATCCCCGATCTGATCCGCCGCATTCGCGGTGAAGGGGCGCGGGTGATCTATCCCGGCTATCTGCGCAGCCCCAACCTGCTGACCCCGATCGAGCATTGCAAGAACGATGGTGACGAGTTGGAGGCGCGGATCGCCCGATTTGCCGAGACCGACGCGGGCGTGTTCTACATCTCGATGCAGGATATCGTGCCGCCGGGTGGGCTGACCTATTTCGCGCCTGACCTGATCCACCCGTCGCGCAAGACCAGCCGCAAGGTGGGCGAGCGGCTGGCCTCGGCAATCCGACAGTTGGATGCGCGGCCTTAGGGGTCTGTTCTAACCCAAAAGCAGGATCTCGGTCTTACCGGCGCTGCGGCGCAGGGCGTGCAGGTCCGCCAGGGTGGGATCGTCGATCCAGGCGCGCGCGGCTGCCGCGTCGGGAAAGCTGAGCACTGCGGCGACATCCGGGATATCGGGCGTGCCATCCAGTGCCGAGGCGGCGGGCGTCGCGGCCTCGACCTTGCCGCCATGACGGGCAAGGGCGGCGCCGGCCTGTTCACGATAGGTGGCCAAGGCGGCAGGGTCGGTCACACGGGCCTTGAAAACGGCATAAATCATATCGATCTCCTTCCTGGTTGCGATGACCCAAGAATAGTCACGCGAATGTGTGTCAAAAACGCGTGGTAATGCATGAGTGGCATGCATAAATGCATGTCATGCAGGTGGATTGGGACGATCTGAAAACCGTACTGGCCGTGGTGCGCGGCGGCACGCTTGCTGCCGCGGCGGCAGAGCTCGATATCAACTATACCACCGTGTCGCGGCGGATCCTGCGGGCCGAGGCGGCGCTGGGCGAGGTGCTGTTCGAGCGGCTGGCCGATGGCTATCGCGCCACCGATGCCGGCCGGATGGTGGCAGAGCACGCCGCCGGCATGGAGGCGCGGCAGGATGATCTGCTGCGCCGGTTGCAGAGCCGCGACCAGAGCCTGAGCGGTGAATTGGTGATTACCGCGCCGCAATTGCTGGTCGGGCCGCATGTGGCGCCGGTGATGGCGCGGTTTGCCGCGGCGCATCCGCAGGTGCAGATTCACCTGCGCGCCACCAATGATCTGCTTGACCTGACCCGGCGCGAGGCCGACCTGGCCATCCGCATCAGCCGCAGCCCGGGCGATACGCTGACCGGTCTCAGGCTGTGCGCGCAGCATGCGGCAAGCTTCGCCACCCCGGAGTTGGCCGAACGCCTGGCCGAAGACCCGGAAGCGGCGGTCGACTGGATCGCCTATGAACAGAACCCGCGCGTGCCTCCCACTATCCTGGAGCGCTATCCGAACACCCGCCTGCGCATGGTGTTCGACGATATGGCAGCGATGGTCGGGGCGGCGCAGGCGGGGCTGGGCGCGGTACGGATGCCGATGTTTCTGGGCCGGGCCAGCCCGGGGCTGGTGCAGGTGCCGCTGCTGGCGCCGCAACCCTATGCCGATATCTGGGTGGTGGCGCATCGCGATGTCTGGCGGGCAGCCAAGCCGCGCGCCTTTCGCGAGGTGCTGGTGCCCTGGTTCAAGACGAACAGGCCACTTTTCGTGGCCTGATCCGCCCGCTCAGATCAGGATTGCCACGCCCCCTGCCAGCAACAGCGCGGCGGTTCCAGCCGCCGAGACGAACCGCCCGGCCTTGCGCCAGAGCGGTGCCTCTGGCTGCGCATAAAGGACGAGGGGATGCAGCAAGCGGAATGCAACCAGTAGCCCGCCATAGAGGTGCAGCCAGGTGTCGGCGATACCCTGCATCTCCATCAGCAGCAGGATCAAAGCCGTCATGGCGGCATATTCCGAGAGGTTCCCGAACCGGCGGATCGCCAGCGCCAATGCCGCATCGTCGCCATCGCCCAGGGCCACATTGCTGCGACCGCGCTGGACGCCGGTCCAGGTGGACAGCACCGCCATCAGGATCGCCAGCAGCGCGGCATAGATCGGGGTTACATGCAATTCGGTCATATCGTGCTCCAGATTTGTGCCGCAAACCTGGATGTCCTCGGTCGCGGCCACTTGCGCCAATCTTAAAGATTAATGTATGTTGATCAACATGTATTTTAAGGAGCACGAATGTCATGCGCCTGACCGCTGAAGACAAGGACAAGATCACCCGCCGCATTCTGGAGAGCGCCGCCAAGGCTTTTCGGGCGGATGGATACGATGCGGTCAATCTGGATCGGATCATGGCCGGGGCCGGGCTGACCCGAGGGGCGTTCTATGCGCATTTCAAATCCAAGGATGATCTGTTCTGCGCCGTTCTGCGCTTTCAGCATCCGCTGCTGCGGATGCTGAAGGCCCGGCCCGGGGGTAACGGTCCGGCCTTGGCCGATGAGATGCGCGCGGTGCTGGCCGGGTATCTGGAACCGATGCATCTTGAGACGGTGTTCAAGGGGTGCAGTCTTGCCGCGCTGACCGGCGATGCCACGCGCGCCGGGCCGGAGGCGCGCGCCGCCTACCAGGCGGGCTGGCAGGACATACTGATAGAGATGGCGCGGGGTCAGAGCGTGCCGCCGTCAGCCTTCGCCCCGGTCTTGACGCTGGCCAGCGGCGCGGTGCGCAGTGCCCGGGCGATGTGCGATGCGGAGGCGCGGGCAGAGCTGCTACGCGAAGTGGCACAAGCGGTTGATCAGTTGCTGGATCGGGCGCTCAGCGCCAGCTGACATCGCCAAGGAAGATATAGCCCGCCCCGTAGATCGTCTTGATCAGACGCGGGTTCTTGGGGTCTTCGCGCAGCTTGGTGCGCAGGCGCGAGATGCGCACATCCATGGCCCGGTCGAAACTGTCGCCAGCGCCGCTGCCCAATGCCTCTTGCATCTGGGCGCGGCTGATCAGCCGTTTCGGGCTTTCCAGAAACAGCCGCAAAACCTCGCCCTCGGCATGGGAAAACGGGGTTTCGGCGCCGGTGTCATCCTCCAGCGCGTAGCGGTCGAAATGGGCGGTCCAGCCGTTGAACTCGGCGGTGTCGCCGCCGCTGGAGACCGGCCCGCGCTGGCCGTCGCGCAGGCGCGCGCGGATGCGGGCGACCACCTCGGCGGGGTCAAAGGGTTTGGTGATATAGTCGTCAGCGCCCAGCTCGAGCCCGGTGACCCGGTCCTGCACCTGTGCCCGGCCCGAGATGATGATCACCGCCGCGCCCTGTTCCAGCGCCAGCCGGTGCACCAGCGCCAGCCCGTCGGTATCGGGCAGCGACAGGTCCACCAGGCAGACATCCGGCGTCACCCGTTTCAGCGAGGCCTCGAATTCGCGGGCGCGCGAAAAGCTCTGGGTGCGGAACCCGGCCTCGGCCAGCGCCTCGGTCAGGATCAGGCGGATCTCGGGTTCATCGTCCAGAATGGTGACGAGCGGGGCAGTCATGATCCCTCCTCGGGTCGCAGCAGCGCGGCCAGTTGCGCGCGGGTAAATGGCTTGCGCAGCACCGGACCGCGCGCCAGCGCCTCGCGGTGCAGCGGATCGGACAGCGGCAGCGAGGTCATCAGGATACAGGGCAGCGATTTGGGCAGCCGCTTCAGAAGGTCGATGCCGGTGGCGTCACCCTCAAGCCGGATGTCGGACAGAACCAGCGCGATATCCTCGATATCGGCGGCCAGCGCGCTGGCCTCGTCGGCCGAGGTCGCCTCGATCACCGTATGCCCCAGATCGACCAGCATGTCACGGAAGGTCGCGCGCAGGTCCTCGTTATCCTCGACCAGCAGCGCCAGCCCGCCTTGCGCCTGCGGTGCGGCGCGATAGGGCAGGCGCAGCGTCACCGCGGCGCCGGTGGCGGTGTTGGCGACGCGCATGTCTCCGCCGGCCAGCTTGACCATGTCATAGACCATGGGCAGGCCCAGCCCCGATCCCTCGCTGCCCTTGGTGGTGAAGAACGGGTTCAGCGCCTTGCCCAGAGCCTCTTTGGAAAAGCCCGGCCCGGTATCGGTCACCGCGATCTCGATCCAGATGCGCGAGATGGCATGGGCGCTGATCGTGATCTGCCCATTGGCGCCACAGGCATCGCGGGCGTTCAGCACCAGGTTCAGAAGCGCATCCTGCAACATGCCGGCATCCAGCATCAGCGCCTCGTCGGGGGTATGGTCCAGCACGCTCAACCCGATCCCGCGCGGCAGGCTGGGGGTGGCCAGCAGCTTCAGATCCTCAAGCAACCCATGCATATCAGTGGCGCGCGGGCGCAGGGTGCGGTTGCCGGTCATGTCGGCGATCCGGTTCAGCAACCGCCCGCCGCGCTGGGCGGTGGCCTGCGTGGCCGAGATCAGTTCGGCGGCCTCTTCGGGCAGGCCCATCTTTTCCATCTTCGACATCATGCCCAGGATGATGGTCAACAGGTTCGAGAAATCATGCGCCAGCCCGCTGGTCATCTGTGCGGCCATCGCGCGGCGGCGTGACTGTTGCAGGGCGACGCGGGCCTGGGTTTCCGAGGTCACGTCCATCGACAGAATATAGACCCCGCCCGCCCCATCAGGGGTAAAGGCGACCCGGATGCGGCGGGAATCATGGGCTTCGTTGAATTCGAAAACCGGGCTGTCGCCGCCATAGGCGGCCTCCAGATGCGGTCCGATCTTGGAAAAGGCATCCGGGCCCAGTGCATCCGAGATATGCAGGCCTAGAATGTCCGAGGGCCGCCCGGGCATCACCGCGCTCAGCCGCCGGTTGGAATAGGTGTAATGGCCGTCGCGGTCCACATGGGCGATATGGGCCGGCATCATCTCGGTGGTCAGGCGGGTGCGGGCTTCGATCTCGGTCAGTTGGCGCTGGGCCTCTTCCAGCGCACTGATGGTGGCGGCCAGCTTGCGGTTGGTGGCGCCCAGCTCTTCGGCATGGGCCAGCAGCTGGCCCGAGAGTTCCTCGGACCGGGCGCGCAGCAATTCCTCGATTCGCTTGGTGCGGGTGATATCGGTATAGACCGTGACCCAGCCCCCCTGCGGCAGCGGCGCCCCCTCGATCGAGATCACCTGCCCATTGGCGCGAATCCGCTCGAAGTAATGCGGGACAAAGGCCAGCGCCTGCTCGACCCGGCTGCGGACAAGGGCGTCGATATCCTCGACCGGGCCGTAATCGCCGCGCTCGGCGATATAGCGGATGGTGTCGTCGAACCGCGCTCCGGGGCGGATCAGCCGGTCGGGCAGGTGAAACATTTCCCGAAAACGCCGGTTGCTGACCGCAAGACGCAGGTTGTTGTCATAGATCGAAAGGCCCTGTGCGATCAGGTTCAGACCGGCACTGGTCATGGCCTTGATCCACTGGTCGTTCCTGTCCATGGCTGGCATCCCCCCTGGCGTCATGGCTAGCACCGCCGAGAGAGGGGGAAAAGACTCTTGTCCAGCGCGTGCCAGCGGCAAAACGCCAACCCGGCGAACGCGCCCCGCAGGGGTGAGAGAGCCGCGATCAGATCGCAAGCCGGTCAGAATGACGCAGGGGGAGGGCTGTTACAATTCGTAAGAATTGCGAAAACATCACGAAAATATTGGCCCCGATCAATACGCCTGTCCCTGAGGGGGCAGAATCGTGTGGCCGGTGGCCCGGCAGGCGATGACGTCCGGCCCGTAGGAGCGGGTCGGCAACGGGAGGGAGAGAGAGATTGGCTCAGACGCAGTCTGGCGCAGAGGGGTTGCAGTCCCTTCCGGCGCTGCTTCACCGCAACGCAACCCAATACGGGAACCACCCCGCCTATCGGGAAAAGGAATTCGGCATCTGGCAATGCTGGACCTGGGCCGAGGTCGCGGCCGAGATCCGCGCCATGGCGCTGGGCTTTCTGGAACTGGGCGTCGCAAAGGGCGATCATGTCGCAGTGATCGGCCGTAACCGCCCGGCGCATTACTGGTCGATGGTCGCGGCGCAAATGGTCGGCGCGGTGCCGGTGCCGTTCTATCAGGACGCGGTCGCCGAAGAGATGGCCTATGTGATGGAGCATTGCGGCGCCAAATTCATCGTCTGCGGCGATCAGGAGCAGGTCGACAAGGTCATCGAGATTCAGGAGACCGTGAATCAGGTCCAGCAGATCCTCTATACCGACAAGCGCGGCATGCGGAAATACGACCACAGCCAGATGAACGCGCTCGAGGACGTGATGGCCGAGGGCCGCGCCGGGCATTACCGCTTCGACGCCGAGCTTGACCGCCGGATCGCCGAGATCACCTATGACGATACCTGCGTGATGCTCTATACCTCGGGCACCACGGGCAAGCCCAAGGGCGTGGTTCTGTCGAACCGCAACGTGATCGAAAGCGCCAAGAACTCGGCCAAGTTCGACAATCTGACCAAGGACGAGAACATCCTCTCGTACCTGCCGATGGCCTGGGTGGGCGATTTCATCTTCTCGATCGGACAGGCCTATTGGTGCGGCTTCTGCGTGAACTGCCCTGAAAGCCCCGACACGATGATGACCGACCTGCGCGAGATCGGGCCGACCTATTTCTTTGCCCCGCCGCGCGTGTTCGAGACCCAGCTGACCAACGTCATGATCCGGATGGAGGATGCCAGCACCCTGAAGCGGAACATGTTCCACCACTTCATGGCGCATGCCAAGAAGGTGGGCGGCAAGATTCTGGATGGCGAGCAGGTCAGTGCGGGCGATCGTCTGAAATATGCGATCGGCAACGCGCTGGTCTATGGGCCGCTCAAGGATACGCTGGGCTTTGGCAATGTGCGCGTGGGCTACACCGCGGGCGAGGCGATCGGCCCCGAAATCTTTGATTTTTATCGCTCTCTGGGCATCAACCTGAAACAGCTCTATGGCCAGACCGAAGCGACGGTGTTCATCACCGTACAGCCCGATGGTCAGGTGCGCGCCGATACCGTTGGCGTTCCGGCCCCCGATGTGGAGATCAAGATCGCCGAGAATGGCGAGATCTTCTATCGCTCGCCAGGTACCTTTGTCGAATACTACAAGAACCCCGAAAGCACGGCCTCGACCAAGGATGCCGAGGGCTGGGTCGCCACCGGCGATGCCGGGTTCTTCGAGGAAGACACCGGCCACCTGCGCATCATCGACCGCGCCAAGGACGTGGGCAAGATGGCCGATGGCAGCATGTTCGCGCCCAAATATGTCGAGAACAAGCTGAAGTTCTATCCCGACATTCTCGAGGCGGTGCTGTTTGGCAATGGCAAGGACCGCTGCGTCGCCTTCATCAACATCGACCTGACGGCAGTGGGCAACTGGGCAGAGCGCAACAACATCGCCTATGCCAGCTATCAGGAACTGGCCGGACATCCCAAGGTGCTCGACACCATCCGTTCGCATGTGGAGAAGGTGAATGTCTCGGTGGCCGAGGACCCGATGCTGTCGGGCTGCCAGGTGCACCGCTTTGTCGTGCTGCACAAGGAACTGGATGCGGATGATGGCGAGATGACCCGCACCCGCAAGGTGCGCCGCCGTATCGTCGAGGAGAAGTTCGCCGATATCATCGCGGCGCTCTATGACGGGTCCGAAAAGGTCTCGACCGTGACCGAGGTGACCTATGAGGACGGGCGCAAGGGCGCGATCAAGGCGACGTTGACGATCTGCGACGCCAAGGTCATGCCGACCGCCCCGCAGCAGGTGGCGGCGGAATGAGGTCCGGCGGGACGTCGCTCGCGCCCTTTGGGCGCATCGCCCCGCCCACCGTCCCGTCAGCCGGGGCACTGCCGAAAGACAAGGGAGACACCGATGCTTGACGCATCCGAAGGATACACCACCGCGGACGGCCGCAAGATTGGCGGCGTGGTGATGGAGATGAAGAACATCACCCTGCGGTTCGGCGGCGTGGTGGCCATCAAGGATATCAGTTTCGACATCCGCGAGGGCGAGATCCGCGCGATCATCGGCCCGAACGGGGCTGGCAAATCCTCGATGCTGAACGTGATCTCGGGCTTTTATGTCCCGCAGGAGGGCGAAGTCTGGTTCCACGGCAAGAAGCGCCCGGGGATGCGCCCCTATGAGGTGGCGCGCCAGGGGATCGCGCGCACCTTCCAGAATATCGCCCTTTTCGAGGGGATGAGCGTTCTGGACAACGTGATGACCGGACGTCTGAACTATATGAAGACGGGCCTGCTGAGCCAGGCGATCTGGAAGGGCAAGGCCGAGCGCGAAGAGGTTGAGAACCGCGAGGCGGTGGAAAAGATCATCGACTTCCTCGAGATCCAGCACATCCGCAAGACGCCGGTCTCGCGCCTGCCCTATGGCCTGAAGAAGCGGGTCGAACTGGCCCGCGCGCTGGCGGCAGAACCCAAGCTGTTGCTGCTGGACGAGCCGATGGCCGGCATGAACGTCGAAGAGAAGGAGGACATGAGCCGCTTCATCCTCGACGTGAACGACGAATTCGGCACCACCATCGCGCTGATCGAACACGACATGGGCGTGGTCATGGACCTGAGCGACCGGGTGGTGGTGATGGATTACGGCAAGAAGATCGGGGATGGCACGCCTGAAGAGGTGCGCAACAACCAGGAGGTCATCGATGCCTATCTGGGGGTGGCCCATGACTGATCTTTGCATGAACGACACGATGAAATCCGGGGGCACGGGATATGTCTGACCAACTGATTTTCGGTATCGAGGTGATCCTGAACGGCCTGATGGCGGGTGTGCTCTATGCGCTGGTGGCGCTGGGTTTCGTGCTCATCTACAAGGCGTCGGGCATCTTCAACTATGCCCAGGGTGTGATGGCGCTGTTTGCCGCCATGACCCTGGTCGGCATCATGAACGGACAGGTGCCGTTCTCGCATCTGATCAACGCCGTATTCGGCGGGCATATCACCCATTTCGGGTGGAACGTGCCCGGCTTCGTGGCGATCCTGCTGACCATGGCGGTCATGGTCCTGCTGGCCTGGGCGGTGCAGCAATTCGTGATGCGCCACCTGGTCGGGCAGGAGCCGATCATCCTGTTCATGGCCACCATCGGGCTTGCCTATTTCCTGGAAGGCGTGGCCGACCTGATGTGGGGCTCGGAGATCAAGACGCTGGATGTGGGCCTGCCGCAGGGCCTGAACGTCTGGATCGACGACACCACCTATGGCATCTTCGGCTACGGGTTCTTCATCGACAATCTGGACATCGTGGCAACCGTGATCGCGGCGCTGCTGGTGGCGGCTCTGGTGGCCTTCAGCCAGTATACCAAGCAGGGCCGGGCGATGCGTGCGGTGGCCGACGACCACCAGGCGGCGCTGAGTGTCGGCATCTCGCTGAACTTCATCTGGGTGCTGGTCTGGTCGGTTGCCGGTTTCGTGGCGCTGGTCGCGGGGATCATGTGGGGCACCAAGTCGGGCGTGCAGTTCTCGCTGTCGCTGATCGCGCTCAAGGCGCTGCCGGTGCTGATGCTGGGCGGCTTCACCTCGATCCCCGGCGCCATTGTCGGCGGGCTGATCATCGGTGTGGGCGAGAAACTGTTCGAATTCGCGATCGGCCCGATGGTGGGCGGCGCGACCGAGAACTGGTTCGCCTATGTTCTGGCGCTGATCTTCCTCGTGTTCCGGCCGCAGGGCCTGTTCGGCGAGAAGATCATCGAAAGGGTCTGAGGCTCCGGTGGGCGACCCCGTTGCGCGTGCCGCGCAACGAGACCCGCCCGCCCGGAACCTTCGCAAAGGGGAGGAAAGATGAACAAGCTGATCGCCATCGTCAATGTCGTCGCCTGGTCGGGCTTCTGGGCCTTTGGGTATATCGCTCTGACCGCGCAAGACCTGAGCGAGCGTCAGCTGATCATCGCCAGCCTCCTGGCCTTTGCCGGGTTCATCATGGGGATCGTCGCATATCTGCGGCTGGTCCGGGCCGCCGAAGCGAGCGGCTATGCGAAAAAGACAAATCAACTCGATGCCGCGGCCCGCAACCGCGCGCAGTCCGAAGGGGGCATGTAAGCGATGTTCTACCGTGAAGCCGGAGATTTCAAAACCTCCTACCAGGCCGATAGCCAGACCTTTCCGATCAAGTTCGACCGTTATCGGTATTACGTGGTGCTGGCGGTTGCCTTCGGGATCATCCCGTTCATCATCAACGACTATTGGGCGAATGCGCTGCTGATTCCCTTTCTGATCTATGCGATCGCTGCAATCGGGCTGAACATCCTGGTGGGTTATTGCGGTCAGGTCAGCCTGGGGACCGGCGGGTTCATGGCCGTGGGCGCCTATGCCTGCTACAAGCTGATGACCGCCTTTCCCGAGGTGAGCATGTTCATCCACGTGATCCTGGCCGGTGGCATCACCGCCGCGGTGGGGGTGCTGTTCGGCCTGCCCAGCCTGCGGATCAAGGGGTTCTATCTGGCGGTGGCCACGCTGGCGGCGCAGTTCTTTCTGGTTTGGCTGTTCAACCGGGTGCCGTGGTTCTACAACTATTCGGCCTCGGGCCAGATCAACGCGCCCGAGCGCGACACGTTCGGCATCATCATCACCGGCCCCAATGCGCCGGCCTGGGCCACCTATCTGTTCTGCCTGGTCTTCCTGACCGCTTGTGCGCTGATCGCCCGCAACCTGACCCGTGGCACCATGGGCCGGACCTGGATGGCGATCCGCGACATGGATATCGCGGCCGAGATCATCGGGGTGAACCCGCTCAAGGCCAAGATGACAGCCTTCGCCGTCAGCTCCTTCTTCATCGGCATCTCGGGCGCGCTGTTCTTTGCGCTTTATCTGGGCGCGGTCGAAGTGGGCGAGGCCTTTGGTATCCAGAAATCGTTCCTGGTGCTGTTCATGGTGATCATCGGCGGCCTCGGTTCGATCTTCGGTTCCTTTGCCGGAGCGGCCTTCCTGGTGCTGCTGCCGGTGGTCCTGAAGGTCGTGGGCGCCGACATGCTGGGCTGGCCCACCGATATCGTGGCGCATCTGCAGCTGGTGATCGTCGGCGGGCTGATCGTCGTGTTCCTGATCATGGAGCCGCATGGGCTGGCGCAGCTGTGGCGCGTGGCCAAGGAAAAACTCAGACTCTGGCCCTTCCCGCATTAAGGCGGGCAGGTCCAACCCGATACGGGGCGGAAAGATCGCCTCGTACACCACCATCGGTCTAAACCAAGGGAGGAGAAACCCGATGAAAATGAAACTGGCAACCGTGGCGCTGGGCGCCCTGATGGCCGCAGGTCCGGCGCTGGCTGACCTGACATTCCCGTCGCTCAGCTATCGTACTGGCCCCTATGCGGCGGGGGGCATCCCGTTTGCCGACGGCTATGCCGACTATTTCACCCTGCTCAACGAGCGGGATGGCGGCATCGGCGGCGTCAAGGCCAACGTGCTGGAGTGCGAAACCGGCTACAACACCGAAAAGGGCGTCGAGTGCTATGAGTCCACCAAGGGCCAGGGCGCGCTGGTGTATCAGCCGCTGTCGACCGGCATCACCTATCAGCTGATCCCCAAAGCCACCGCTGACGGCATCGCGATCCACTCGATGGGCTATGGCCGGACCTCGGCGAAGAACGGCAACGTGTTCAGCCATGTCTTCAACTATCCCGCCAACTACTGGGATGGTGCCTCGGGCGCGGTGAACTACCTGCTGGAAATCAACGGCGGCGACATCAAGGGCAAGAAGATCGCGCTGGTCTATCACAACTCGGCCTATGGCAAGGAACCGATCCGCACCCTGGAAGAGCTGAGCAAGAAGCACGGCTTTGACCTGAGCACGCTGCCGGTCGATCACCCGGGTCAGGAGCAGAAGTCGCAGTGGCTGCAAATCCGCCGTGACAAGCCGGACTATGTCCTGATGTGGGGCTGGGGCGTGATGAACCAGGTCGCCGTTCAGGAAGCCGCCAACATCCGCTTCCCGATGGAAAACTTCATCGGCATCTGGTGGTCGGGCTCCGAGAATGACGTGCTGCCCGCAGGTGACGCGGCCAACGGCTACAAGGCGCTGACCTTCCACAACGTCGGTACCGCTTTCCCGCTGTTTGACGACCTGCAGAAATACGTCATCGACGCCGGCAAGGCCGCAGGCGCCGGTGATCAGGTCGGCACCGTGCTTTACAACCGTGGTCTCTATGCCGCCATGCTGGCTGCCGAAGCCGCCAAGAAGGCACAGGAGATCTCGGGCAAGGCCGACATCACCGCCGCGGACATGCGCGACGGTATGGAAGCGCTGGAAATGACCGAAGCGAAGATGGCTGAACTGGGCCTGCCGAACTTTGGCCCGACCTTCTCGGTGTCCTGTGGCAACCATGGCGGCGACGCCCTGGTCGGCGTGACCCAGTGGGATGCGACCTCCAAGACCTGGTCGCTGATCTCGGACTTCAAACCGACCGACGGCGACGTCATCGGCGCGTTGATCGAGGAAGACTCGAGCGCCTATGCCAGCGAGAACAACATCTCGCCGCGCTGCAACTAAGACCGCAACCGGCCCGTGATACGGGCCGGCGATGAACCCGGGACGGCGGTCCGCCGCCGTCCCACCCCCGATCATCCCCGGCGAACCGGGGCCAATGAGGACAAGCGCGGATGCTGGATGCGGCAAAAACCACGGATACGCAGGTGGAAACCCTGCTGGAGGTCAACAATATCGAGGTGATCTACAATCACGTGATCCTCGTGCTCAAGGGTGTCAGCCTCACCGTGCCCAAGGGCGGGATAACCGCATTGCTGGGCGGCAACGGCGCGGGCAAGACGACAACGCTCAAGGCGGTGTCGAACCTGCTGCATTCCGAACGTGGCGAGGTGACCAAAGGGTCGGTCAAGTATCGCGGCGAAACGATTCACGAACTGGATCCGGCCGCCCTGGTGACCAAGGGCGTCATCCAGGTGATGGAAGGCCGCCATTGCTTCGAACACTTGACGGTCGAGGAAAACCTGCTGACCGGCGCCTATACCCGCAAGGATGGCAGCGCCAATATCCAGCGCGATCTCGAACTGGTCTATAACTATTTCCCCCGCCTCAAGGAGCGCCGCCGCAGTCAGGCCGGCTATACCTCGGGCGGTGAACAGCAGATGGTGGCGATGGGCCGGGCGCTGATGTCGCGCCCCGAGACCATCCTGCTGGATGAACCCTCGATGGGTCTGGCGCCGCAGCTGGTCGAGGAGATCTTCGAGATCGTCCGTGATCTGAACGAGAAAGAGGGCGTGTCCTTCCTGCTGGCCGAACAGAACACCAACGTGGCGCTGCGCTATGCCCATTACGGCTATATCCTGGAATCCGGCCGTGTGGTGATGGATGGCCCCGCCAAGGAGCTGCGCGAGAACCCGGATGTGAAGGAATTCTATCTCGGCATGTCCGATGATGGCCGCAAGTCGTTCCGCGATGTGCGCTCCTACCGTCGCCGCAAGCGGTGGCTGAGCTGATGAGGGATCATGCGATGACCCATTTTGACCCGCTCGAAACCCGCACGGACGACCAGCGCGCCGCCGATCTGGCCAGCGCCTTGCCGCAACAGATCGCCCGCGCCAAGACGGCGCCCGGCTTTGCCCGGCTGCTGGCCGATGTGGACCCGGCTGCGATCACCGATGCGGCAGCGCTGGCGACATTGCCGGTGCTGCGCAAATCGGAACTGAGCCGTGCCCAGGGCGAACATCCGCCCTTTGGCGGGTTCACCGTCAAGCCGGCGCATGGCTTTGCCCATGTGTTCCAGTCCCCCGGTCCGATCTATGAACCGGGCGGCACCGATCACGACTGGTGGCGCATGGGGCGTTTCCTGCATGCCGCCGGCATCGGCCAGGGCGACATCGTGCAGAACTGTTTCGGCTATCACCTGACGCCCGCCGGCATGATCTTTGAAAACGGCGCGCGGGCGGTGGGGGCGGCGGTGCTGCCCGCTGGCACCGGCCAGACCGAATTGCAGGTGACCGCCGCGCGCGACATCGGCTGCACCGCCTATGCCGGGACACCCGATTACCTCAAGGTGATCCTGGACAAGGCCGAGGAGATGGGGGTTGCCCTCAAGTTCACCAAGGCCGCGGTGGGCGGCGGTGCGCTGTTCCCGTCGCTGCGCAAGGAATATGCCGATCGCGGCATCTCGTGCCTGCAATGTTATGCCACCGCCGATCTGGGCAATATCGCCTATGAAAGCGCGGCGATGGAGGGGATGATCGTCGACGAACATGTGATCGTCGAGATCGTCACCCCCGGCACAGGAACGCCGGTGGCGCCGGGCGAGGTGGGCGAGGTCGTGGTGACCTCCCTCAACCCCGATTACCCGCTCATCCGCTTTGCCACCGGTGACATGTCCGCCGTCCTGCCGGGCCATTCGCCCTGCGGCCGCACCAATATGCGGATCAAGGGATGGATGGGCCGTGCCGACCAGACCACCAAGATCAAGGGCATGTTCGTGCGCCCCGAACAGGTGGCGGCGCTGGTCGACAAACATGCCGAGATCGTCAAGGCGCGGGTGATCGCCACCCGCGTGGGCGAGATGGATGCGATGACGGTGCAGATCGAAAGCAGCGGGGGCGATGATGCGGCGTATGCCCGCTCGGTCGCCGAAGTGCTCAAGCTCAAGGGCGCGATCGAGGTCGTGGCCCCGGGCAGCCTGCCCAAGGACGGGCTGGTGATCGAGGATCAGCGCCGCTACGACTGATGCCGCCTGACAGAGACCATTGGCCCCGCGCAGAGCGATCCGCGCGGGGCCGCGTCGTTTTGCACCCTGTTTGCAGGGGTGTGGGGAGAGGGAATATCCCGTCAGGCACTGGTATTTCCGACTAAACTGGTCGATTAAGGGCATTGGAACCGCAGAACCCGCCAGGACCCGCAATGGCTGACACCCGATATGCCGCCCATGGCTCCCGCCGCCGCCTGTCTTCGGGCACCCGCCTGTTGGGCGGCTTGGCCTTCGCCATCGCCGCAGCCTGCCTGTTGCCGATGGTCGCGGTGGCGCTGGCGGCGCTGACCGGAGGCACCGATACGCTGGCCCATCTGCTGGAGACGGTGTTGCCGGGCTATGCGGCGACAACCTTGCTGCTGGTCGCGCTGGTGGCTGCCGGGACCTTTGCCGTCGGGGTCGGTGCGGCCTGGCTGGTGACGATGACACGCTTTCCCGGCGTGCGTTTGCTGGAAATCGCGCTGGTGCTGCCGCTGGCCTTTCCCGCCTATGTGCTGGCCTATGCCTATACCTTCGTGCTCGATCATCCGGGGGTGGTGCAGACGACCCTGCGTCAGGTGACAGGCTGGGGGCCGCGCGACTATTGGTTCCCCGAGATCCGCTCGACCGAGGGCGCGGCGGTGATGCTGATCCTGGTGCTTTACCCCTATGTCTACCTGCTGGCGCGGGCGGCCTTCCTGCAGCAAAGCGCCAGCGCCTTTCTGGCGGCGCGGGCGCTGGGAACCGGGCCCTGGGTGGCCTTCTGGCGGGTGTCGCTGCCGATGGCGCGGCCGGCGATTGCGGGAGGGGTGCTGCTGGCGGTGATGGAGACCATCGCCGATTTCGGCACGGTGGCCTATTTCGGGGTGCAGACCTTTGCCACCGGCATTTATACCAGCTGGTTCTCGATGGCCGACCGGGCGGCGGCGGCGCAGCTGGCGCTGTGTCTGCTGGGCTTTGCCCTGCTGCTGGCGGTGGCCGAGCGTACCCAGCGCGGCAAGGCGCGCTACTACCAGTCCGGGCGCCGGCACGCGGCGCTGCCCGCGGGCGAGTTGAAAGGGTGGCAGGCGGCGGGCGCTTTCACGCTCTGTGCGGTGCCCGTTGTGCTGGGCTTTGTGCTGCCGGTGGTGATTCTGGTGCAGATGGGGCTGGAGTCCGAGCAGAACCTGCTGTCGCGCCGCTATGTCGGATTCATCCGCAACTCGCTGACGCTGGCGGGCACGGCGGCGGTGGTGACGGTGACGGCGGCGATCTGCGTGGGCTTCTTCCAGCGGTTGAGGCCCGGGCGGCGCTCGGACGGGGCCGCTTATTTGGCGCGGCTGGGATATGCGGTGCCGGGCGGGGTGATCGCGGTGGGGCTGATCGTGCCCTTTGCTGCCTTTGACAACGCGCTCGACGCCTGGATGCGGGCCCAGTTCGGCCTGTCCACCGGTTTGTTGATCACCGGCTCCATCTGGCTGCTGATCGCGGCCTATATGGTGCGGTTTCTGGCGGCGGCGCTTGGCGCCTATGAGGGCGGCCAAAGCATGGTGCACGCCAATATGGATGCCGCCGCCCGGTCACTGGGGCAGGGGCCGCTGGGCACGCTCCGCCGTATCCACCTTCCGATCCTGACGCCTTCGCTGATGACCGCGCTGCTGATCGTCTTTGTCGATGTGATGAAAGAACTGCCCGCGACGCTGATCATGCGCCCCTTCAACTTTGACACTTTGGCGGTGCAGGCCTATCGCCTGGCCAGCGACGAACGGCTGGAGGGCGCGGCGGTGCCGTCGCTGGTGATCCTGGCGATGGGGCTGTTGCCGGTGATCCTGATCTGCCGTCAGGTCGGACGGGGCCGGTAAGCGGCCCTGACCGAGCCGTAGACATGAGAAAAGGCGCGGGCGAGGGCCCCGCGCCTTTGTCTTCTGGTTGAGTTGGCTTACTTCCAGCCAACCTCGTTGAAGATTTTCTGTGCCATCGGGATGTTGGCGGCCACTTCGGACAGGTTCACTTCGTCGGCCTTGAACTCTCCCAGCGCGGCCACGTTGTCGGCCAGGTCGACACCGGTGACGGCGGGGTATTCGTCATTGCCATTCGAGAAATAGACCTGCGCCTGATCGCTGGCGAGATACTCCAGGAACTTGACCGCATTGTCGCGGTTGGGCGCATGGGCAGCCACGCCGCCGCCGGACAGGTTCATATGCGCGCCTTCGGCGTCCTGCGAGGGGAAGGCGATGCCGATCTTGTCGATCTCGCCGCTCAGCCCCTTGACGTCGCTGCGCAGGGCGCGGGCGAAGTAGTACGAGTTCGACACCGCGATCCCGCATTCGCCCGACACGATGCCGCGCAGCTGGTCGGTATCGCCGCCCTGCGGTTCGCGCGCCATGTTGGCGACGACGCTTTCGGCCCAGTCGCGGGCAACATCTTCGCCGTGATGGGTGATGATGGCGGCCAGCAGGGTCTGGTTATAGGTGTTGGTGGACGAGCGGATGCAGACCTGCCCCTTGTAGGCGGGATCGGCCAGATCGAGATAGGTGGCGGGCGGCGCGCTGACACCGGCCTTGTCATAGAAATAGAGCCGCGCGCGCTGCGAGAAGCCGAACCACTGGTTGTCGCTGTCCTGCAGGTTGGCGGGAATGCGGTCTTCGAGAACGGCGCTGTCGATGGCTTGCAGCAGGCCGGCCTCTTTGGCGCGGGCCAGACGCGAGGTGTCGACGGTCAGCAGCACGTCGGCGGGCGAATTGGCGCCTTCGGCCTGCATGCGGGCGATCAGCTCGTCCGCCTTGCCCTCGATCCGGTTGATGCGGATGCCGGTGGCCTCTTCGAAATCGGTATAGAGCCGCTCGTCGGTGTCATAATGGCGCGACGAATAGAGGTTCAGCTCGCCCTCGGCGATGGCCGAGGTGGCAATCAGGGCAAGCGCGATGGCAGTGGTGGTCTTGAGCATGGGAGTCTCTCGCGATTCAGTTAATCCGACTGAAATAGTCAATTACCGGATTTCGCGAGGGGTGCAAGATAAAACTGATTATTTCAGTCGGGTAATGCTGTCGCAGTCACCCTTCGGCGTTGTCCATCTGCCAGGCCGCCAGCAGCCGGGGTAGCGCGATGTTCCAGTCCAGCACGCCGGTCTTGTCGGCCCAGTCCTGGTATTCGGCCACCAGCGCCTTTGCCCGATCGGGCTCACCCCGGATCAAGTCGTTCAACTCCGTTCTGTCGGCCTCGATATCGTAAAGCTCCCAGTCCTGCCCATGCAGCCGCACCAGCTTGAACTGGCCCAGACGGATGGCGCTGTTGCCCTCGTGCTCGAAAAAGATGGGCTGCTCGCGCTCCCATTTCTTGCCGCGCAACAGGCCCAGCAGGCTTTCACCCTGCAAGGGCTGCATCCCGTGCCCGCCCAGTTCCGCAATCGGCGGTGCGCCCGCCGCTTCCAGGATCGTCGGCAGGATGTCGACCACATGACAGGCGGCGTGGAGCGGCACAGGTGCCGCGATCCTGCCGGGCCAATGGGCGATCAGCGGTGTCGAGATGCCGCCCTCGTGCACGTAATGCTTGAACTTGCGGAACGGTGCGTTCGACACATTGGCCCAGGGCTTGTCATAGCTCTGATAGGTCAGCGCGCTGCCGGGCATGATCTCGGGCCGGTTGCCCATTTCGATATGTCGCCCGTCATGGGTGGTATCGGGAAAGAATTTGGCCCAGCCGTCCTCGGCCATGAACTCGGCGCAGCCGCCATTGTCGCTGAGAAACAGGATCAGCGTGTTGTCGAACTGTCCCATCCGTTTCAGCGCCGCCAGCAGCGTGCCGATGGACTGGTCCATCCGGTCCACCATGGCGGCATAGGTGGCCATCTTGCGCGCCTCCCAATCCTTGTGCGGCGCGGCCTCCCAGGGGCAGACATCCGCGTCGCGCGGGCTGATCTGCCAGTTGGTCTGAAACAGGCCCATCGCGTTCATCGTCTCGTGGCGGCTGCTGCGCAGCGCGTCCCAGCCGCGCCCATAGACCCCGTCATAGCGCGCGATATCCTCGGGATGCGCATGCAGCGGCCAATGCGGCGCGGTATGGGCGAGGTAGAGGAAGAAGGGCTGCTCCATCTCCACCGCCTCCTCGACCATGCCGATGGCCTTGTCGGTGATCGCGTCGGTGAAATAGAAATCGTCCGGAAAGGTTTCGACGCGGGTATCGTCCTCCAGCATGTAATGCGGCGAGAAGAAATGCGTGACCCCGTCGACGATGCCATAGAACCGGTCGAACCCGCGTTGGCGCGGGGTGGGGTGGTCGACATCACCCACCCGCCAGCTGTCCACTTCGCGCGCCATGAAATCCCCGCCCACATGCCATTTGCCCGACATGCAGGTGCGATAGCCCGCCGCCCGCAGATGTTCGGCAATGGTGGCGCAGTCGTTGCGCAGGAAACCGCGATAGGCGGGCGTGCCCAGGTCGGCCCCCATATGGCCGATCCCGGCATTGTGCGGGTAAAGCCCGGTCAACAGCGAGGCCCGCGTCGGACAGCAGCGCGCGCAATTGTACATCGCCGTCAGCAGCGCGCCGTCGCGCGCCAGCCCGTCGATATTGGGTGTGCGGATCTCGGACCCGGTACAGCCCAGATCGGCGAACCCCAGGTCGTCGGCGAGAATGAGAATGATGTTTGGCTTGCGGGACATGGCGGCCTCCCCCTTGCATGACAGGAGGCTATCGCGCGCGACCGGTTGCGGGAACCGCGGAATCGCTTGTCCGCAACAACAAAATCGCGCCCAGAGGCGCGGTTTTCATTGCAGCTGGGGCGCCTGTCGGTGGCTCGGCCCCATCGTGCCATTGGCCTGCGGGGCTGTCCCCCGGCGCGCCTCACCTATCCCATGGCCGCAAGATCGACCTCGACCGGCGTGAACCAAAGCGCCTCTATCGGTGCCAGCCGTTCATTCTCGCACTGCCCCTCTGAGGCGGCACGCTCGGTCTCGGCGCGAAGTTTTTGCTGTTTGAACACCGACAGGTCCTTATGCCGTCTGTTCTCCAAGCCGGCCAAACGCATTGCATCAAACAGCCGGTTGGCCCGGATCAGCGGGCAAATGATCTGCGCATTCCGGTCGGTCTCGGCGATGAAACGGTCCCAGTCCGGCTTGCCCTGTCCGGTGATCCATTCCAGAAACTCCAGCTGTTTGAACTTGCGCTCGACAAAATCCCCCAGCCAATCGGGACGGTGCTTGGAATAGACGATGGCGTTGATCATCAACGTGTCGGTCGCAAAAATCCCCTCGACCGGGTAGCCCGCCTGCTTGTTCTCATTGTTGAGAAAGCGGGCATAATCCTCCCAGAAGTCCGGGTTGTAGGGGGCCGCGTACAAACGGCGGCGCATGTAGTCCAGACGCTCGTCGCGGGTCGGGCTGCCAGACGGGGTAAACATCCAGTTGTTGTCGGCGCCCTTGGTTACCCGAACAGTGTCGCTGAGCAGGACATCCAGCGCAGAAAGTTCATAAGGGTCGGTTTCCAGCACGGCCCTTGCCCAATCCTTGCTCCGTTCCAAGACAAGGTGATGCACCGGGCTGAGGCCGGGGCGCATGCTGTAGCGTTGATCGAACATCTTTGACAGGCGCAGGTCCCGCACCTCGCTGTCCTGGAAATAGCGATGCGCAAAGGCGAGGTCTTCGGCATTGGGCGATTTGTCAAAAAGCGTCGCCCAGACCCGGTAATAGTCATACCAGGGATCGGGGTCCTCTTTCATCCAGGTGCGGATTTCCTCCATCCGGTGACCAAAGATCTCGCGCGAGGCATAGGTGATGCATTGCCGGGTCAGGTCGGCGCCGTTTGGACTCGCATTGGGGCCGAAGAAAGCGCACAGCGCATCCGCCAACTCCGAAGAACCGCCCCAGCCGGGATGGGCCAGCCAGATGGCGCGCCGCAATGTCCCGGCATTGGGCTGTTCGCTCATCACCCTTTCGACCACGACCAGCGCCTGTTCCTGCCGCGAGGTGCTGTTGCCCAGCGCGATGATCAGGTCGCTGGCAGGAATCAGGCTGGGGTCCATGCCATAGGCCCGCATGGCCAGAAGAAAAGCCCGCTCCAGCATCTCGCGGTGCAGCCGCAGCGCCTCGGGATAGGGGTCGCGGGCAAAATCCTCGCCGCGTATCCGCGATGCGGTTATGTACAGGCTCCAGCCGCGCGCGGTCGTGGCATAGGGCAGGTCCGGAGACTTGCGCTCCCATTCGGCAACCGCTTCGATGACATCGGGGCTTGATGAGGTGAACACCTCGAACAGCCGCCGCAGATCTTCATCCGAGATGTCGCCAGCATCGAAGGCGGCCTGGCTGGCCTCCAGGTCTGCGGTAAGCATGTCAAAGTCATGCGCCAGCAGCGATGCGCGGATCGTTTCGGCCGAGGGCGCGGCCAGCAGGGACTGGCCGCAAATCAGCGCCAGCGCAAACACCAGAAATCGTACAACCATATCCCATCCGTTCAAAATCTCTCTCGCCCGAGAGTTGTTCGGAAAGGTGGCAGATCTATGACAGGGGCAACAAAAAACCGCGCCCTGGGGCGCGGTTTTTCGAAAGTTTTGCTGCTGTTCTCAACCCTGGCGGGCTTTGAACTTGCGCTGCGTCTTGTTGATCACGTAGACGCGGCCTTTGCGACGCACGACGCGGCAGTCCCGGTGGCGGGACTTGAGCGAGCGGAGCGAGTTCCTGACCTTCATGGTCGTCTCCAATTCCTGCGGCGCGGGCCAGCGCCTGGGTTACGCGGGTCCTCTGTGTGACCAGAGGCTTGAAATCATGGTGGGCGGTACAAGGTTCGAACTTGTGACCCCTACGATGTCAACGTAGTGCTCTACCACTGAGCTAACCGCCCATGATTGCCGTCGCGCGCCTGCCCCAGAACGTAATGGGGCGCGGTAGCCCGCGCCGGTAAGCGGGGTCTATAAAAGGAGTCGGCGGGGGGATCAAGGGCTTTTGATCGAACTATTTTCCGGTCTATGATTTTGTTGATCCCGGAGGCCGTATGACCAACACCGCTTATCATCTGACCTTGCCCGCCGCACGCACCTCGAGCGTGGTTTTTGCCTCGCCCCATAGCGGCGCGCGCTATGATCCGCCGTTTCTGGCGCAGACGGTGCTGGATGACCATGCGATTCGCTCTTCCGAGGATGCCTTTGTCGATCAGCTGTTCGATTGCGCCCCCGAGTTCGGGGCGCCGCTTTTGCGGGCGGCGGCGCCGCGGGCCTATCTCGACCTGAACCGCAGCTGCGAGGAGTTGGATCCGGCCCTGATCGAAGGGGTACGCAAGGGCGGGCACAATCCGCGTGTTGCCTCGGGCCTTGGGGTGATCCCCCGTGTCGTGGCGGGCGGGCGGGCCATTTATCGCGGCAAGCTGAGCCGGGCCGAGGCAGAGCAGCGCCTGCAGGCGATCTGGCACCCTTATCATGCCCGGCTCCAGCATCTATTGAACGAGGCGCATGCGGCCTTTGGTCAGGCGATTCTGATCGACTGTCATTCGATGCCACGAGAGGCCCTGGAAAACAGCGTGGGCAAGGCGGCCGGCAAGCCGGATGTGGTGTTGGGCGACCGGTTCGGGGCCTCTGCCTCACCCGAGATCGTGGATCGGGTCGAGGCCGCCTTTACCGCCGCCGGGCTGCATGTGGTGCGCAATACCCCCTTTGCCGGCGCCTATGTGACCCAGGCCTATGGCCGCCCGTCGCGGCGCCAACACGCCATCCAGATCGAGATCGACCGCGGGCTGTACATGCATGAGGCAACCATTCGCCCGAATGGCAATTTCTCTGCGATGCGTGAGCTGCTGCGCGACGTGGTTGCCGAGATTTGCGGCTTTGCCTCTTTGCCCTTGCGGCTGGCGGCCGAATGACAAGCGGCGGACCGGGCTAGGTCAGAGCGGTCAGGTCTGTCACACCCGGTTTGGCACCTGCTGCTGTCAGCATGGCGTGAACCTGGCCTCGATGATGGGTCTGGTGATTGAACAGCTGCGCGGCGCAAAGCGCACCAGAGGCGGTGATGCGCGTCGCCCCGTCGGCCTGATACCAGGCAAGCGTTCCGTTCAGATCCGCATCCTTCAGGCCGTCGGCCCAGCTCTCGATCTCGCGGTCCCGGTGCTGGCGGCGCGTCTTGTAGTCCTGCCAGTCAGCCGGATCCGTCAGCGAATGACGGATGGTGTCCTGCGGGCGTTCGTTTCCCGTCAGCCGGGCCAGGATCAGCGCATCCGCCCAATACAGGTGATTGAGTGTTGCGGCGATCGACCCGAAGAACGCACCACGCTCCTGCCAGCGCGCGGCGTGTGTCAGCGCCTCGGCGGCGGTGATCAGGGATTTGTTCTGCCAGCTGTTGTAGCGGGCCATGACACGGCAGAATTCGGCTGAGATCATTCTCTTCCTCACGGTGATTTCAGGTGAAACGGGGATGGGATCGCGCACTCAGCGCATTCCGCGCCCCTTGAGGATCGCATCCGCGCCAAAGCGTTTGCGGATGGCATCGGTGGCGCGTTCGGCGCGGGCGCGCTGTGCTGCCTGCGGGTCGAGCAGATCGCCGGACACATCCGCCTCGGTCTCGGGGCACAGATGCGACAACCCGCACCCCAGCAGCCGATAGGGACCCTGATCGCCCAACTGGTCGAACAGGGCGCGTGCCGTGCGATAGATGCGGTCGGCCATCTGGGTCGGGTCGCGCAGCGATTGCTGTCGCGACAGGACCCGATGATTGGCGCGTTTCAGCTTCAAAGTCACCACCCGGCCCGCCAATCCGCGCGCCTTGGCCCGGTCGGCCACCTTCTCGGCCATCCGCCAGATATGGCCGTCGAGCACATCGGCGTCGCCGGTATCCTCGAAAAATGTGGTTTCGTTGCTGATCGACTTGATCGGGTCATGCGCCGAGACGCGGCGGCGGTCCTCGCCGCGCGCCAGATGCCACAGCCGCTGACCCATGGCGCCGAACCGGGCGACCAGCGCCTCCTGCTCCCAGCGCAGCAGGTCGGTGAAGGTGCGGATGCCCGCGCGCTCGAGGCTTTCCTGCGCCGCCGGACCGATCCCCCAGATCAGGCGCACCGGTTTGTCGCGCAGGAACTCGGCCGTCTCGGCCCGCCCGATCACCGAGAAGCCGCGCGGTTTTTCCAGGTCCGAAGCCACCTTGGCCAGGAACTTGTTATGGCTGAGACCGATGGAGCCGGTCACGCCCAGTTCGTCCTTCATCCGCTTGACCAGCCGCGCCAGCATCACCGCAGGCGGATGCCCATGCAGCCGCTGGGTGCCCGAGAGGTCCATGAAGGCCTCGTCCAGCGACAGCGGCTCGACCACCGGCGTCAGCTCGTCCATCAGGGCGCGGATCTGCTTTGACACCTCGGCGTAGACCGACATGCGCGGTTTGATCACCACCGCCTCGGGGCAGAGTTTCAACGCCTGGAACATCGGCATGGCCGAGCGCACGCCGCGAATGCGCGCGACATAGCAGGCGGTCGAGACCACGCCACGTTTGCCGCCGCCGATGATCACCGGCTTGTCGGCGAGGTCCGGATTGTCACGCTTTTCGACGCTGGCATAGAAGGCGTCACAATCCATATGGGCGATGGTCAGGCTGTCCAGTTCCGGATGCCGCAACACGCGCGGGCTGCCGCAAGACGGGCAGCGCCGGGCACTTCCGGTGCGTGAGAAACAATCGCGGCAGAGACCCGAGGCCGCAGTCATGGGAATATCCGGTTGAGGTGAGGCGATAGGACCCTCATATCTAGCCTGAACTCTGAAGGGATGAAAAGGTGACACAAACGGCAAGCGCGTTTTCCGGCGCAAAGCTGGCCCTGTTTCTGGGCGCTGAGCTGTTGGTGATCCGCCGCGACGACCGCCCGGACATCCCGTTTCCCGACCATTGGGATCTGCCGGGTGGGGGACGCGAGGGGGACGAAAGCCCGCTTGATTGTGCCCTGCGCGAGACGCGGGAAGAGGTTGGGTTGAGCGTGCCGGCTGATCGGGTAGGCTGGAGTTTGAGCTATTTGCGCCCGATGGGGCGCATGTGGTTTTTCACGGCGCATCTGCCCGCCGGATATGTGGACCAGATCAGGTTTGGCAACGAGGGGCAGGGCTGGCGTCTGATGGCACCGACCGACTATGTCCGTCACGCCCGCGCGGTGCCCCATTTCGCCGAACATTTGCGGCTCTATCTTGGCAGTTCCGACTATAACCAGGCGCGATCTGGCGGCGAGCGCTGAGCGATCTGTCGGTCACTTTCAAAAGAAAGGCCCCCCGCGCCAAGGGCGGGGGGGAGGTAACGAACCTCAGGAAGAGATGGTTCGTTGGGGAGTGTCTCGTGTTTAGAATCGCTCAAAAACGGTTGCCGGGGTAGGCTGGATATCCAGACCCGGGAAACTCGCTTTTTTGATGTGTTTTTACGGGCACAGCGGCAAAATGGCGCGGATTTCACCAAAGGATCTGATTTCAGGCCGTTTTTTACCCTACGTCAGGTGACGTAGGGTCGGTTTCCCGTCTTGCGGTGGGGCAAGGCAAAGATTTTGAGGTCTCGATAGCGACGCTGCATCAACTCCGGTTTGGTGCCACTGCTTGCGGAGAGGTCATTTCGGCAAGGATCGACAGAGCGGCGGCGCGAGGGTCGGGAGCGTGGACGACGGGCCGCCCCACCACGATGTGATCAACCCCGTCGGCAATGGCGTTGGCCGGTGTCGCGACGCGTTTCTGATCGCCCAGATCGGCACCCGCGGGGCGTATGCCGGGGGTCACGATCAGCCGCCCGGCAGCCTCGGGTAGGGCGCGGATCGCGGCCGCCTCCTGCGGGCTGGCGATGACACCATCGGCCCCGGCCTCAAAGGCGCGGGCGGCACGTTCCAGAACAAGGTCGTGCACATCACCGGGTTTGATCAGCGACGCATCCAGATCGTCGCGGTTCAGCGAGGTCAGAATGGTGACGGCCAGGATCTTGAGGTCCTTGCCGGCGGCGCCCTCCTTGGCGGCGCGCACCACATGCGGGTCGCCATGCACGGTCAGGAAATCCAGATCGAACTGGGACAGGCCCCGCACGGCGGCCTCGACCGTGTTGCCGATGTCGAACAGTTTCATGTCCAGGAAGATGCGCTTGCCATGTTCCTGTTTCAGCTCGTTGGCCAGAGCGAGACCGCCACCGGTGAGCATCCCCAGCCCGATCTTGTAAAAGGAAACCGCGTCGCCCAGCCGTTCGGCCAGGGCCAGCCCGGCCACCGCATTGGGCACGTCAAGGGCGACGATCAGGCGATCGTCGGCGAGCATTCTGTCTGTCATCTGGGGATCCTCCGGCTCGGGTCGCCCGTTCATACTGAGGCGGCCCGGAGGAGGCAAGCGGGCAGGGCGCTGTCACATCGGCACGTCCCGCCCGAGCGAAAGGAGTGTCAGGCCACCGCGGGCAGAGCCTGATCGTCCAGCGATAACTGCTGCTTGCCCGAACGGAATTCGGGCATCCGGCGCAATTGGCGCATCGCATCGCCGACAAAAGCCTGCGCGCGGGCGATAGCGCTGATCCCTTCGGGCAGCTCAAGCGAGCAGAACAGCGTCACCACACGGTCCGCCAGGGTCATGCAAACACTTGCAGAATGCCGGGCGGTGTTGGGGCAGACCTGGTATTGGGAGATTTCGACATTGGTAATCTGCATTGGGGCCTCCATGATCCCTTTCAGGAGACCTCAGAATTATTACCAAAAAACGGCAGAAACAGGGGAAAATGTGGCCAATTGGATCAATTCGGATAAACCCTTCGCGAACCCCTTGAAGATATTCTGGCATTCCCCAGATTGAATGCGAGGCCCAGACCGATGCGTGCCGCCTGGCGGGCGCAGACACCCTTGGGCGCTTGGAAAAGGAGAGAAAGATGGACTTGTCTAAGTTCACCGAGCGGGCACGTGGATTCGTGCAGGCGGCGCAGACCATTGCTCTGCGCGAAGGGCATCAGCGGCTGGCGCCCGAACATATTCTCAAGGCATTGATGGATGACGATCAGGGGCTTGCAAGCAACCTGATTGCGCGCGCGGGCGGCGCATCCAAACGGGTGGTCGAGGCGCTGGACGTGGCGTTGTCCAAGATCCCAAAGGTCAGCGGCGACGCGGCCCAGGTCTATCTGGACGGCCAGACCGTCAAGGTGCTGGACGAGGCCGAGAAGGTCGCCAAGAAGGCAGGCGACAGTTTTGTCCCGGTCGAGCGCGTGCTGATGGCGCTTTGCATGGTGAAATCCAAGGCCAAAGAGGCGCTGGATGCCGGCGAGGTGACTGCGCAGAAGCTGAACGAAGCGATCAACGATATCCGCAAGGGCCGCACCGCCGACTCCGCGAGCGCCGAAGAGGGCTATGACGCGCTCAAGAAATACGCGCGCGACCTGACCGAGGCCGCAGCCGAAGGTAAGATCGACCCGATCATCGGGCGTGACGAGGAAATCCGCCGCTCGATGCAGGTGCTGAGCCGCCGGACCAAGAACAACCCGGTGCTGATCGGTGAACCCGGCGTGGGTAAGACCGCTATCGCCGAAGGCATGGCGCTGCGCATCGTCAATGGCGATGTGCCCGAATCCTTGCGCGACAAGAAGCTCCTTGCGCTCGACATGGGCGCGCTGATTGCCGGTGCGAAATATCGCGGTGAGTTCGAAGAGCGGCTCAAGGCCGTGCTGACCGAGGTCACCGAGGCCGCGGGCGAGATCATCCTTTTCATCGACGAGATGCACACGCTTGTGGGTGCCGGTAAATCCGACGGAGCGATGGACGCGGCCAACCTGATCAAACCGGCGCTGGCGCGGGGCGAGCTGCACTGCATCGGCGCCACCACGCTGGATGAATACCGCAAATACGTGGAAAAGGACGCGGCCCTGGCCCGCCGGTTCCAGCCGGTTCTGGTCGAAGAGCCGACCGTCGAGGACACGATCAGTATCCTGCGCGGTATCAAGGAGAAATACGAGCTGCACCACGGCGTCGATATTTCTGACTCAGCCCTGGTGGCTGCGGCGACGCTGTCGCATCGCTATATCACCGACCGGTTCCTGCCAGACAAGGCCATCGACCTGATGGACGAGGCAGCCAGCCGTTTGCGGATGGAGGTCGACAGCAAGCCCGAGGCGCTGGACCAGCTGGACCGTCAGATCCTGCAATTGCAGATCGAGGAAGAGGCGCTGAAGAAAGAGAACGACGCCGCCTCGCAGGACCGGCTTGCCACGCTGCAAAAGGACCTTGCCGAGTTGCAGGAGAAATCCGCCGAGATGACCGCTCAGTGGCAGGCATCGCGGGACAAGATGAACGCGGCGCAATCCGTCAAGGAACAGCTCGAACGCGCCCGTGCCGAACTGGAGATTGCCAAGCGCGAAGGCAACCTGGCCCGAGCTGGTGAACTCAGCTACGGCATCATCCCCGAGCTTGAAAAACAGCGGGAAGAAGCCGAAGCCGGAGAGGATACCGGTCTCAAGGCCGAAGAGGTCGTGCGCCCCGAACAGATCGCGGCGGTGGTCGAACGCTGGACCGGCATCCCGACCTCGAAGATGCTTGAAGGCGAGCGCGAGAAACTGCTGCGGATGGAGGACGAGCTGCACAAGCGCGTCATCGGTCAGGGTACGGCGGTGACGGCAGTTGCCAATGCGGTGCGCCGGGCGCGCGCGGGTCTGAATGACGAGAACCGCCCGCTGGGCTCGTTCCTGTTCCTTGGCCCCACCGGCGTCGGTAAGACCGAGCTGACCAAGGCGGTGGCCAACTATCTCTTTGACGACGACAATGCGATGGTGCGCATCGACATGTCCGAGTTCATGGAGAAACACGCGGTTGCCCGTCTGATCGGCGCGCCTCCGGGCTATGTCGGTTATGACGAGGGCGGGGTGCTGACCGAGGCGGTCCGCCGCCGTCCCTATCAGGTGGTGCTGTTCGACGAGGTCGAAAAGGCGCATCCGGATGTGTTCAACGTGCTGTTGCAGGTGCTGGACGATGGTGTGCTGACCGATGGTCAGGGCCGCACCGTCGACTTCAAGCAGACGCTGATCGTGCTGACCTCGAACCTTGGGTCCCAGGCGCTCAGCCAATTGCCCGAAGGCGCCGACAGCGCCCAGGCCCGGCGCGATGTGATGGATGCGGTCAGGGCCCATTTCCGGCCCGAGTTCCTGAACCGGCTTGACGAGACGATCATCTTTGACCGGCTCAAGCGGGCCGATATGGACGGGATCGTGACGATCCAGCTGGGTCGTCTGGCCAAGCGCCTGGCGCAGCGCAAGATCGTGCTGGAGCTCGACGAGCCCGCGCGCAAATGGCTGGCCGATGCGGGGTACGATCCGGTCTATGGCGCCCGCCCGCTGAAGCGCGTTATCCAGCGCGACCTGCAAAACCCGCTGGCCGAAAAGCTGCTGGCCGGCGAGATCAAGGACGGCGACACGGTGGCGATCACCGCGCGCGAAGAAGGACTGGTCATCGGCGACCGTGTCGTCAGTTCGAGCCGGCCGCGCCCGGATGATGCTGTCGTGCATTGAGCCGCCGCGCGTTCTAAACTTGAGGCCCGCCAGAAATGGCGGGCCTTTTCTGTTTGAAACAGCCGCTTTGG
This sequence comes from Ruegeria pomeroyi DSS-3, assembly GCF_000011965.2. Taxonomy (NCBI): domain Bacteria; kingdom Pseudomonadati; phylum Pseudomonadota; class Alphaproteobacteria; order Rhodobacterales; family Roseobacteraceae; genus Ruegeria; species Ruegeria pomeroyi. Next base: position 3,473,368 of record NC_003911.12, on the reverse strand, counting down.
CATCGACCGATGCGTGCAGTGTCATAGCGTAGGGGGGGGCGATTTGCCCGGCGAGCGGTTCTTTCCTAAGCTGGTGTCGCAAGCGCAGAGCCTACACCAAGGAGGTCATCCATGTGCTTTTCGGCCACGGCCAGTTTCGTTGCCGGTGCCGCCCTGATCGCGGGTGGCACGGTCGCGATTCGCAAGTCAGCGGATCTCGGGCCGCGGTTTCTGGGTTTTGCGGTCTTTCCCTTTTTCTTCGGCGTGCAGCAATTGTCCGAAGGTCTGCTGTGGCTGACACTCGATGGCCCTGGCCCGGTCGCGCCGGGTGCCGCCGCGCTGGTTTTTCTGTTCTTCGCCTACTGGTTCTGGCCGCTCTGGGTGCCGCTGTCCTCGGCCCTGGTCGAGCCCGACCCATTTCGGCGGCGGATCTTTTGGGGGCTGTCCGCTTTTGGTTTCAGTCTTGGCGCCGTACTTTTCCTGCCGGTGCTGGCCCGGCCCGAAACGCTCGATATCTATCTCGTAAAGCATTCGATCCAGTACGAGAACCCGAGCATGTTTCCGGGCGAGACCGCCAAGATCGTGGCGCGGTTGATCTATGCGGTGGTCATCTGCCCGCCGCTGGTGGGCTCATCCCATCCCCAGATACGCATCTTTGGATGGCTGATCCTGGCATCGGTGGTGGCGGGCTTTGTCTTCGCGGCCTATGCCTTTACCTCGATCTGGTGTTTCCTTGCCGCGATCATCTCGGGATACATCGTCTATATGATGACGGCCATCGGACGCGAGGATGCGCTGGTCGACCCGTCACGGCGCAATCTGTCCTGAGGCTCAGCCGCTCGAGGTGCGTTCGTCGCAGGTTTTCTTGGCCTGACTGACGGACAATGTGTTGCCGATGATCCCGACGTCGTTGGTCAGGGCAGGGCTGGCGCCCTGTGGCGGCGGGGTAAACCCGAATGTCACCGCCCGCCCGCCGGGTTGGGCGATGCTGGGAGAGGGGCCTTTCCAGACATAGAGCCGCTGATTGCCGGGCTTTCTCATCTTATTCAGCGCATGATCGCCCGCCCCGCACCAATAGATCGAATTCTCCGAGAAATCGGCGACCACTTCGATCAATCCGCCGGGAAGCGAATAGGCGATCGAGCGCGACTCGTTCCCCGCCAGCGCGACCGCTCCGGTCATGCTGGCGAGCAGGGCTGTAATGATGAAGGGCGGGACTCTGGTCATGGCGCATTCCTGTCTTGTGCAGGGGATACGCATGAACACCCCCATTGGATCACTACCGGTCCTTCAAGTCACAGGTACAGGGTCAGGCCCGCCGGGCATTACTCGCCGATGGCCTCGCGCACGATGTTGTCCAGCAGTGACTGAACCTCCTGCATCGGCCCCTCGGGGAATTGCCGAAATCCGATGGTGATCGCGTCCGAGCCGGGCTGTTGCATGACAAAGATGCCATAGGGGCAGAACACGACGTTCATCGGATCGGCCTCCATCACCTTGCGCGACAGCGCCGCCGAGCAGAACGAGAACACCTCGGCATGGTCGAACAGAACCACATCCGAGCCGACATCGGCTCGGGTGCGTTCCAGCATCTCGCCCACATGGCTGACGCTGTCGATCACCAGCCCACGCCCGACAATCGCGCTTTCCAGACCAAAGGTGACGTCCTCGAACGTATCGGTGGTGGTATAGGTCACCGCATCCTGTGCGGTGGCGGCGCCTGCGGTCAGCGCGATCACCGCGCCCAGTAACATCTGTTTCATTGCTCTCTCCCATAGTGGCCGTGTGGGTTGCACGGCGAGCGGTTCGCCTTCAGTCTGGATCGGAAAGAGTACCGCCGCTTTGCGCCACATCAATATATATAGGAGTTTTCGCATGGGTTTCGCCTATAACGCAATCGAGGTGATGGCCTTTGTCTTTGTCAGCGTCATTGGCCTGATGATGCTGACCGCCGTTGTCCTGTTCATTGTCGACCGGTTCCAGACCGGTGATGCGATCCGGCGGAACTATCCTGTCATCGGGCGGTTCCGGAACATCTTTACCGAGTTGGGGGAGTTCTTCCGGCAGTATTTCTTTGCCATGGATCGCGAAGAGATGCCGTTCAACCGGGCGCAGCGCAACTGGGTCTATAATGCCAGCGAAGCCAAGGGGAACACGGTTGCCTTTGGCTCGACCCGCAACCTGAACATTCCCGGCACGCCGATCTTCATGAACGCGCCGTTTCCGCCGCTGGACGACCAGTTCGGCGCAAGCGAGCCGCTGGTGATCGGCCCGACCTGTCGTCAGCCCTATTCGGCTCCCTCGATCTTCAACATTTCGGGCATGTCCTATGGGGCGATTTCGAAACCGGCGGTTCTGGCGTTGTCCAAGGGGGCCAAGGCGGCCGGGGTCTGGATGAATACGGGCGAGGGCGGGCTGTCACCCTATCACCTTGAGGGGGGCGCCGACATCGTCTTTCAGATTGGCACCGCCAAGTTCGGAGTCCGCGATGCCGAGGGCAACCTGAGCGATGACAAGCTGCGCGAGGTGGCGGCGCATCCACAGGTCAAGATGTTCGAGATCAAGCTGAGCCAGGGCGCCAAACCGGGCAAGGGGGGCATCTTGCCGGCGGCCAAGATCGACGCCGAGATTTCGCAGATCCGCGGCGTGCCGATGGGGATGGACGCGATCTCGCCCAACCGTCACCGCGAGGTTGACGATTTCGACGGGCTGCTCGATCTCATCGCCCATTTGCGCGAGGTGACCGGCAAGCCGGTCGGGATCAAGACCTGCATGGGTTCGGCCGACCCCTGGTTCGATTTCTTCCGCCGAATCCGCGAACGGGGCGCCGACAGCGCGCCCGATTTCATCACCGTCGATGGCGGTGAGGGCGGCACCGGCGCCGCGCCGATGCCGCTGATCGATCTGGTTGGCCTGCCGCTGCGCGAGGCGCTGATCCGGATGGTCGATCTGCGCGATCTGTCCGGGCTGCACGACCGGATCCGGATCGTGGCCAGTGGCAAGCTGGTGGCGCCGGGCGATGTGGCCTGGGCAATCTGCCTTGGCGCCGATTTCATCACCTCGGCGCGCGGCTTCATGTTCTCGTTGGGCTGTATCCAGGCGCTGAAATGCAACAAGAACACCTGTCCCACCGGCATCACCACCCATATCCCCTCGTTGCAAAAGGGGCTGGTGGTGCATGAAAAGGAAAAGCGCGTTGCCGCCTATGCGCGTTCGGTCATCCACGAGGTAGAGACCATTGCGCATTCGGTCGGCGTACCCGAGCCGCGCTTGATGCGGCGGCGGCATGTGCGGATTGTCTGCGATGACGGTACGTCGGTACAGATGGATGACCTTTATCCTTCGGTCAAATCCGATGCCGAGGGGCTGGATCGGGCGCGCGGAAACCGGCAGTTCGAAGACGGATTGCGCCGGCTCGGCGTGGTCTGAGGGGCGGGTTTGTTTCAAACCGGCAACGCAGCTGTGATCCGAGTTGCGTTGGCCGACTTCGCGTAAGGCAATAGATATGGGGGGAATGGAATGAACGGAGAGCCCGATGGCCCATCGCTGGATCAATGACCTGACCCCTGCTGACATCACGCCACGCGGGGCCTGGATGAATCGCAGGCAAGTGATGGCGGGCATGGCTGGCGCGGGGCTCGCGGCCTTTGCCGGATCGGCGCAGGCCGAGACGCTCGAGCCCAACAGCTGGGAAGAGATCACCAGCTACAACAACTTCTATGAATTCGGCACCGGCAAGGACGACCCGGCCGCTTATGCCCATCTGCTCAAGACAGTGCCGTGGTCAATCAAGATCGACGGGATGGTCGAGCGGCCCGGTGACTATGATTTTCAGGACATCCTGTCCGAGATGACGATCGAAGAGCGGATCTATCGGTTCCGCTGTGTCGAGGCCTGGTCGATGGTGATCCCGTGGAACGGGTTTGAACTGGCCGATCTGCTGGCCATGGCCGGAGTGCAGGAGGGCGCGAAATACGTTGCCTTCGAAACGCTCTACCGGCCCGAAGAGATGCCCGGCACCCGCTATCCGGTGCTGGAATGGCCCTATCGCGAAGGGCTGAGGCTGGACGAGGCGATGCACCCACTGACCTTGATGGCGACCGGCATCTACGGCAAGCCGCTGCCCAATCAGAACGGTGCACCGCTGCGTCTGGTGGTGCCGTGGAAATACGGTTTCAAATCGATCAAGTCGATCGTGCGGATCACCCTCACCGACCGCGAACCGCCGGCCAGCTGGAACATGGCCATCCCGAACGAATACGGGTTCTACAGCAACGTGAACCCCGAGGTTAACCATCCGCGCTGGAGCCAGGCCAGCGAACGGCGCATCGGTGGCGGTCTTTTTGCCAAGCGGCAGCCCACCCTGATGTTCAACGGCTATGAAAAAGAGGTGGCCGGCCTTTACCAGGGAATGGATCTGGCGAAATACTTCTGACCCATGGAACGGGTGAATGCATCGCTGCGCCGGATACCGGTCTGGCTGATCTATATGACGGGGGCGCTACCGCCCCCGGTCTGGCTGTGGATGGGCGCGACCGGTCTATTGGGTGTCGATCCCGCCAAGGCGATCGAACACCGGCTCGGGGAACTGGCGTTGCAAGCGCTGATCCTGGGATTGGCGGTGACGCCGATGCGGCGGCTGCTCGGGGTGAACCTGATCAAGTTCCGGCGCGCCATCGGAGTGCTGGCGTTCTATTATGTCAGCTGCCACTTGCTGATCTGGCTGGTGCTGGATGTGCAGATCCCGGCCCAGATCTGGGCGGATATCCTCAAACGTCCCTATATCACCATCGGCATGGCGGGGTTTGCCCTGCTGTTGCCGCTGGCGCTCACCTCGAACAACTGGTCGGTCCGGCGATTGGGGCCAGCATGGCGGCAACTGCACCGGCTGGTCTATGCGGCGGTTCTGCTTGGCGCGGTGCATTTCCTGATGCTGGTCAAGGGGTTCCAGATCGAACCCCTGGTCTATCTTGGCCTCGTTGTCATCCTGCTTGCCCTGCGGCTGCCGGTTGCGCGGCGCAGGCTTGCGCTCTGAATCCTCCGAAGAAAGTTGTCGGTTCAGGCTGCGGTCGCCTGTGTTCGGCCCGCCCGGCCCGTTACCCGCTCTACGCGAGGCGGTTTCTATGGAGTGACAGGGGCTAAAGGCGCCGATGCGGTTGGCGGTGACGCGATCTAAATATTTGAAAAAACTATATTTCCGCTCTCTTTCGAGATTTTTTCTGATTTTTGTATTTTTGTGCTTGCGACTCTTTTTGGTTGGGCCTAGAACCCCCTTCACCGGCGGCGCTGAGGTGCTGCTGACGGGCCGGAGAGACGGTCGGACACGCTGGAGAGACGGCGGCATTCGAGGGATGAGCGAGGCGGGCGCGCTGAGGGATTGGCGCATCGGTCTTGTTTTTGGCTCTGGGGCGCAGCGCTGTTTGACATTGCTGGATACTGAAGAGATATGTGGGCGGTTTGGTTCGTTTCGACGGATTGAAAGTCTGTATATCGCACTCTTAGGTTCGATGCCTGCGCTTTAGTAGCGTAGGCGGTAGCGCCGATGATGGAGTGTCAGCTTCACTGTTTGAGCGTGCAACGTTTCTTTTGGAACGATGTACATCAGACAGATGACTCTTGATGTTTGCCCTGGCCTAGCCGGGTTGGGGGAGCGACGTTGTTTGGGATGGTTTATCTGTCCTCAAGTAGCGGAGCGGTAGGACATCAAGGATGTGCAGAGGTTCGACTGTCATGGAAATGCTGGTAACGGCATTTTAACTTGAGAGTTTGATCCTGGCTCAGAACGAACGCTGGCGGCAGGCCTAACACATGCAAGTCGAGCGCGCCCTTCGGGGTGAGCGGCGGACGGGTTAGTAACGCGTGGGAACGTACCCTTTGGTAGGGAATAGC